>JBBQQX010000047.1:0-26091 GCA_038215405.1 Burkholderiales bacterium
GTGGACGATCGCTCCGCCACCAACACCGAAATCAGGCGCCACATGGCAGACACCCAACCGGCCAATGGCAACGTCCGGCGTGGAGCGAGCAGTTTGAATGACCCGGTGTCGGCAGTGTCCAGAACGGTCACCCGGTAAACCTTCAGTCAGCGAAAAGCCCTGCAATACGGGCTTGATCGGGCCTCATCACCACGCCTTTTTCGGTGATCAGTGCCGTGACCAGATCAAAGGGTGTCACATCGAAGGCCGGGTTTCGGACCTGGACGCCCTTGGCGGCCCACTGGCAGTCCCGAAATCCGGTGACTTCATCGGCAGCGCGCTCTTCAATCGGAATGGCGGCGCCATCTGGAATCGTCAAATCGATGGTGGACAGCGGACACGCCACATAGAACGGGATGCCGTGGCGCTGCGCCAGCACCGCGACCATGTAGGTGCCGATCTTGTTGGCCACATCGCCGTTGGCCGCCACGCGGTCGGTGCCGACCACGACCGCATCGATTTCACCCCGGCTCATCAGATGCCCGGCCATGTTGTCGGTAATCAAAGTCACGGGGATTTTCTCTTGCACCATCTCCCAGGCGGTCAGGCGCGCGCCTTGCAGAAAAGGCCGGGTTTCATCTGCAATCACCGAAATGCGCTTACCGGCTTCGACCGCAGAGCGGATCACACCCAGCGCCGTGCCATGCCCGGCGGTTGCGAGGGCGCCCGCGTTGCAATGCGTCAGCACGCGGGCGCCGTCGGCCAACAGCGCGGCGCCGTGAGCGCCCATGGCGCGATTGATGCGGACATCCTCAAAGGCTATTTCCTGGGCTTCGGCAAGCAAACAATCAACCACTTCAACCACTTCAACCACGCTGCGCTGCTCATTAGCTTGCCAAACACGACGCATGCGATCGAGCGCCCAGAACAGATTGACGGCCGTGGGCCGGCTCGCCGCCAACACTTCAAAGCCGCGCTCCATGCCGGTGGAAAATGCATCGGGTGCCAAGTGGCGCAAGGCCAGAGACTCCAACGCGACGCCGTAGGCCGCCGCGCAACCAATGGCTGGAGCGCCACGAACCACCATGGTTCGAATGCCTTGCGCAACCTCCGCGGCACAGGCATAGGGCAGATACTCAAAGCGCGCGGGCAACACGCGTTGATCGATCATCTCCAGATGGCCATCGACCCAGCGCAGGGTCTCGATGGCCGGCGCCTCGCTAAGGCCTTGTTGTGTCATGCCCGAGTTACTCCTGATGGCTGGCTAGAGCAGCCGGTGCGCTCTGCAGGCCTTGTGCCCGGCCATAGCCTTTGAATTTCTCCAGCACCGCATTCATCTGGCTGGAAGAGAGGATATTGGGCTGCCCCAGTTGTAGGGCGGTCCAATACTGTTCACACAACGACTCGACCTCCACCGCAACGGCCAGCGCGTCAGCCAGATCGACACCGAGGGCAATCATGCCGTGGTTGCCCAACAGACAGGCCTTGCGATCTTGAAGCGCCTGCAAAGCCAGGCTTGATAGTTCCTGGCTGCCAAAAATCGCATAGGGCGTGCAGTGAATCGAGTCGCCGCCGGCCACGGCAATCATGTAGTGAAAGGCCGGGACTTCGCGCTGCAGACAGGCCAGTGACGTGGCAAAGCGTGCGTGCGTATGCACCACGGCGCCAATCTCCGGCCGCACGGCGAGGATGTCACGGTGAAAACGCCACTCGCTCGATGGTTTACCGGGGCCTGTGGCGGCACCCGAAAAATCCATCGACACCATCGCCCCGGGCGACAGGTCTTCAGCCGGGACTCCCGAGGGCGTGACCAAAAACGCGGCGCCACAGCGCACGCCAATATTGCCGGTGGCGCCCCGGTTGAGGCCTTGGGCGCTCAATTGCCGGGCTGCGGCCACCATCGTTTGGCGCAGTGCCAGCTCCCCTGGATTGGGATTGAGCGCCATCAGCGCACCATCACACGGCCAGCCACGGCGTCCAGACGCTGCACCAGCGCCTGATCGCGCGCCTCTGGCGCCGTGATCAGTGCATGCTCAAGCGCACTGCGGCATCCGCAAGCGGCTGCGGTGGTGTCGTTATGCAGGCGCGGCGCCACTGTCTTGACCAGGCTGCGCGCTTTGTCGGCATTGGCCAGCAGCACCTTGATGATCGCCTCCACGCTGACGGCATCGTGATCAGGGTGCCAGCAATCAAAATCGGTGACCATTGCGACGGCCGCATAGCACAACTCGGCTTCACGCGCCAACTTGGCCTCCGGCATGTTGGTCATGCCGATCACGTCGCAGTTCCAGCTGCGGTAGAGATTGGACTCGGCCAGACTCGAAAACTGCGGGCCTTCCATCACCAGGTAAGTGCCGCCCCGAACGACGTCGATGCCGGCGTTGCCCGCTGCTGCCTCAAGGTGATCCCCGAGTCGCCTGCAAACCGGATGTGCCATCGAGACGTGAGCCACAAGCCCGGTGCCAAAGAAGCTCTTTTCGCGGGCGAAGCTTCGGTCAATGAACTGATCAACAATCACAAACATACCGGGTGGCAAGTCTTCACGCAGCGAGCCCACGGCACTGACTGAAATCAGATCCGTGACGCCGGCGCGTTTGAGCACGTCAATATTGGCGCGGTAGTTGATCTCAGACGGTGGGATGCGATGGCCGCGACCGTGGCGCGGCAAAAATGCCAAAGGCTGACCATCGAGCTCACCCAACAACAGCGCGTCCGACGGCGCGCCAAACGGCGAGTCAACTGGTTGCCAGCGCTTGTTGGCCAGTCCTTCGATGTCTTCAACACCACTGCCGCCAATGATGCCAAGAACTGGCTTTTGCATCGCTCGCCTTTTTCCTGTTATTTGTCGCGCAGTTCGCGCCGCAGGATCTTGCCAACCGGTGTTTTTGGCAGTTCGGCACGGAATTCGATGACCTTGGGTTGCTTGTAGCCGGTGAGGTTTTCTTTGCAGTAAGCCCGCACCTGCGCTTCGGTCAGGCTCGGGTCCTTCTTGACGATCACCAGCTTCACGGCCTCGCCCGATTTGGCATCAGGAACGCCAACACAGGCGCACTCCATCACGCCATCGAGCTGGGACACCACGTCTTCCAGCTCGGTCGGAAAGACATTGAAGCCGCTCACCAGAATCATGTCTTTCTTGCGGTCCACAATTTTGAAGAAGCCGCGCTCATCCATCACGCCGATGTCACCCGATTTGAAATAACCATCGGCCGTCATGACGCTGGCGGTCTCATCGGGGCGCTGCCAGTAACCGGCCATCACCTGCGGGCCCTTGATGGCGATCTCGCCGGATTGTCCGGGCCGAACTTCATTGCCATCGTCATCAAGCAGTTTCAGATAAGTGCTCGACACCGGCACACCAATCGTGCCCGAGTACTCGGTGACGTCGACCGGATTGGACGTCGCAATGGGCGAGGTCTCGCTCAGGCCGTAGCCCTCGGCAATGGCGCAACCGGTCTTCTCGAACCAGAGCTTGGCCACGGCACTTTGCACCGCCGTTCCGCCACCTGCGGACACGACCAGATTGCTCCAGTTGACCTTGTTGAAGTCGGGATGGTTGGCCAGGCCGTTGAACAAGGTGTTGACGGCCGGCAACACATGAATCGTGTGCTTGGCCATTTCGCTGAGTACGGCGGGCAGGTCGCGCGGATTGGGGATCAGGATCAGCTTGCCGCCCAGGCGCATCGACATCATCATGCCGACCGTGAAGGCAAAAATATGGTACAGCGGCAAGGCACAAACCAAAGTGATCTGCTCGGCCGCAGGAATCTTTTTCAGCGCCGGCTGGAACCAGGCATCCGCCTGCAACAGATTGGCGACCAGATTGCGGTGCAGCAGAACGGCCCCCTTGGAGACACCGGTGGTGCCCCCGGTATATTGCAGCACCGCCACATCGGTCGGCTTGAGCACCACTTTTTTCAGGGTTCCGCTGCTGCCTTTGGCAATGGCGGCGTTGAAGCGCACGGCGCTGGGCAGCGAGAACTCAGGCACCAGTTTCTTCTTGCTGCGCACCACATAATTGACCAGGGCACCCTTGAGCAGGCCCAGTTGGTCGCCCATCGCGCACATAACGATGTGCTTGACTGGGGTCGCGGCGATGCACTTCTGCAGCACGGAAGCAAAATTTTCCAGAATGACAATGGCTTTGGCACCGGAGTCTTTGAGCTGGTGCTCCAGTTCGCGCGCGGTGTACAGCGGGTTGACGTTGACCAGGGTGTATCCAGCGCGCAGGATCGCGGTCACGGCAATCGGGTACTGCAGCACGTTGGGCATCATCACGGCAACCCGGTCGCCCTTGGCTAGGCCCAGGCCTTGCAGGTAGACCGCAAAGGCCTGGCTCAAACTGTCAACCTGAGCATAAGTCTGCGCCTTGCCCATGAAACTGTAGGCGGTACGACCGGCAAACTTCTTGAAGCTCTCCTCCATCATCTCGACCATCGACGCGTATTGGCCCGGATCAATGTCAGCAGGTACGCCTTTGGGGTAGCTGTTCAGCCAAATACGGTCGGTCATTATGATGTTTCCTCAAGCTTGATTAAAAATGAACATTTTCGCGTGAACACCCGCACTCGCGTGAGGGTGTTTCCCCTAATCAACAGGGCACGAAGAAAAAAATGGGCTCAGCTGACAGAGCTGGCCCATTTCATTTCTTTGATTGCGGCCTGTCCCGCAACGTCTCAAGACTTCAATGCAATCAGCACTTCATCGAGCATTTTCTTGGCGTCGCCAAACAGCATGCGGTTGTTCTCTTTGTAGAACAGCGGGTTGTCCACGCCAGCATAGCCCGAGGCCATGCTGCGCTTCATCACGATGGAGGTCTTGGCTTTCCAGACTTCAAGCACCGGCATGCCGGCAATCGGGCTGGTCGGGTCGTCCTGGGCACCCGGGTTCACGATGTCGTTGGCACCGATCACCATGACCACATCGGTCTTGGGGAAGTCATCGTTGAGCTCGTCCATTTCGAACACGATGTCATAAGGCACCTTGGCTTCCGCCAGCAACACGTTCATGTGGCCGGGCATACGGCCCGCGACCGGGTGAATACCAAATCGCACGTTCACGCCTTTTTCACGCAGGAACTTGGTGATTTCATACACCGTGTGCTGGGCCTGCGCCACCGCCATGCCATAGCCAGGAACGATGACCACGCTCTTGGCTTCGCGCAGCAGTTCAGCGGTTTCGACGCTGCTGATCGGCGTTACTTCACCGGCCGGCTGGGCCGCGCCACCGGCGGGTTTCGGGGCGGCACTGGTAGTACCAAAACCACCGGCAATCACGCTGATGAAACTGCGGGCCATCGCCTTGCACATGATGTAAGACAGGATTGCACCGCTGGAGCCAACCAGGGCGCCAATGACGATCAGTAGGTCGTTGGACAGCATGAAACCGGTCGCCGCTGCGGCCCAACCCGAGTAGCTGTTGAGCATGGAGACCACCACCGGCATGTCGGCGCCGCCAATGGCCATCACCATGTGGATACCAAACAGCAGGGCAATCACCGCCATCACGATCAGCGGCAACATGCCGTCAGAAATGGTATGGGCGTTGATGAACTCGCGCCCAAAATAGATCACGATCAGGAGCCCTGCCAGATTCAGCCAATGGCGGCCCGGCAACAGCAGCGGATTGCCACCGATACGTCCGGAGAGCTTGCCAAAGGCAACGATCGAGCCGGAGAACGTGATGGCGCCGATCAGGATGCCAATGTAGATTTCGATCTTGTGGATCGATTCTTCAGCCGAAGACAAGTGGATGCTTTGGCCATCCACCAGATGGAAGGACGCGGTCGGGTCGATGAAAGTGGCAACACCGACCAGCATCGCGGCCAGACCGACCATGCTGTGCATCAGTGCCACCAACTCGGGCATCTGCGTCATCTGCACGGTGCGTGCGGCATACAGACCGATGGCCGCACCGATCAGCATGGCACCGATGATCCACGGAATACCGGCGGCTGTGACTTGCGGGCCAAACACCGTGGCCAGCACAGCGATGGTCATGCCGATCATGCCGTAGAGGTTGCCGCGCAGGGCGGTTTGCTGGTTGGACAAGCCACCCAGGCTCAGGATGAAAAGAATTGTGGCTCCAATATAGGAGACCGTTGCCAAACTTGCAGACATGAGTCGTCTCCCTTATTTACGGAACATGGCCAGCATGCGCTGGGTGACGGCAAAGCCGCCGAACATATTGATCGCCGTGAGCACGATCGCCGCTGCAGCCACCCAGCTTATCAAGCTATTGGGTCGATCGGCCGCGCCAACCCACGGTGATACCTGCACCAGCGCGCCAATGGCAATGATGCTGCTGATGGCGTTGGTCACACTCATCAGTGGCGTGTGCAAGGCAGGCTTGACGTTCCAGACCACCATGTAGCCCACAAAACAGGCCAGAATGAACACCGTGAAATGCGACAGAAATGCCGCCGGTGCGCTCGCGCCGATGAGCCAGAACACGGCCGCAGCCACACCGAACATGATCGCCATGCTGCTGCCGGAAGACGGTTCGCTGCTCTGCCCATGCCCACCCTTGGGCTTGGCCACGACAGCTGCCGGTTTGGCCGCAACGACGACAGGCGCCGCCACCTTGGGCGCTGGCGCCGGCCAGGTGATGCTGCCGTCCTTGGTAACGGTCAGGCCGCGGATGGCCTCGTCTTCCATGTTGACGTTGATGATGCCGTCTTTGGTCTTGCACAGTTCCTCGGTGAGTCGAAACAGGTTGCTGGCGTACAGCGTGGACGACTGCCTGGCCAGGCGCGAGACCAGGTCGGTGTAGCCGACGATGGTCACGCCGTGCGTCACAACCGCCTGGCCGGGCACGGTCAACTCGCAGTTGCCGCCCTGCTCGGCCGCCATGTCAACGATCACGCTGCCGGGCTTCATGCTCCTAACCATCTCGGCGGTGATGAGCTTGGGCGCTGGCCTGCCAGGGATCAACGCGGTGGTGATGATGATGTCGACGTCTTTGGCCTGTTTGGCGTACATCTCACGCTGGGCTTGCTGGAAGCCCTCGCTCATGACCTTGGCGTAGCCGCCGCCACCAGAGCCCTCTTCCACATAATCGACTTTGACGAATTCGCCACCCAGCGACACGACCTGGTCGGCCACTTCGGCACGGGTGTCATTGGCACGAACGATGGCGCCCAGGCTGGCTGCGGTGCCAATCGCCGCCAGTCCGGCAACGCCAGCACCAGCAATAAAGACCTTGGCTGGCGGCACCTTGCCCGCAGCCGTGATCTGGCCGCTGAAGAAGCGGCCAAAAGCGTTAGCCGCCTCAATCACGGCGCGGTAGCCGGCGACACCGGCTTGGGAGGTCAGCGCGTCCATCTTCTGGGCGCGGCTCAGGGTGCGCGGCAGCGCGTCAATGGCCAGCACGGTCACCTTCTTGGCGGCAAGCTGCTGCATCAATTCGGGGTTTTGCGCCGGCCAGATGAAGCTGACCAAGGCCTGGCCTTCATGCATCAACGCGACTTCGTCCGGGGTCGGGCCACGCACCTTGAACACCATATCGGACGCCGCCCAGAGTGCGGCCGCTCCGCTGATGACTTCTGCGCCAGCGGCGCGGTAAACCTCGTCGCTGAAGTTGGACGCATCGCCCGCGCCCGATTCGACGGCAACAGTGAAGCCCAGCTTGATCAGTTTTTCCACCGCCTCGGGCACGGTCGCCACACGCTTTTCACTGGGAAAAACTTCGCGCGGCACGCCAATGCGTTGCGGTGACTTGGCTGTTGCGGGGGTAACGGCCGCCGGGGAAGTTCCCGGTGCCGTCGCGTTAGGTACGCCAGTTTGCATAAAGCGACTCCTCAAATTGTGATTTTTCAACGACGAATCCGGCGTCTGTCCGGTGGCACAAACCACCGCAAACGCTGCGCCCAAGAGCTTAACTTAGTTTGCCCTCGATACCGGCCAGGCAAAGCATGACTTGAATCAATGACTGGGCAATCTCCGGGCCGAAGCGCAGCGCCTGCGGCAGAATCCCGCCATGACTACTCGCTGGAAACCCAACGTCACCGTCGCCGCCGTCATCGAGCAGGACGGGCGTTTTTTGCTGGTTGAAGAACACACCGCAGACGGGTTGCGTCTGAACAATCCGGCCGGCCACCTGGACTGCGGTGAAAGCCCTGAGCAGGCCTGCACGCGCGAGACGCTCGAGGAAACGACTTATGCTTTTTCTCCCTCGGCGCTGGTCGGGGTTTATTTGTCGCGCCAACAGCCGGCCCACCAGGCAGAAGTGACCTACATGCGTTTCGCCTTTTGCGGCGAACTCGGTGCGCCCGATCCGACGCGCCGCCTTGATGTCGGCATCGTGCGCACGCTCTGGCTGACGCTGGCGGAGATCCGCGCCGCACAGGCGCGCCTGCGCAGCCCGATGGTGCTGTGCTGTATCGAAGACTACCTGGACGGCAAACGCTACCCCTTGAGCCTGGTCGTGACCGACGCCAGCGTCACCGGTTGAATTTCGCCCCTGGCAACCGCCTTGCCGACGCGCAGGGATAATCTCAGCCCTATGAACAAGCGACACAGTGGGCAACGCGTGGTGGTGGGACTCAGTGGAGGCGTGGACTCGGCCGTGACCGCCTGGCTGCTCAAACAGCAGGGCTACGAGGTGGTCGGCATCTTCATGAAAAACTGGGAGGATGACGATGGCAGCGACTACTGCTCCTCCAACATTGATTTTATCGACGCGGCGGCCGTGGCCGATGTGATCGGCATCGAGATTGAACACGTCAACTTTGCCGCCGAATACAAGGACCGGGTGTTTGCCGAGTTCGTGCGCGAATACCAGGGCGGGCGCACGCCCAACCCGGATATCCTGTGCAATGCCGAAATCAAGTTCAAGGCTTTTCTGGAACATGCGCTGCGCCTGGGGGCCGAGAAAATCGCCACCGGCCATTACGCCCGGGTGCGTTGCCTAGCAACCGATGGTCGCGGGCTCGATGCGGCCCAGGCCCGGGCAGGCGACGGACGCTTTGAACTGCTCAAGGGCCTGGACCCGTCCAAAGACCAGAGCTATTTTTTGCACCGGTTGAACCAGGCGCAACTGTCAAAAACGCTGTTCCCGGTGGGTGAATTGCACAAGACTGAGGTACGCCGCATTGCGCTGGAGATTGGTCTACCGAACGCCAAAAAGAAGGACTCCACCGGCATCTGCTTCATTGGCGAGCGACCATTCCGTGATTTTTTGAACCGCTACATTGCCAAGGAGCCGGGCGCTATCAAGGACGATAAAGGTCGCACCATCGGCGAGCATGTGGGCCTGAGTTTCTACACGCTGGGGCAGCGCCAGGGCTTGGGCATTGGCGGTCTCAAGGCCAAAGGCGCGCAACGCGGCGGCGGCGAGCACGCGCCCTGGTTTGTGGCGCGCAAAGACATGGCAAGCAACACGCTGTGGGTGGTGCAAGGGCATGATCACCCATGGCTGCAGTCGTTCCAATTGACGGCGCAGGATGCCAGCTGGGTGGCGGGCGCGGCCCCGCAAGCGGGCCGGTTCAGCGCCAAGACCCGCTACCGCCAGCTTGACGCGCCGTGCACACTGGCAGCCGGTGCGGGCGAGGGTTTCAGCCTGAACTTTGCGCAGCCCCAGTGGGCCGTCACACCGGGGCAGTCGGCGGTTCTGTATGACGGCCAGGTATGCCTGGGCGGTGGCGTGATTGCCGCCTGACTCAGGGCTCTATTCACTATATTAATGATAGCGATATAAGTAGAATGGACGCGGGCTAGCCTGATTTTTCTTATAGACCCGATCAACCCATGCGCGACAGCAAGGCCTCCATATCTTTGAGCATCGCGTCCATATTCGACTTTTGCGACTCATCGGGCTGCAGACAACTGGCCAGTTCCTGCTCCATGAAGCACATGGTCAGGCGCAAATAGGTGCTGTCGAGCGCCTTGCGCACGGCCGAGAATTGCTGGCCGATCTTGAGGCAGCTCTCGCCTTCTTCGATCATGCGTTGCACCCCGCGAATCTGACCTTCAGCCCGGCGCAGGCGGTTGAGCACCTCAGTGCGGGCGTCAGCGTCCGTCAAGACAGTCATGGGTGATTCCTTAAGTTGCGGAGGCAGAGCTCGCCCTGCCGAATCCTTTTTTCCAATCTCAGTTGGCACAGCCAATTTTTGACTCGGGCACGCCCAGCTTCTTGAGGATGATGCCCAGGGGGCAAAAATTGGTGAATCCCGACTGAAACAGATTGAGACCGACAAAAGCGGTGAAGGCCAGCGCCCATTTGCTGACGAACAAGGGGCTGCCCTCAACGCCCAGCGCCAATGAAATCATGATGAACAAACCGGCAAAAACAACGATGTAACGCTGCACTGTCATGGTGAAACTCCTGAAGTTAAAAAATTATTAAAAAGACCAACGCGCCAAACTACTTATTGACCCGCACGATGCCCAAAAGTTTGAGGATGTATTTTTCATAGATCGGCTCAGAGCTGCCCTTTTTGATCTTGCGCATGAAGTATTTCTCGTACGCAATTTTCGCCAAGTGCACCCATTTTCCCATCTTGAACCAGTTCACGTTGCGCGGCGGGATCTGCGGCAAGGCGACAAAAGCGGCGCCGGTGTCGCCCATGTCGGCCAGGCAGATGGCGTTCCAGGTGCCCTTGGCGGTGACCGGCTTGCCGGCCAGTTCGTCGGCAATGTTGTGCACGATCGCCGTCACCATGCTTTCGATCATGTAGCCGGTCTTGGGCGTGCCGGTGGGCACCGGTGTGACCTCCACCGGTGGGATCGCCACACATACGCCGGCCGAGAAAATATTGCTATAGGCCTTGCTGCGCTGGAACTCGTCAATCAGCACGAAACCGCGCGGGTTGCACAGGTTCGGCACGGCGGCCACCGCATCCACGCCTTTGAAGGCGGGCAGCATCATGGACAGCTTGAAGGGAACCTCATGCTCTTTATACACCGCACCCAGGTCGTCGAGTTGCGTGACAAACATCTTGCCGTCTTCGACCCGCGTGGTCTTGGCATTGGTGATCCACTTCATGTCGCGTCCGCGCAACTGCGACTCCAGCATCGACTTGCTGTCACCGACACCGCCCAGACCCAGGTGGCCGATGTACGGCTCGCTGGTGACAAAGGTGATGGGCACCTTGTTGCGCAGTTTGCGTTTGCGCAGGTCGGTGTCGAGAATGAAGGCAAATTCATAGGCTGGGCCAAAGCAACTGGCACCCGGCATGGCGCCAATCACCACCGGGCCCGGGGTCTCCAGGAAGCTCTGGTAATCGGCAAAGAACTCCTGCGCATGATCGACGCTGCACACCGAGTGGGTGAAACCACCGCCACCTGATTTGAGGGGGCCGGCGCCCGGCACTTCGCTGAACGAGAGCTTGGGGCCGGTCATGATGACCAGATAGTCATAGTCCAGCGTGTCGCCACCGAGCAGCGTCAGCCGGTTGCTCAGCGGGTCGATCTGGGTCACCGCTTTGGCGATGAAGCCGATGCCTTTGCGCTGCAGGTACGGGGCAATCGGCAGCGTGATGTCCTCGCGCTGGCGCCAGCCGACCGCCAGCCACGGATTGCTGGGCACAAACTGAAAATAGTCGGTCGCGTTGACGACGGTGACGCGGTGCTCTTTGGTGAGCATTTCGCGCATTTCGTACGCGGCGGGCATGCCGCCAATGCCGGCACCCATGATGACGATATGAGCCATGGTTTGTCTCCTGCTGTTCTAGGTTGAATTAAGGCTTAACGAGAGAAGAATTCGCGTCTTCGCGCGATTCCATACGCTTGCGGTACATGGCGTAATAGAGCACAGGGATGACCACCAGCGTGAGCAGGGTGGACACCAGAATGCCAAAAATCAACGACACGGCCAGGCCGTTGAAAATCGGGTCATCGAGAATGAAGAAGGCGCCGATCATGGCCGCCAGGCCGGTCAGCGCAATCGGCTGCGCCCGCACTGCGGCCGAGTTCACCACCGCGGCCTTGAAAGCCATGCCGTGCTCGACCTGCAGCTCGATAAAGTCGACCAGCAAAATGGAGTTGCGCACAATGATGCCGGCCAGCGCGATCATGCCGATCATCGACGTGGCGGTGAATTGCGCGCCCAGCAGCGCATGGCCCGGCATTACGCCAATGATGGTGAGCGGAATCGGCGCCATGATCACCAGCGGCGTCAAGTAGCTGCGAAATTGCGCCACCACCAGCAGATAAATCAGGATCAGCCCGACGCCATAGGCGGCGCCCATGTCCCGGAAGGTCTCATAGGTGATCTGCGATTCACCATCCCACTTCAACGCGTACTGGCGGTACGGGTCTTTAGGCTGATTGATCCAGTATTCACCCAGCTCGCCCATGCCCGGCAAGGCGGCATCGGCCAACTTGCTGCGAATGGCAGCCAGACCGTACAAGGGCGAGTCGAGCTTGCCGGCCATGTCGCCGAACACGTAGCTCACGCCCTTGAGGTCCTTGGTGAACAAGGACTTGTCAATCACGCCGCGCTCGACCTGCACCAGTTCGCTCAAGGGCACCATCTGGCCGTTAGCCGCGCGCAGCGGCATCGCTAGCAGCGCGTCTAACCCCACCTGGGATTCAAGCGGCAACTGCAGGCGCACCGGCACCGGGTATTTGCTCTGACCGTCGTGCAGATACGCCGCATCGACCCCGGACAAAGCCATGGCAGCGGTCTGCGCAATGACCGCCACCGGGATGCCCAGCGACTCGGCACGCTGGCGCCGCACGCGAAGGTAGGCACGCGGTGCGTTTTCCTTGAGCGAGGTGTCAATGCCCACGATATCGGGCGTGGCGGCAAAGGCCTGCGCCAGGCGAGCGGCCAGTTGCTGGCGTCCGGCTTCATCCGGGCCATAAACCTCAGCCACCAAGGGCGACATCACCGGCGGACCGGGCGGCACCTCCACCACTTTGATGCGGGCCTTGTGCTTGATGCCAATTTTCTCCAGATCAACGCGCAGGCGCTGCGCAATCACATGGCTTTTCTCACTGCGATGGTGCTTGTCCACCAGGTTCACCTGCAGGTCGCCCTGATCGGCATCCGAGCGGAAATAGTACTGGCGCACCAGCCCGTTGAAGGTGATCGGCGAGGCGGTCCCCGCATAGGCTTGCAGGTTCAGCACTTCCGGCTGTTGCGCCAAAAAGGCGCCCAACTCATGCAGGGTGGCCGCGGTATCTTCCAGCGGTGTGCCCGCCGGCATTTCCACCACCACCTGAAATTCGCTCTTGTTGTCAAAGGGCAGCATTTTCATGACCACCGCTTCCACCAGGGTCAGGCCCACCGAGAGCAGCAATGCCACCAGAATACCGGCCAGCAGCAGCCAGCGCTTGCGCCCGCTTTCCAGGAACGGGCCCAGCACCCCGCTGAACAGCTTCTGCAGCTTGGGGCCCAGCCCCTTGGTTTGGGCGCCGCCATGCTCACCAGCGACATGGCTGTGCGGCTTCATCAGTTTGAGCGCCAGCCAGGGCGTGACCGTGAACGCAATTGCCAGCGAAATCGCCATGCCCAAGCTCGAATTGATCGGGATCGGACTCATGTAGGGCCCCATCAGCCCCGACACAAAGGCCATCGGCAGCAAGGCGGCAATCACCGTCAGCGTGGCCAGAATGGTCGGGCCGCCGACCTCATCGACGGCACGCGGAATGATGTCTTTCAAAGTGGCATCGGGCGAGAGCTGCTGGTGCCGGTGAATGTTCTCGACCACCACGATGGCGTCATCAACCAGGATGCCGATGGAGAAGATCAGGGCGAACAGCGAGACCCGGTTGAGCGTGAAGCCCCAGGCCCAGGAGGCAAACAGCGTCGCCATCAGCGTCAGGATCACGGCCGCGCCGACAATCACCGCTTCACGCCGTCCCAGGGCAAAACCGACCAGCAAGATCACCGAGCCGGTCGCAAACGCCAGTTTCTGCATCAGCTTGTTGGCCTTCTCGGCGGCGGTTTCACCATAGTCGCGCGTGATGCTGGTTTCGATGTTGGACGGGATCACCGTGTTGCGCAGGGACTCAATGCGGTCCCGCACCGCGCGCGACACATCGACCGCGTTTTGACCCGGTTTTTTGGTCACGCTGAGCGTCACCGCGGGGTAGACACTGCCGGCGGCAAGCGCAGCCGGCCCGAGTGTCGCGCTGGCCGGCGTGGCGGCAGGGACGGTCGAGCTTCCGACCCCCGGCGTGAACCAGACATAACGCTGCGGCAGTTGGGCGCCGGTCTCAATGCGGGCCACCTCACGCAAATAGACCGGCAGACCTTTGCTCACGCCCACCACCAGGTCGCCTACATCCTGTTCGGAGCGCAAGAACTCGCCGGTCTCGACGTTCAGCATCTGGACCGATTTGCCCGTGGTGTCGAGCACCGCACCGGAGGTCATCCCGAAATTGGACGCGCCGAGCGAGGCTTTGAGCGCGAGCAGGTCAACACCGCGCTCGCGCAGGCGCACCGGGTCCAGCCACACCTGCACAGCCCGGCCCGGGCCGCCGATGGTCTGCACCTCCCGCGTGCCGGGCACGCTCTTGATTTCAGCCTCGACCGCATGCGCCACCCGTTCCAGCTCAAAGGCCGACAAGGTATCGCGGCTCCACAAGGTCACGCCCAGCACCGGCACATCGTCAATGCCTTTGGGCTTGACAATCGGCGCCAGCGCACCCAGGTCGCGCGGCAGCCAGTCCTGGTTGGCGTTGAGCACGTCATACAAACGCACCAACGCCTCCGTGCGCGGCACCCCCACCTTGAACTGAACAGTCAGTATCGCCAGACCGGGTCGTGCCACCGAATAGGTGTGTTCAATGTCAGCAATCTGACTCAGCACCTGCTCCGCCGGGCGTGCCACCAGGCTCTGCACATCGGCACTGCTGGCCCCGGGAAAGGGAATCAGCACGTTGGCCATCGTCACATTGATCTGCGGCTCTTCCTCGCGCGGCGTCACCAACACCGCAAACAAGCCCAGCAACAGCGCAACCAATGCCAGCAAGGGCGTGAGAGCGTTGCCCTGAAAGGCCGCTGCAATGCGCCCGGAGACGCCTAAGGGTTTGGGGGTCATGGACATGTCACTTGGCTCCAGGTGCGGGTGCCGCGACTTGCGCCCCGGCCAAGCCGGCCTTGACCGGTTCCAGCGCCACGCGGTCGCCGGCACTCAATCCCGCCACCACTTCGACCCCTTCGTCCCCGTGATCGGCACCGAGACGCACCGCCTTGAGCACAAAGCCCGTGCCGGACGCCACATAAACAGCGGTCAACTCACCCCGGCGCAGCACGGCACGGCCTGGCACCAGCATGCGCTGGGCTTGCCCCCCGGCAAAACGCACCCGCACCTGCTGACCCGGCAACAAGTTCTTGGCAGCCTCGGCCGACAACTCAAGGCGCCATTCAATCGTTTGCGAAACCGGATCGGCCGTCGGCACGGTGCTGATGGACACCGGACGCTGCCATTGGCCCGCGCCCGCACCGTCCTGCAAAAGCAGTTCAACCGCACCAGCGGTCCGCGCGGCAGCGGAGCGCGACACTGGCACCTGCACCACCACCCGCATCGGCAGCGGCGCGTACAGGCTCAAGAGGGGTTTGCCTGGCACGGCCAGGTCGCCCGCTTCAGCGTGCGTCTGCAGCACCCAGCCGTCGAATGGAGCCGTCACGCGGGTGAAGCCCTGCGCCAAGGCCGATTGGCGGGCGCCAGCGCCAGCCTGATCGCGCCCGGCCAGCGCACCCTTGAGCTGCGCATCGGCGGTGTCGAGTGCGGCAGCACTGACAAAGCCCTTGGCGCGCAGATCGCGCGTGCGATCAAAGTTGGCCTGGGCGTTGTGCAAGCCCGCTTGCGCCTGCGCCAACTGCGCCTGGCTGCTTTGCACGCCAGTCTGGGCCTCGCGGTCATCCACCGTGGCCAGCACCTGCCCGGCGCGCACTTTGTCTCCGGCCTTAACCAGCAGGCTCGCAATGCGACCGCTGGCCTGCGCCGAAACCGTGCTCTGCTTGACCGGCTGCACCACGCCATCGAGTTGAAACCCGATGCCGACCGACTTCACCTGGGCTGGCACCACCGGCACCTGGATCCCGCCCTGCGCGGCGGCAACTGACATAACCAAGGCGGCGAACCACGGCGACAGGCGGCGTGCGGGCCTGGTCAAACGAACGGCGTTGGGCGATGAAAACAAACTCATGGGGGCACCTCGAAAATATACTGTGCGGAGTATATCAATATACCCCCCACAGTACAAGCGGGCTTGAAAAATAGCCGATAGAAAGCCCGCGCAACCCGCAGGCTGCGCGGGCCTGGCGGCGACGGAGCCGGCAGCGATCAGCTGTTCAGGCCCGCCTCTGGCGTTGGCGCCGCCGGCAATTCCTGCCAGAGGACGGCACCGCGGTAGGCGTGCCAACTGGCATGCCCGAGCAGGGGGCCAAGCACGATCAGGCCCAAGGCCCAGGGCAGTAGCGCCAGCATGACAAGGGCGGTGATCACAACGCCCCACAGCAGCAGCACACCCGGATTGGCAAAAACCACGCGCATGCTGTGAATGGCGGCCGTGATGGCGTCGGTGTCGCGGTCCAGAATCATCGGGATCGACACCACGGCAATAGAAAAAACCAGCGCGGCGAATGCCCCGCCGACGGCCAGGTAGACCGCGACAAACTCCCAGTTGTCGGGGTTGAACACGGCCTCCATCACGCCGGTATTGGATGGCATGCCGGTATTGAAGAACACCGCAAACACGACCAGCGAGGCGCGACCCCAGAGCAGTTCCAGCACAATGAGCACCAACACGAGCATGCTCATGCTGCGGATATGTGCGGCCCAGCAGGTGAGCGAGCTCTTGAGATCGGGCGGTAGACCCTGCTCGCGACGCCGGCTGACCTCGTACAGGCCCATCGCCAGGAACGGCCCCAGCAGCAGGCAGCCAGAGACCAATGACAGGGTGTATTCGGGCCTGGCCCTGAACACGGCCGCCAAGGCGCGGGCCATCAGCCAGAAACAAACACCGTAAAAGAGGCCGATGGCCGGGTGCGCCAGCAGATCGCGCCAGCCGGCGACCAGCCAACGAAAGGGATCACGCGGCCCCAGTGCCACCATCAGCGCCTGCGGACCCACGGGCGGCGGCGGCACGTAGGGTTGATTCATGACCGCAGGCGCCTCAACACGCTATTTAAAACGGGATGTCATCATCCATGTCATCAAAACCACTCGACGGCTTGGCCTGCGCTGGTGCCGGTGCCGGACGAGCACCCTGAGCCGGCGCTGCCGGACGCGATGCCGGTGCCGGACGGGAATAGCCGCCACTGGCGCCTTCATCGTCGTCGGACGGGCCGCCCATGCCTTCACGACCACCGAGCATCTGCATTTCATTGGCGATGATGTCGGTGGCGTATTTTTCGATGCCATCCTTGTCGGTGTACTTGCGCGTCTTGATGCGGCCTTCGACGTAGACGGAGCGGCCTTTTTTCAGATATTGACCCACGATCTCGGCCAGTTTGCCAAAAAAGGTGACACGGTGCCACTCGGTTTCTTCGACCATCTCGCCGGTTTTGCCTTTGTACTTGCTGCTGGTGGCAATGGTGATGTTGGCGACCGGATCGCCACTGGGCAGGTAACGGACTTCAGGGTCGCGCCCCAGGTTGCCCACGAGAATGACTTTGTTAACGGATGCCATGTTTGTTCCTTAATTGACGTAGCTGGGTCGATCCCACCGGATTTCAGGCTTCATTATCCAGCCTTTGGCGCCTGTCCCGGTGGGTTCACGGCCAGCGCCGACATCGGCCACGCCACCACGAGCCACAGCCCCATGAGAGCGGCGCATACCGCGAACAAGCCCAGCGCGCCCACATGCTTCATCAACCAGCCACCCATGACGCCCCCGGCAAAAAAACCCAAGGACTGCAAGGTGTTGTAGACCCCGATGGCGGCGCCGCGAACATGCACAGGGGCCAGCCGCGACAGCATGCTCGGCTGACTCGCCTCGAGCACATTGAATCCGTAGAAGAACACAAACAGCAGTGTCCCCATCAACGCCACGCTGGGAGTGGTTGAGGCCAACCACAAGAACCCGAGTTGCACTGCCGCCGCCAAAGCAATCGAGGTCAGAAACACGACCCGCAGATAACCGCGCTTTTCCAGTTGAAACAGTGAGCCGCCCATGACGATGAACGAGCCCAGCACCGCCGGCAGGTAGACCCACCAGTGATGCTCGCGCGACAGGCCGGCCTGCACCAGCATGGCGGGCACCGCCATCCACATGGCCAGTTGCACCGCGTGCAGCACAAACACGCCAAAGTTCAACCGCAGCAACGCGGGCAGGCGCAGCACCTCCATCAAACCGCCGCGCGGCATGTTCTTATGTTTGAGTGGCTCGGCCGGCACCCACCAGATCACCACCGCGATGCCTGCCAGCGCCAGCGTGCCGGTCACGGCAAACAGCCCGTTCAGCCCGACGACAGCCACCAGCAAAGGCGCAGCCACCAGCGACAGCGCAAACATCAGGCCGATACTGATCCCCACCAGCGCCATCGATTTGGTGCGCACCTCGTCGCGCGTCTGATCGGCCAGCAACGCGGTCACCGCCGCCGAGACGGCACCGGCGCCCTGCAGCGCCCGCCCGATCGCCAGCCAGGTCAGGCTCGGTGCCCAGGCGGCGACAAAGCTGCCGATGGCAAACAGCAACAGGCCGAAAATAATGACGCGCTTGCGCCCGAGCCGGTCCGAGGCCATGCCGTACAGAAATTGCAGCATCGCCTGGGTCAGGCCATATAGCCCCATGGTCAGGCCGATCAGGGCCAGATCGTCGCCACCGGGGTATTTGGCGGCTTCAATGGCGAACACCGGCAAGATCAAAAACAGCCCGAGCATGCGCA
The DNA here is from genome assembly GCA_038215405.1 of Burkholderiales bacterium. Taxonomy (GTDB): domain Bacteria; phylum Pseudomonadota; class Gammaproteobacteria; order Burkholderiales; family Burkholderiaceae_C; genus Rhodoferax. The sequence continues at coordinate 18,763 of JBBQQX010000047.1, forward strand.
GGGCAAAAATGCTGGCCAGCGAAAAACTGGCGCGCAACTCGACCGGCGTCATCGCATAGGTGGCAACAGCGCCTTTTCCCGCCACCGTGGTATTCATCTTGGACAAAACAGGACTCCCCAATACACCAAGCCAAAAATGGCAGCCGATAAAACCGGGTCATTGTCCCCGATCTGCGCCAAGGCGAGCCGGCGGTTACATTGGGTCGACTCAACCACGAACATCCCATGAGCCCCATCAACCCCATCAACCTTCACCAAATCGCCGCCCTGGCCATGCGCACCCGGGGCCTGCTGCCTGCCTTTGCGCCACAGGCCCTGCAAGAGGCCGAGGCCGCGCGCCAGGCCAGTCGTGAGCACAACAGCGCCATCCTCGACCTGCGCCACCTGACCTGGTTTTCCATCGACAACGACGACACGCGCGACCTGGACCAGCTGAGCGTGGCCCAAGCGCTGCCCGACGGCGCCACGCGCCTGCTGGTGGCGGTGGCAGATGTCGACACGCTGGTGCGGCCCGGCGGCGCGGTGGATGGGCATGCGGCGGCCAACACGACCTCGGTCTACACGGCCGCCGGTGTGTTCCCGATGCTGCCGCAGGTGCTGTCCACCGACCTCACCTCGCTGCGTGAAGGCCAGGAGCGCCTGGCGGTGGTGGTCGAGATGCAGGTGGAAGCGGACGGCACGGTGTCGGCCTCCAGCGTCTACCGGGCGGCGGTGCGCAACCGCGCCAAGCTCAGCTACGACGGCGTGTCGGCATGGCTGGACGGCGCGGCGCCCGCACCAGCGCAGATGAGCAGCGTGCCGGGACTGGAGGACCAGCTTCGTCTGCACGACACCCTGGCCGGCCGGTTGCGGCAATGGCGCCAGGCGCGCGGCGCGCTGAATGTCAACACGGCGTCCGCCCGCCCGGTGTTTGAGGACGGGCAACTGGTGGACCTGCGCCCCGACGTGAAAAACCGTGCCATGGACCTGATCGCCGACCTGATGATCGCGGCCAACGGCGCGACGGCGCGGTATCTGGCGGACAAGGGCCTTGCGTCGCTGCGCCGCTACTTGCAAGCGCCGCGCCGCTGGGACCGCATCGCCCTGCTGGCGGCAAGCCACGACGTGCAGTTGCCAGCCACGCCCGATGCGCTGGCGCTTGACCGTTTCCTGAGCGCGCGCCGCCTGGCCGACCCGGCTGGTTTTGCCGATCTATCCCTGGCAGTGGTGAAGCTGCTGGGCTCGGGCGAGTACGCGGTCGCACCTGCTGGGCCGGCCGGTGCCGCGGGCACAGTGGACTTGGGCCATTTCGGGCTCGCCGTGAATGACTACGCGCATTCCACCGCGCCCAACCGACGCTTTCCCGATCTGGTGACGCAGCGCCTGCTCAAAGCCGCCATTGCGGGCGAGGCGTCGCCCTATTCGCCCGAACAACTCACCGAAATTGCCCGGCACTGCACGCTGCAGGAAGACAACGCCAGCAAGGTCGAGCGTCAGGTGCTGAAAGCCGCAGGCGCGTGGCTCTTGCAAGGGCGCATTGGCGAGGTCTTTGACGCCCTGATCACGGGCGCTGCCGCCAAGGGCACTTTCGTGCGCATCAGCAGCCCCATGCTCGAAGGCCGGGTGGTGCGCGGTTTTGAAGGCTTGGACGTGGGCGATACGGCGCGCGTCAGGTTGCTGGCGGTGGATGCGGAGAAGAGTTTTATTGACTTCGAACGTGCCTGACAGGTTGAAGCGCCTGACCCTGCTTGGGGCCGTTGACGACCTGGTGCTGGTGTCGCTGGCAATCCACTGGTTGCTCAATTGCAGGCATTCTGGCGTACGCCGCATCAAGGCAAAAGTGCCAAGCCAACCCGCTTTGACTATCATGGCAGGTTTCCCCGACCAGATTTCACCTTGAACTTAACCCACGACAACGCCCTTGAACCCCAGCCAGAGGGGCGCTACCTGGGCCGGGCGCTGCAGCTGCAGAACATCAGCATCCGGGGGGCGCGCACGCACAACCTCAAGAACATCGACCTCGACATCCCGCGCAACCAGCTGGTGGTGATCACGGGCCTCTCCGGTTCGGGCAAGTCCAGCCTGGCCTTTGACACGCTGTACGCCGAAGGCCAGCGCCGCTATGTCGAGAGCCTGTCGACCTACGCGCGCCAGTTCCTGCAGCTCATGGACAAGCCCGATGTGGACCTGATCGAGGGCCTCTCGCCCGCGATCTCGATCGAGCAAAAAGCCACCAGCCACAACCCGCGCTCCACAGTCGGCACCGTGACAGAGATTCATGACTACCTGCGGCTGCTGTTTGCGCGCGCCGGCACGCCGTTTTGCCCGGTGCACGATCTGCCGCTGCAGTCCCAGACCGTGAGCCAGATGGTGGACGCCGTGCTGGCGCTGCCGGTTGACACCCGGCTGATGATCCTGGCGCCGCTGGCGCGCGAGAAAAAGGGCGAGTTCGTGGACGTATTTGCCGACATGCAGGCGCAGGGTTATGTGCGCTTTCGGATCGACGGAGAGGCCTTTGACGCAGAGGACCTGCCCGCGCTCAAAAAGACCGAGAAGCACGACATTGACGTGGTGATTGACCGCATCAAGGTGCGCCACGCACCAGCGCCGCTGGCAAGCGCCAGCTCAGACGGCGACACTGAAAGCAACGCCGACACCACCAGCGAGGCTGCGCCCGACGCCGCACGACGCGCCGCGCAAACCGACTTTGAGCATCTGCGCCAGCGCCTGGCCGAGAGCTTTGAGGCCGCCCTGCGCCTGGCCAACGGGCGCGCCATTGCTGTAGAAATAGATAGCAATATAGCCAATAAAGACGTGGGCCAGCGGCCAGTTGAGCATATATTTAACGCCAAGTTTGCCTGCCCGGTCTGCAACTACTCCATTGCCGAGCTCGAGCCCCGGTTGTTTTCCTTCAACTCGCCGGTCGGCGCCTGCCCAGCCTGTGACGGCCTGGGCGCGAATGATTTTTTTGACCCGGCGCGGGTGGTGGCTTTCCCCACGCTGAGCCTGGCCAGCGGCGCCATCAAAGGCTGGGACCGGCGCAACGCCTATTACTTTGCGATGCTGGAGAGCCTGGCGGCGCATTACCAGTTTGACATTGAGCAGGGCTTTGAATCGCTGGCGCCAACGGTGCAACACGCCGTGCTGTTTGGCTCGGGCGAGGAAGACATCAAGTTCAGCTACGTCATGGACTCTGGGTCATCGGCTGGCAAGAAGGTGAGCAAGAAGCACCCGTTCGAAGGCATCATCCCCAATATGCAGCGGCGCTACGGCGAGACCGATTCCGCCGTGGTGCGCGAAGATCTGGCGCGCTACCGCAGCACCCAGCCCTGCCCGGAATGCGGCGGTGCCCGGCTGCGACTGGAGGCGCGCCACGTCAAGATTGGCGAGGGCGCGCAGGCGCGCGCCATTTTCGAGCTCAGCCACTTGACGCTGCGCGACAGTTTTGAGTATTTCAGTGCCTTGACCATGCACGGCGCCAAGGGCGAGATCGCCAGCAAGGTCGTGCGCGAGATCGGTCTGCGCTTGAAGTTTCTCAATGACGTCGGGCTCAATTACCTGAGCCTGGACCGCAGCGCCGAGACGCTATCGGGCGGCGAGTCGCAGCGCATCCGCCTGGCGAGCCAGATTGGTTCCGGCCTGACCGGTGTCATGTACGTGCTGGACGAGCCCAGCATTGGCTTGCATCAGCGCGACAACGACCGCCTGATCGGCACCCTGAAACACCTGCGCGACATCGGCAACAGCGTGCTGGTGGTCGAGCACGACGAAGACATGATGCGCGCGGCGGACCACATCATCGACATGGGGCCGGGCGCTGGCCTGCACGGTGGGCGCGTGATGGCGCAGGGCACCTTCGAGCAGGTCAAGGCCAACCCGGCGTCCCTCACCGGCCAGTACCTGGCGCACACGCTGCAGATTGCAGTGCCGCTCCAACGCACGCGCTGGCTGCCCACCGTCCAGACGGCGCACTCGCCGGACAAATACAAATCGGCGCACCACGCGCCCAGCCCGGCCGCCGTGCGCCGCGCCGAACGCGAGGCCCTGCATCGGGCCACGCAAGGCAAGCTGCAGTCCCTGCGAGTGATCGGCGCCAGCGGCCACAACCTGCAGGGCGTCGACGTTGAGTTTCCGGTCGGCCTGTTCACCTGCGTCACCGGCGTCTCGGGCTCGGGCAAATCCACGCTGGTCAATGACACGCTCTACGCCGCGGTGGCGCGCACGCTGTACCGCGCGCACGAGGAGCCGGCTGCGCATGAGGCGATCGAGGGCATTGAGCACTTTGACAAGGTCATCAATGTCGACCAGTCACCGATCGGGCGCACGCCGCGCAGCAATCCAGCCACCTACACCGGCCTGTTCACGCCGATCCGCGAGCTGATGGCCGAGGTGCCGATGGCGCGCGAACGCGGCTACGGGCCGGGGCGCTTCAGCTTCAACGTGAGCCAGTCCAGCGGCGGCGGGCGCTGCGAGGCCTGCCAGGGCGACGGCATGGTGAAAGTCGAGATGCATTTCTTGCCCGACGTCTACGTGCCTTGCGACGTCTGCGCCGGTCAGCGCTACAACCGCGAAACGCTGGAGGTGCTGTACAAGGGCAAAAACATCGCGCAAATTCTGGAGCTCACGGTCGAAGCGGCGCATGAGTATTTCAAAGCAGTACCCAACATTGCGCGCAAGCTGCACACGCTCTTGGACGTGGGCCTGTCGTACATCCGTCTCGGGCAGTCGGCCACCACGCTGTCGGGCGGCGAGGCGCAGCGCGTCAAGCTGGCGCTGGAGCTGAGCAAGCGCGACACCGGGCGCACGCTCTACATCCTGGACGAACCCACGACCGGCCTGCACTTTGCCGACATCGACCTGCTGCTCAAGGTCTTGCACCAGTTGCGCGATGCCGGCAACACCATCGTGGTGATCGAGCACAACCTCGATGTGATCAAGACCGCCGACTGGCTGATTGACATGGGGCCCGAAGGCGGCGCTGGCGGCGGGCAGGTGGTGGGCATCGGCACACCCGAAGACCTGGCCGCCAACCCGGCCAGCTACACCGGGCGTTATTTGAAGCGGCTGCTGTGAGACCTTGAACCCGGAGAATTTATAGGTTTTAGGGCTCTAGCCCACGTGTAATATAGGTTTATTGCTATATTTTTTATTGGACTACTTTGGTTGGTTGGTTGGTTGGTCATTGCTTATTTGGCGGCGTTCTTGTTTTTCAGGTGTTGTATTCCCCCCCTCACCCCAGCCCTCTCCACCCCCGCCGGGGCGGAAAGGGAGCTAACCGCCACATTTGGCCGCGTGTTTGAAGGTGGGAACTCCGTGCACCACTGCGCGCTGGCCTCAAAGTGAAAGCAACGCAGCGACCAGTCGCTATAGCCAAATTCGGCGTCGTATCAGCTGGCCTGCCCCGGATTTCTCGATTTACCGCCCAGAAACCGCCCGCTCAGATCAAGCGCTGTCTCAACGGCAATTGGCCCCAGCCTGCGTGTAATCGATCAAAAACCCGCGCCCCCAGTTTGATGGCAGCGTGCCCATGCGCACCTCTTTCCCACCTTCAAGAACGCGGCCAAATGTGGCGGTTGGCTCCTCTCTTTCGCCCGGCGGGGCGAGAGAGAGGCGGGGGTGAGTGAGTGGGGGTAAGAACGTTAGAAATGCCAACCCAAGCCAACCCAAGCCCACAGCCTCACAGCGACGCTTGCGGGTCGGTGTCCGCTATCAGGCCGGATATATAGCAAGCATGTGGTCACGATCGCAGAGCGCCCGCCGCGCAGAGTCACCGGGGCTTCAACACACGTGTTGCCGCACAAACGCCTCGAATTCATCCGCTGGCAAGGGCCGACTGTAAAAATAGCCCTGCACTTCGTCGCAGCCCTGCTGGCGCAGAAAGTCCAGTTGGCCCTGCGTCTCCACCCCTTCGGCGATGGTCTGAAAGCCCAGGCTGCGCGCCAGGGCGATGACCGCGACCACGATCGCCTTGTCATCTGGATCGGTGGAAATATCCTGCACAAAGGACTGGTCAATCTTGAGCTTGTAGACCTTGAAGCGCTTGAGATAGCTCAGCGATGAATAGCCGGTGCCAAAGTCATCAATCGACATGCGTACACCGCGCTGGGACAGATTGTTCATGACCGCGATGGCCCCCAACGGGTCATTCATCGCCACGCTCTCGGTCAGCTCCAGCTCCAGGTAGCGCGACGCCAGACCCGCGTCAAGGAGCACCTGCGTCACCAAATCCGGCAAATTGGCGTGGCGGAACTGCACCGCCGACAGGTTCACCGACAGTTGCAAGGCGGGCAGTCCGGCTTCCTGCCAGGCGCGCAGCTGGCGCGTCGCAGTTCTCAGCACCCATTCGCCAATCGGCAGAATCAGGCCACTTTCTTCCGCCACCGGAATGAATTCAAACGGCGACACCTGGCCCAGCGTGGGGTGTTGCCAGCGCAGCAAAGCTTCCACGCCCAGCACCCGGCCATCCGCCAGCGACACCTGCGGCTGGTACACCAGCGTCAACTGGTTCAGGTCCAGCGCCCGGCGCAAGCCGTTTTCCAGCTCCAGCTGGCGACTCGATTCCAACTGCATCTCGGCAGTGAAGAAGCGGTAGGCGTTGCGCCCGGCCTGTTTGGCCCGGTACATGGCGGTATCGGCGCTCATGGACAACTTCTCAAAGCTGTCGCCGTCGTCGGGGTACAGGGCAATGCCGATGGAGAAGGTGATCGCCAGCTCCTGCTGCTGAATCAGGTAATGCTGCCCCGCAATTTCAAGCAGCTTGTTGGCCACGTGGGCGGCACCGGCGGTGTCGGTGCTGGTGCACAAGAGCACAAACTCGTCGCCTCCGACACGGCACACGGTGTCTTGCTCGCGCAGCACCGATTTCAGGCGCTGCGCCACCTGCGTCAGCAATTCGTCGCCGGCATGGTGACCAAGCGAATCGTTCACGTTTTTGAAGCGATCCAGATCCAGGAACATCAGCGCCAGCGACTCGCCCTGGCGCTGCGCCTGGCTCAGTGCGGTGTCGATGCGGTCTTGCAGCAAGCGCCGGTTGGGCAAGCCGGTCAGCGCGTCGAAATCGGCCAGCGTACGTATCTTTTCTTCATCGGCCTTGCGCTGGCTGATGTCGGTGGCCACCGCCACATAGTTGATGACCACGCCGGCACGGTCGCGCAGCACGCTCAAGGACAACCACTCGGGGTAGAGCGAGCCATCTTTGCGCCGATTCCACAGCTCACCCTGCCACCGGCCATGCGCCAGCAGCGACGTCCACATCTCCCGGTAGAACGCGCCATCCTGCCGGCCCGACGAGAGCAGGCTCGGGTTGCGCCCCAGGACCTCGGCCTCGCTGTAGCCGGTAATCAGAGAAAA
>JBBQQX010000048.1:0-26072 GCA_038215405.1 Burkholderiales bacterium
TTCTTGGCCGTGTAGTAGTTGACGTTGAGCTCTTGTGCGATCGACTGGATGGTGCGATCTCCGCGCGACAGTAGTTTGACTATCGCTTGTTCAATGAATGCTTCGGAATATTTGGGTTTCATGGTTGTCTCTACGCGAAAAAGAGTAAATTTTGTAGGCGACAACTAGTCTGACACAGGGGGCCCTGGAGGTGGTTTACCCAAAGACAACGCTGCAAACCTGCATCGTGCACCTGATACGTAATAGTCTGGACTATGCGAGCTGGAAGGATCGCAAGCCCTTGGCAGCAGCCATCAAGCCGATCTATACCGCCCCCAGTGCAGAGGCGGCACTGGCCGAATTGGACGCATTTGAGAGTAGCCCGTGGGGCAAGAAATTCCCCACCGTGGTGGGCGCGTGGCGAAGGGTCTGGGACAAGGTAATTCCCTTCTTTGCCTTCCCGCCCGAGGTGCGCCGAGTGATCTACACCACCAACGCCATTGAGAGCGTCAATGCCAGGCTGCGCAAGATACTCAAGACGCGGGGGCATTTCCCAAATGACGATGCAGCAACCAAGTTGATCTGGCTAGCACTGCGAAATATCACTGCTGACTGGGGCCGAGCGGCCAACCACTGGAAGGCGGCAATGAACCAGTTTGCCATTCTTTACGAGGAGCGTTTTACCCAGGTCGCGTAGCCTGTCATGAGGCAAATGCCAGACAGCCAGATCGGCGCAAGCGCCGATGGGCTAGCGCATGAGTACATGCGCAACCGGGGGGTGCCTCCGGCGGCCTGGCAGGGGCCTGTTTGAAAAAGACCAGAATCCGAATACCGTTAAACCTCAGCTAACATTCCACCGCCTTGCACACAGAAATCCTGACACTCCCAATTGAACTTCTGTAGACCCGCTATCGCTGCCCTCCCGAATTACGTTTCTCTCCAAACCAGAGATTGGCCTTGATCTCACCAGTATCCCAAGACCTTCCACCAAATGCCGCCGACCAGGATCCAGACAGTCAGGTTGACCAGGCTCATCACGAAACCAATCTTCCACCATTCGCCGAGCGAGACATAGCCCGAACCGAAGATGATGGGTGATGTGCCGGTGGCGTAATGCGTCAGTGTCATCATGATCGACGAAACTGCGGCCAGCAACAGCGCAAACGCCATTGGCGGTGCGCCCAGCGCGATCCCGGCGGCAAAGAATGCGCCGAACATCGCGGTGATGTGGGCAGTCGTACTGGCAAACAAATAGTGCGCATACATGTACACCAGGGTCAGGAGCGCCACCGCGCCGACCCAACCCAAACCCAGCCCGAGAATCCCGGTCTCAATACTCTTGGAAAACCAGGTAATCAGCCCTAGTTTGTTCAGGAAAGTGGCCATCATGACCAGTGCTGCAAACCAGGTGATGGTGTCCCAAGCCCCTTTTTCCTTAAGCACATCGTCCCAATCGAGCACGCTGGTGACCAATAGCAGTGACAGGCCAAGTGCTGCGGCAGTGGTGGCATCGACTGCATAGGCCTTGCCCAGCAACATGGCGGGCACCCCTGCCCAGAGCAACAGCATCAAGACAAAGACGCCCAGTAGTATTTTTTCCTTCCGCTTGACCGGGCCCAGTTCGGCGATGCGGTCTCTCGCAAACTGGCTTGCCGCCGGTGTGTCCTTGATCTCGGGCGGCGACAACCAGTAGAGCACCAGCGGCATCAATGCCATCGCTACCAACCCCGGCAACAGCATCGCGAGGGCCCAGGTGCTCCACGACAGCGAAATCTGCGCGCCAGTCGCCTCGGCAACGAATTTGACCACCAGTGGGTTGGGCGCCGTGGCGGTGATGAACATGGCCGAGGTGATGGGGTTGGAGTGGTAATTGACCAACGCCAGGTAGCGCCCGATCTTGCTCGAAGTGCCCTTTTCGGGCGTTGAGTCGAAACTCTCGGCAATCGAGCGCATGATCGGGTGCATGATGCCGCCGCCGCGTGCGGTATTGCTGGGGGTGACTGGCGCCAGAACCAGCTCCGACAACCCAAGCGCGTAACCAATACCCAAGGTCTTTTTACCGAACAGTCGGATGAAGGTGTACCCAATACGGGCACCGAGCCCGGTTTTTATCAGGCCGCGCGAAATCATGATCGAAATGCCAATCAGCCAGATCAGCGGGTTGGAAAAGCCGCTGAGCGCATCTGCAATCGCCGCCGACGGTTTGTTGTTGGTGACGCCTGTCAAGGCCACCAGGGCAATGGCAATCATGGCCAGCGCTCCGATCGGCATCGCCTTGCCGATGATGGCGGCAATGGTCCCGATGAACAGCGCCAGCAAGTGCCAGGCTTGCGGCGTGACCCCCTCAGGCACGGGAATCACGAACCAGATGGCGAGCGTGATCCCAATGGCCAGCAAGGCAGAACTTCCGCGAATGGAAGAATTTTCATTCATAAACATCTCCTTAGATGCACCAGTGTAGAAGGCTGATGGCACTTGCGCATCCGTGCGATTGGCACCTCGGCTCTGCGTAAAACTACGCAGGCGAAGGTGGCTGCGTGCTTCACGCCAGCGATTAGCGTTATCGTTGAGGCTGTATTTCCAGTTAGAAGATCCACCCCATTGAAGAAGTTGCTTGCGTCCATGGTTCGGAGTTTGTCCTGGCACCATCTATGGCGCTGGGGGCTGCTCGCGCTTGCCGTCGGTCTGTCAATAGGCTTGATGGGACGCTGGGCCGAACGCCGTGAATTGCAGATCAAGACCGCTGCGCTGCAGCAGGTCGCTCAGGCGAATGCACTGGGTCTCAGAGGCATTGCAGAAAAGCATGGCTATTTGCCCTATGCAGCCGCTCGTCACCCGGATGTGCAGTCATTGCTGCGGCATCCTTCAGACCCCATGCTCAGAGACAAGGTGAACCACTACTTTTCAGATCTTAAGGATCGTACCGAATCTGCCGCCCTTTTTTTGATGGGCGCAAACGGCATGACGCTCGCCGCCAGCAACTGGAACACTGCCGACAGTTTTGTCGGTCAATCCTATCAACAGCGCCCTTATTTCAAGGAAGCGTTGCAAGGTCAGCGCAGTTTTTTTTACGGCGTTGGCTTGACTACGGGCACCCCCGGTTTTTTCATTGCGGAGCCTGTGCTACACCTAGGCCAAGTGATTGGCGTGATTACCGTCAAAGTCAGCCTGAGTGCCCTGGAGCATTCTTGGGCCAATAGCGCGGATCCGGTTGTCTTGCAAGACAGCCGTCGCATTGTCTTCCTGAGTTCAGAGCCTGAATGGCTGTACCACAGCAGCCGCCATCTTTCGACCAGTGATCTGGCCTGGCTGAAGTTGAATGGCCAGTATGGTGTGGGCAACCACTACGATAGCTTGCCCTGGCGGGAAGTGCGCATACCCGACTCACCCACTTACGAGTTTCAGGCCACAGTGAATCATCAGCAACGCTGGCTCCTTGCCCTGGAGACCAGCTTGCCCGAACTGGGCTGGACACTTACCGTGACCAGCGACATGAAGAGCGTGCAGCGAGCCCGCCAAGAAGCGCTTGCACTGACCACTTTGCTGGCCGCAGTTCTGTTGCTGGCCGGTTTGTATTGGCGATTGCACGCGCGCCGCTATTCCGAGCAGCGTCAGGCCAAGCTTGAACTGGAACGCCGGGTGCAAGAGCGTACGCATGACCTGGAGCAGGCGCAGGCTTTCCGCAAGGCGATGGAAGACGCGCTGCTGGTGGGCATGCGTGCACGCGACCCGCAAGGACGTATCAGTTATGTCAACCGTGCCTTTTGCGACATGGTTGGCTACCGCGAGGACGAATTGCTGGGCTGCGGGCCGCCCTATCCCTACTGGCATCCGGACGAGTTGGACAAATACCGGCGCGATCGCGAGGGCTCCATGCTGGCCGAGGCACAGCCCTACGGATTTGAGTCGCGCATTCGCCATCGCGACGGACATGACGTGATCACCCGGGTTTACACCGCGCCCCTGATCGACGCCCAGGGTCAGAACCAGGGCTGGATGAGTTCAGTGGTCGACATCACGGCGCAAAAACAGGCTGAGGACCGCCAACACGATCAGGAACTCCAACTGCAGCGCAGCGCACGCCTGGCCAGCGTCGGCGAGATGGCCTCTACGCTGGCGCATGAACTCAATCAACCGCTCATGGCCGTGTCGAATTTCGCGCTGGCCGCGCGCAACATCGCCAGCCAGGCGCAGATGGAAGTGCTGGTCTCGGCGCTGGACGACATAGTCGAGCAGTCACAGCGCGCTAGCGAGATCGTGCAGCGCGTGCGTGGGTTCATCAATCCGAGCCGTGGCAGTTACGAAGCCTGTGATGTGCATGCGGTGATTGCGCATTCGCTGGTTTTGCTCAAGTCCGAACTGGAGCGTCACGCGATCACGGTGACGCAGCGTCTGGCCGAGCATTTGCCGTCGGTGCGCGGCAACCGCTTGCTGCTGGAGCAGGTGCTGATCAATCTGTTACAGAATGCGCTGCAGGCGATGCAGGATCTGCCAGCGGCCGGGCGCGTGATCGACATCGAGACGATGCTGCTCGGGCGTAGCGTCCAGATTCGGGTCGGGGACGCCGGCCCTGGCGTCCCCGAGGCTTTGCTCGCGCAGGTGTTCACCCCGTTTTTCAGCACCAAACCCGAAGGCTTGGGCCTCGGACTCAACATCTGTCGCACCCTCGTTGAGGCGCACGGCGGTCACTTGACAGTGGCCAACCGCCCGGGCGGCGGTGCGGTGTTTACCTTTACCCTGGCGCTGAGTGTATGAGCGATACAGCCTTGACTCTTTACGTGGTTGATGACGACGAGGCACTACGGCGCTCGCTGCTCTTGCTGTTGTTTTCCCAGGGCATGGCGGTACGCGGCTTCGAATCGGGCGAGGCCTTTCTGCAGGCGGTTGATGCGCGGCAGGTCGGGTGTGTCATCCTAGACCTGCGCATGGGCGGTATGAGCGGCCTGGCGGTTCTGGAACAACTGCGCCTGCGCCATAGCCCGTTGGTTGTGCTGTTTCTTTCAGGGCACGGCACCATTCCGATGGCGTTGGAAGCGGTGGGCCAGGGCGCCTTCGACTGGGTAGTCAAGCCCGATACGCAGCAGCTGCTAGAGAAATTGCCGCTGGCATTGGTCGAGGCGCAGGCGCGTGCCGATGCGCTGACACTCTGGCACGATCTGACGCCACGCGAGCGCGAGGTGGCGCGCCAGGTTGGCCTGGGCCAGTCGAACAAGGAGATTGCCCGCAAGCTGGTTCCGGCCTGCAGTCCTCGTTCGGTCGAAACGCATCGGGCCAGCCTGTTTGCCAAACTCGGTCTATCCAATGACAACGAGCTGGGACGCTGGCTGATACGACATGCCTGGCTGGGTTAAAGCAGCCAGGCGCTACAGTAAGCCTCATTGAACTGCCTTGTAGTCGAAGAACGACATAGTTGGCTACAGGCATTTGCATTGGAAGATCAAGCGCCGACGCCACAATGACCTACAAAGGCAACTAGTGTCTCCAAAGCCAATCGCGGGGCACTGAGGGAGTACCGGCGATCGTCGTGCCTGAAAGCAGGGCGTGCAAACAGTCACGCCCCGTGCAGCGCCGCTCCAAGTCGCTGCACGACGCTGCCCTGGGCTTGATCCACAGAAGCCGCGCTCAGCCGCAACACTTCAGCCCGCACGGGCGCAGCGGTGGCGTCCCAATCGCTCAAGACGATACGGCGCAGATCGGCGGTCATCTGGTGGTCTGCTGGCTTGTGGGTGTGGCCATGAATGAGTGTGCTGGCCTGGGCCTGATGCAACCAGTTACAGGCCATCGCCAGATCAACGTCGGCATAAGGCTTGCCGCTTCGTTTATGAGCTTCGCTTTGTCTGCGCATGTCTTGCGCCATTTGCTGGCGCTGCGCCAACGGCAGGCTCAAGAAGTTTTCTTGCCACGCTGGACCGCGCACCATGGCGCGAAATTGCAGGTAGTCGGTGTCTTCCAGGCACAAGGCGTCGCCATGCGAGAGCAGCCAGCGTTGCCCGGCAAAACACAGGACGTTGGGGTCATGCAGTAGGGTGAGGCCGCCCGCTTGGGCAAAAGCCGAACCGATCAGGAAGTCGCGGTTGCCGTGCATTGCGAAGATCGACAGCCTTTGCGAAGCGGCTTTGAGAATTTGCGCGCAGCCGGCTTCGAAGCCAGCCGTTGCCAATACATCGTCACCGACCCACACTTCAAACAAATCGCCCAGGATAAACACGGCGTCAGCCTGGGTCGTCTGCATGAAGTGCTGCCAGGCGTTGAAGGTGGCCGGTTCGCTCGCCTGCAAGTGCAGGTCAGAAATAAAATCAAGGCAGCGCCAATGGGCAGGCGCCTGCAGTACCGGCCAGGGTGGCGCCACCGTGGGCGCCATGTTCCCGGGACCGGCGGCAGTCATGTCAGAGTGCCACGGCCTTTTCGATCACCACGTCGTTCACCGGCACGTCATCATGGTAGCCCTTGCGCGCGGTCTTGATGGTCTTAATCTTGTCCACCACATCCTGGCCCGAAACGACTTTGCCGAATACGGCGTAGCCCCAGCCCTGGGCTGAAATGGCGGTATGGTTCAGGAAGCCGTTGTCGGCCACGTTGATAAAAAACTGCGCAGTAGCAGAGTGGGGGTCGCCGGTGCGGGCCATGGCCACGGTGTAGTTGAGATTCTTCAGGCCGTTGTCAGCCTCGTTGGCGATCGGCTGGTCGCCCTTCTTTTCTTTCATGCCGGGCTCCATGCCACCGCCTTGCACCATGAAACCGGGAATGACACGGTGAAAAATGGTGTTGTCGTAGTGGCCTTTGTTCACGTAGCTCAAGAAATTGGCAACGGTCTTCGGTGCCTTGTCCGGCTCGAGTTCAAGCGTGATGACGCCGTAATTGGCGATGTGGAGTTCGACTTTTGGGTTGCTCATGATTTACTTCACCAGGGTTGCAGAGTTGATAAGAATCGGGGTTTTAGGGGCGTCCGAGCCAAAGGGGCCGGCCGGCCCGGTGGGCACGGACTTAATTTTCTGAATCACATCCATGCCACTGGTGACTTTGCCGAAGACGGTGTAGCCAAAATCGCGCTCGCTGGGGTCAAGAAAGACGTTGTCTTTGACATTGATGAAGAACTGCGCCGTCGCCGATTGCGGGTCACCGGTGCGGGCCATAGCCAGTGTGCCCGTGACGTTCCTCAGACCGCCTTTGGCCAGTGCTTCGCGGCCTTCGTGGGCCACCGGCGCCCGGGTCGGTTTTTGCACATATTTGGCATCAAAGCCGCCGCCCTGGATCATGAAATTGGGGATCACGCGGTGGAAGATGGTGCCGTCGTAGTGCTTGTCATGGACGTACTGCAAAAAGTTCGCCACCGTCTTGGGTGCTTTGTCGGGATAGACCTCGACGACGAAGTCGCCAGCTGATGTGGCGAATTTCACTTGGGCCGGTGCTTGTGCACAGGCTTCTGATGCTATTGAAAATATAGCTGCTGCCGCAATAACTGCGGGGGCTAGGGCCGAAAAACGTGTAAATTTCATCCAATGACTCCTTCGTAAAATATCTTCCAACTGTTGCCTTGACGCACCCAGTATTGGCGCTTGGTTGGCCCTGTGCGGGTTCCATCGGCCACTTCGCCAAAAGTGACCACCATGGTGTCGGCGGTGTCAGTCCAGCGCAGCATGGACAGGTCCTTGAGTTGAATGGCGCGTCCCTGCACCTTGTTCAACTCGCTGCGCAGCGACGGCGTCCACTGTGTCAAGGTCATGCCGTTGCTATTGAAGTTGGAACTGTAGAAGCTGAGCACTTGGTTCATATTGCCGCTGGACTTGGCGCTTTGCCAGGCGGTCAATGTGGCTTCAAAAGGTTTGCTCTCAGAGCGGGCCGTGTTGGGGGTGACCCATTTCAGACTTTGCGAGATCACAACCGGGGTGGTGCGGACTTCGACCGTGCGGATCAGCGCCATCAAGTCGGGGTTGGCCAGCACGACGCAGCCGTCGGTGGCCAGAGGCGCGCGTGAAAACTGGCTGGGCGGCGTGCCATGCAGCCAAATGCCGCCGCCTGTTTTGCCGCGCGCGCTGTCGAGCACGTTGGGGTAATTGATGGGCAGGGCGCCCGAACCGTAGAAGTCCTTGAGCGACTTGGGGTCGAGGTTGCTGGTGATGAAGTACACGCCCATGGGGGTTCGCAGGTCACCTTCGGCGTTTTTTGACAGTCCGGACTTTCCGATAGAGACGTAATAGTCGGCAATCAGTGTCAGCCCGGTGGGCCGGTTTTCCAGCAGGTACAGGCGCGAGCGCGACGCATCAATGGCAATGGCGTGCTTGTTGCGCGCTGACAGCGCCAGAAATTGCGAAGGAAGCGCGCCAGCGGGCGGGCGCTCACGCAAGGCTTTCAAGCGCAGCTGCGACTCATCGCGAAGTTCCCTTAGCACCGGGGCACCGGCGGTAAGCAGGGGCTCTGGTACGTCGCCCACCATTCGAATGGGGCGCATGCGCGCGGCCAGCAGGTCGCCGTAGACCAGTTGGGCCAATTGAAAGTGGGGGTGGTCCTTGACCAGTTGTTCGGCCTTGGCCAGGGCTTCAGCGCTTTGCGCCTTGGCCATGAGTTGGTAGATGGTCAGCAGGCGCGCTTCCGCCAGGTCGCCATTGACCAGTGCTGGCTGCTTGATGCTCTGGACAGGCTTGGCCTTGAGCGATGGCTGGTCCCTGACGCTCGGAGCGTTCTTGGTCTTGATCTTGGCGGCCGGCTGGTGTCTGGCGTTCGCGGCAAGCTTGGCTTTGGCTGCGGGCTTTTTGTGATTGGCCGCGCTTGCGCCGATTGCCAGACCAAGGAAGGTCAGGAACACGAGAAAAGTGAAATGTCGTTTCATGATCGCATCACGCGATAGAAGCAAGCCGCGGCGCCAGCCAAACTCGCTTTGACCCAATGGCGGTCATCAGGTTCCCGTGCTTTCCTTGACGATCAGCCACCGGTTGCCGGTCTTGACGAGGTCGAGCGTTTTGCGGCTCGACACGGCCAGCGTACCCGAACGGTAGTTCTGGCGGAATTTGGCCACGGCTTGGGAGCCATTGACCGCGACGCTGACGTTGTCCAGTTTGACGCTAATCGTGTTCTTTCCGAGGATCCGGTTGCGGCGTTCTGCTTCCCAGGCGTTGCGCGACTGCTTGCCGGCCGGGTCGAATTCTTTTCCATAAGCGCCCAGGTAGGCCGCTATGTCTTTGGCTGCCCAGGCTCTGGCCCAAGCCTGCAAGGCTTCTTCCACGTCTCTGGACTCCTTCGCGGTGCTGTCGCTGGCGGCTGGCTTGGGCGCTGCAACCGGGGCGGTCGTGGCCGCTGGCGGCGCGGGCGCAACCGCCGCTGGGGCGGAAGGCGCTGGTGTTGATGGTTTCGCGACCGCCGCCGCCGGGACGGCTGCAAGCGCCGCATTGGCGGGGTGCTGGCCCTTGTTGTTGGGGCTAAATATCTCTCGAATCAGGGCCAGTTTGGGCGGTACAGCCGGATTGGCGCCGTCGAGTTGCAGGGCCTTGTTGTAGGCCTGGCTCGCCAGACGTGCGTAGATGTCGCCCAGGTTTTCATGCGCCGTGGCGTAGCTGGGGTTGGTGCGGATGGCCATTTCGAGGGCGGCGCGGGCCTTGTCAAACTGGTTTTGACCCGCGTAGAGGACGGCCAGGTTGTTGTAGGGTTCGGGTAGCTCGGGATAGTCTTCAGTGAGCTTGGTGAAGGTCGCAATGGCCTCTGCCTGTTTGCCCAGATTGCGCTGAATAACACCTTTGAGAAAGCGCATCTGCGGGTCGGCGGGCTTGGTTGCCAGGTAGCTCTCGACCTTGACCATGGCCTCGCTCAGCTTGCCGGCATGCAGCAGTTGGTTGACGTCGCCATAGTCATCTGCGTAAGCGATGGACGTGGTGCAGGCGAGCGCGAGTGCCAACAGGCGCAGGGTGGTGAAAAAGGAGGTGCGGGCGAGCTTCATGGGGCTTTTTGATTCCTACAGGGTGAACGCCCATCAATCGCGGTTGGCCAGCGGATCGGGCTATATACTGCTAAGAATTGTAGCTTAGGGGGTGCTTTTTAGTGCCCTCGCAATTACCCACCCATTTGCAGTCTTTGCCGTGGCCACCGTTTGGTCAATGACCCTGACGCCGTCGTTTGGAACGTCCATGAGTTTGCGCATTTACAACACGCTGTCGCGTGCCCTGGAACCTTTGATCCCGCTGGAGCCCGGTCACGTGCGCATGTACGTCTGCGGCATGACGATTTACGATCTGTGCCACATCGGCCATGCGCGCATGGCAATGGCGTTTGACGTGGTGCAACGCTGGCTCCGAGCCAGCGGCCTGCGCGTGACCTATGTGCGCAACATCACCGATATTGACGACAAGATCATCAAACGGGCGCTGGAGCGAGGCATCACCATTCGGGCGCTCACAGACGAGATGATCGAGGTCATGCACCAGGACATTGGCAAACTCGGGATCGAGCCACCAACAATCGAGCCGCGGGCCACGGACTATGTGCCGCAGATGCTGGGCCTGATCAAAAAGCTCGAAGACAAAGGACTGGCCTACAAGTCCGCCAGTGGAGATGTCAACTACGCGGTGCGCAAGTTCGCGGGCTACGGCAAGCTGTCTGGCAAGTCGCTCAATGATCTGCGCGCCGGTGAGCGCGTGGCCGCGTCGGATGCCAAGGACGACCCCCTTGATTTTGTCTTGTGGAAGTCGGCCAAGGAGTCAGAGCCTGATGATGCCAAGTGGGACAGCGCAGCGCTTGGCTATTCCTATGGCAAAGGTCGGCCCGGCTGGCACATCGAGTGCTCTGCCATGAGTTGCCAGACTCTAGGTGAGAGCTTTGACATCCACGGTGGCGGCGTCGATTTGCAGTTCCCTCACCATGAAAACGAGATTGCGCAGACCGAAGGCGTGACCGGTAAGCCGCTGGCGAGCGTGTGGATGCACAACGGCATGGTTCAGCTCGACAGCGAGAAGATGTCCAAGAGCCTGGGCAATTTCTTCACCATCCGCGAGGTCTTGGCCAAGTACGACCCCGAAACGGTGCGGTTCTTCCTGATTCGCACACACTACCGCAGCGACTTGAACTACAGCGACGTGCACTTGGACGATGCCCGCAACTCTCTGAAACGCCTTTACACGGCGCTCGACCTGGTGACTCCCGCCATGGTCAGCATGGACTGGAGCGAGCCTTTCGCCGCGCGCTTCAAGGCGGCGATGGACGAGGACTTTGGCACCCCCGAGGCCGTGGCGGTGCTCTTTGAGTTGGCGTCAGAAGTCAACAAGACCCGGTCTGCGGAATTGGCGGGCCTGCTCAAAGCATTGGGCGGTTGCTTGGGCCTGCTGCAAGGCGATCCGAAAGTCTTTCTGCAGGCCGGTGCCACGCTCGACGATGGGTCCATTGCGACCTTGATTGCGCAGCGCGCGACGGCCAAGGCCGCCAAAGACTTCGCCGAAGCGGATCGCATTCGCCAGCACCTGTTGGCCCTGGGCATTGTGTTGAAGGATACGGCTAGCGGCACATCCTGGGAAGCTGCAGCATGATTTTCTCAATAGTAACTTTGGCGTCTGGCCCTCGTGGATAGTGCGATGGTAGCTACCCAAACAATAGCGTCGGAGGTGGCGTCTCCCGCCTATTGGAGCGATGCGTGCAAGCACCTGATGAAAAAAGACCGGGTGATGAAGCGGCTCATCCCGTTGTTTGGCGACGCCTGTCTGCAAAGCCGGGGGGATGCTTTTGTGACGTTGGCCCGCAGCGTGGTGGGTCAGCAGATTTCGGTCAAGGCGGCTCAGACCGTCTGGAATCGCTTTGCGCTGCTGCCCAAGCAGATCACGGCTGCCAACGTGCTTAAGCTCAAGGTCGATGACATGCGTGCGTCGGGCTTGAGTGTGCGCAAGGTGGAATACCTGGTGGACCTGGCGCTGCATTTTGACAGTGGCGCGGTGCACGTCCAAACCTGGGAAACCATGGACGATGAAGCGATCATTGCCGAGTTGATTGCCATCCGTGGCGTTGGGCGCTGGACAGCGGAGATGTTCTTGATCTTCCACCTGATGCGCCCCAACGTGCTGCCACTGGACGACGTGGGGCTGCTCAGTGGCATCAGCAAGAACTATTTTTCTGGTGACGCGGTCAGCCGCAGCGATGCCCGCGAAGTCGCCGCCGCCTGGGCGCCGTATTGCAGTGTGGCAACTTGGTATATTTGGCGCTCTCTGGATCCGCTGCCGGTGGAATACTGAAGACCTGAAAACTTGCGGGACAGACCGCCGATACGCGAAGCGAACAAGCTCTGTCCTCAACAAATCAAGAAACATGCGGGACAGACCGCCGTTACGCGAAGCGAAGAAGCTCTGTCCCCACCCGTATAGGAGTCATTTGTGGCCAAGAAAACATTCCTCGATTTTGAGCAACCGATTGCCGATCTCGAAAACAAGATTGAAGAGCTGCGCTACGTGCAGACCGAGTCGGCGGTCGATATTTCGACTGAAATTGGACAGCTGGCCAAAAAAAGTCAGCAGCTCACCAAGGATATCTACAGTGACTTGACCCCGTGGCAGATCACCAAGATAGCCCGCCACCCCGAGCGACCCTATACGCTCGATTACATCAATGACATCTTCACGCATTTTGTCGAACTGCACGGGGACCGTCATTTTGCCGACGACCAAAGCATTGTGGGTGGCCTAGCGCGTTTCAATGGCACGCCCTGCATGGTGCTGGGGCAGCAAAAAGGGCGTGACACCAAAGAGCGCGGTCTGCGCAACTTTGGCATGACCAAGCCAGAGGGCTACCGCAAGGCATTGCGCCTCATGAAGACGGCAGAAAAGTTCAACTTGCCCCTGTTCACCTTTGTCGATACGCCCGGTGCATACCCCGGCATCGATGCGGAAGAGCGCGGCCAGTCCGAGGCTATTGGCCGCAACATCTTCGAGATGGCACAGCTTGAGGTGCCCATCATCACCACCATCATCGGTGAGGGCGGCTCGGGCGGTGCCCTGGCGATCTCCATTGGTGACCAGGTGCTGATGCTGCAGTACTCGATCTATTCAGTCATCAGCCCCGAAGGCTGCGCCTCGATCCTCTGGAAAACATCCGACAAGGCACAAGAGGCTGCGGACGCGCTGGGCATTACCGCGCACCGGCTCAAGGCGCTGGGCGTGATTGACAAGATCGTCAATGAGCCGGTCGGCGGCGCCCACCGCGACTACAAACAGATGGCTGCTTTTCTCAAGCGCGCCTTGAATGATGCCTTCCGCCAGGTCAGCGACCTCAAGGTCAAGGAACTGCTAGAGCGTCGCTACGAGCGTCTTCAAAGCTATGGCCGGTTCATCGATACCAAGGCGGCGGCGAAGTAGCGCGGACCGGCCGATTGCCATCGTTATCAGTTTGTAGCCAGGCGGCCGTTTGACTGTCACCCTGTCGGAGGCCATGGCTGTCTTTCAGCCGACCCTGCCGCTGGCGGTCGGCTTCAGTGGCGGCGCAGACTCCACTGCTTTGCTGCTGGCCTGTGCTGAAAAGTGGCCCGGGCAGGTGCACGCCATCCACATTCACCATGGTCTACAGTCGGCGGGCGATGACTTCGAGCGGCATTGCCAGACGGTTTGCGCGCGGCTGGGCTTGCCGCTGCTGGTCAAACGTGTGGACGCGCGTCATGCCTCGGGCCAGAGCCCGGAAGATGCCGCACGCCGTGCCAGATACAAGGCTTTTGAGGCTGTAGCCCTTTTTGAATATGCGCATGAAGCTATTGAAAATATAGCAATTGCGCAACACGCGGACGACCAAGTGGAAACGCTGTTGCTGGCGCTGAGTCGGGGTGCGGGCTTGCCCGGGATGAGCGCCATGCCGGCGAGTTGGCAGCGCGCCGGGCTCACCTACCATCGCCCGCTGCTGCGGGTCGCGGCGTCAGAAGTCCGGCGCTGGTTGATCGCTCGTGGTCTGGCTTGGATCGAGGACCCGACCAATGGCGATGAACAGTTCACCCGCAACCGCATCCGCGCGCGCTTGCTGCCCGCGTTGGACACCACCTTTGCGCAATTTCGCGATACTTTTGCGCGCAGTGCCGCTCATGCGGCGCAGGCGCAGGCGGTGTTGCTTGATGTGGCGGCGCAAGATATGGCGCACATTGGTACCCCCCCCGTGATTGCTCAACTGCAGACTTTGAGTCGCCCACGGCAAGCCAATGTGCTGCGCCATTGGCTCAACACGGCGTTTCAAACCGTGCCCAGCACGGCGCAACTGGCTGAACTGCTGGACCAGATTGCCGTTTGCACGACACGAGGCCACCAGATTCGGATCAAGGTTGGCATAGGCTTTTGCGAGCGCCGAGGTGAAGCGCTGCATTGGTACAATCCCTCGGGTTTGCACTACTGAATCTTAGCAATGGCATTGATTATTCACAAATATGGCGGCACGTCGATGGGCTCCACCGAGCGTATTCGCAACGTCGCCAAACGCGTTGCCAAATGGGCGCGTGCCGGCCACCAGATGGTGGTTGTACCTAGCGCGATGAGCGGTGAAACCAACCGATTGCTCGCGCTTGCCAAAGAACTGGCACCAGAAAAGACGACGGATTCTTACAGCCGCGAGCTCGACATGTTGGCGGCCACTGGCGAGCAGGCCTCCAGCGCCTTGCTCGCGATTGCGCTGCAAGCGCAAGGCCTGGAGTCAGTGAGCTATGCCGGCTGGCAAGTGCCAATTCGCACCAACAGTGCCTACACCAAGGCCCGCATCGAGTCGATCGAAGACAGCAAGGTGCGTGCTGATCTGGACGCCGGCCGGGTGGTGATCGTGACCGGCTTTCAGGGGCTGGACGAACTGGGCAACATCACGACGCTGGGGCGCGGTGGCTCGGATACATCAGCCGTCGCCGTGGCCGCGGCCATGAAGGCCGATGAATGCCTGATCTACACCGATGTGGACGGCGTCTACACCACCGACCCGCGCGTGGTGCCAGAAGCGCGTCGCCTACAGACCGTGAGCTTTGAGGAGATGCTGGAGATGGCCTCGATGGGCTCCAAGGTGCTGCAGATCCGGTCGGTTGAATTTGCCGGCAAATACAAAGTCAAGCTGCGGGTTTTGAGCAGTTTTACGCCATGGGATATTGATATCAACGAGGAAGCCGCCTCCGGCACCCTGATCACTTTTGAGGAAGACGAACACATGGAACAAGCCATCGTTTCGGGCATCGCATTCAGCCGCGAAGAAGCCAAAATCTCGGTCCTGGGCGTGCCGGACAAGCCCGGCATTGCCTACCAGATTCTGGGTGCCGTGGCCGACGCCAATATTGAAGTCGATGTGATCATCCAGAACATCAGCAAAGATGGTCGGACCGACTTCAGCTTCACCGTCAATCGGGGTGACTACGCCAAGACAATCGACTTGTTGAAGGAAACAGTGCTGCCCAAACTGGGGGCCCTGGAGGTAGCGGGTGACGCCAAGATATGCAAGGTGTCGATTGTCGGCATTGGCATGCGCAGCCATGTGGGCGTGGCCAGCAAGATGTTTCGTGTCCTGAGTGAAGAGGGCATCAACATTCAAATGATTTCCACCTCCGAGATCAAGACCTCGGTGGTGATTGACGAGAAGTACATGGAACTGGCCGTGCGTTCTTTGCACAAGGCATTTGAATTGGAACAGGCGCCCGCCTGAAAATAGCGTCAGACTCATGAGATAATATTGCCTGTTTAGGAAACGTGACCGAGTGGCCGAAGGTGCTCCCCTGCTAAGGGAGTAGGGGGTGTAGAGCCTCCTCGAGAGTTCGAATCTCTCCGTTTCCGCCAAATTTAAACCCCAAGTTATTGATTTACTTGGGGTTTTCTTTTTTTATCTTGCCAGACCAAATTTCACCCAATATCGGTAAAAGACTGACTTTGTCGAGTGGGGGGTAGCTGGTGTGGGTTGCTGGCATCACGCGTGACACTGCTATTGCAGTCCAGCGCCTCCGTCGTGCATCGGGGGCACACTGACGCAGTCACGCGCCAGCTTGTTGATTTTCAGTCGGCCATTGCTTTGATTCATCCCGCGACGGGGCAAGCTATTGTGGTGGAGACCCGTTTCAGCGCCTTTGCGGCAATAGGTCAGCGCAATTAACCTGCGGCGATGGCGATGTCCGCCTTCAGTGAGCTTGCGTCGAAAATCTGCAGTCGACGGCATTCATACCAAGTTATTTACTTGGATTCATTCAACTTCGCGAGGTTGAAGAGCGCCGTCATCACTTCGGGCGTGAAGCCAATGCGCTCATGCGCACAGCCGTCACCACCACTGATAATCAAAGACTGAAGGTATTCAGCGCAATCGCGATGTCCCCAGAACATCTTGATTGATTGGGCCACACGCTCATGACGCCTCTTGATGATGTCGATGTTATTGTCAACTTGAAACTGCCGGGGCAATTCGTTCAAGGCCATCGGTCGAGTTGCGGGGTCGCCAGACTCCATAGAAATTTCTGGAAAACCGGTGATGTTAGTTTTGGGCATGAGATTTCTTCCTGCTGATGCCGAGTTCTCATTCAGATGGCTTGGCTTCTGTCAATAATTGGCTTCTAGACCTAGACTTCAAAGAGGTCTATTGACCAAGAAAAGGCCCCCGTAAATCGCTGATTAACGGGGGCCTTTTAAACTCTGCTTTGCAGGGTTGGTATTACAGGCTGCGTGCGGGGCGCTTCTTGGCGTCGCGTGGCACAAACACCTTGCCGCCGTTGCCCGGCTTCACACCCATCGGCTTGCCAAACGCTGGCTTGCGGGCACCAAAGTCGCCGCGCGGTGCAGCACCGTCGTTGCGGGCACCGGCAAAACGGTCGTTAAAGCCGCCTTTGCGTTCGTAGTTGAAGCCTTCGGGCGCGCCGCCACTGCGGGTGTCGCGCTGTCCGAAACCGTTATTGCTGGCATTTTGGTAACCGTTGCTGGGGCCTGAATCTCGGGGCGCGCCTGCATTCCTGTCGGCAAAGCCGCCACGATTGGCGCCGAAACCGCCGGCACGGCCACCGCCGCCAAAACCACGCTCACGGGATTGGTAGTCACCCCCGCCATTGCGACTCTCGCGGCCGCCAAAATTGGAGCTGGGGCGCGAATCGGGGAAACGCTGTTGCGGCTCCATGCCGGGAATGGTTTCACCCTTGAACTGCTGGTGGGTGTAGTGCTCGATGTCCATGATCTTGCGCCGATCACGGAATTCGGCAAAGGTCACGGCGATACCGTCACGCCCGGCGCGCCCGGTGCGTCCAATACGGTGGGTGTAATCCTCTGCCTTCATGGGCAAACCGAAGTTAAACACGTGCGTGACTGTGGGTACGTCGATGCCGCGCGCGGCCACGTCGGTTGCCACCAGAATTTGCACCTGACCTTGGCGCAAGGCCATCAAGCGGCGGTTGCGCAGGCCTTGGCTCAAAGCACCATGCAAGGCCACAGCGGAGAAGCCTTCTTGCTGCAAGTCGTTGGCCAAGCCGTCGCATTCGATCTGGGTGCTGGCAAATACCAGCGCCTGGTTGATGGTGGTGTCGCGCAGCCAGTGGTCGAGCAATTTGCGCTTGTGCTGGGCGTTGTCAGCCCAGAACAGTTTTTGGCTGATGTTGGCGTGTTTTTCTTGCGGTGAATCGATCTGCAAACGCTGAGGTTCACGCATGACACGCGATGCGAGCTGCTGGATGCGCGGTGCGAACGTGGCACTGAACATCATGGTTTGCTTGCGCTCGACGGTCAGCTGGTTGATCTCCGCCAAGTCATCCGAGAAACCCAGGTCCAGCATGCGGTCGGCTTCGTCCACCACCAGAAACTGCACTTGGTCGAGCTTGATTTGCATGGAGCGCTGCAGATCGAGCAAACGCCCGGGGGTGGCGACCACGAGGTTGGCATTTTGCAGCTTGGCAATTTGCAACTGGTAAGGCATGCCGCCCACAATGTTGGCAACGCGCAGACCACGGCAATGCTGCACCAGATCAATCGCGTCGTGTGCCACTTGCTGCGCCAATTCCCGCGTCGGGCAAACGATCAGAGCACCGGGCGCAGCGGGTGCGAAATGGCGCGGGTTGGTCGGGTCTTTACGTTTGGCGCGCTTCGGGGGTGCTTCGCCTTTGGCCGCAGCGTCAGCCACGGCGCGCTCGAAATCGCTACGTTCTTTCGCCTCGGCTTGCGCCATTTGTGTCAGCAGGGTGTGCAGCACCGGCAACAGAAAAGCAGCGGTCTTGCCACTGCCGGTCTGGCTCGACACCATCAGGTCGATAAAGCGGGCTGCGTCATCGTTGGCGCTGTGGCCTTGCATGGCCAGGGGAATGGTTTTGAGCTGCACCGTGGTGGGCTGGGTAAAGCCCAGGTCTTTCACGGCTTGAATCAACTCGGGCGCCAGGCCCAGGGCGACAAAGCCGTTGGGCACCTCGGCCACGACCTCAACGGCGGCAGGCACCTCGAGGATTTGACTCACTGTGGCGACTTGCGCCACGTTTTGCGTCAACTCCGCAGTGTCATTGGAAAAATTTTCGACAAGCGATGTTTCGCCCGTCGCTTGAATAGCGTCAGTCATGAATTTACTCACACGCGAGCGCCGCAAGGTTTGCGACTGCTCCGTCAATGGTTAAAAAACATCAACCATCAAACGAAACCTGCTCTGACTCACTAGGAGTTCAATCAGCGCTGGGACCCTTTTGTGGAAAACGCAAATGCGAATTCGCTGTGGGCCTGTGAATGAAGGGAGATGTACAAATATGCACGGCAGTTTGCAGTGCAGCCGCAAATTATGCCACGGATTCGGGTTTCTACCTAATCGACCAGTTTGATGAAGTGTTTGCGGTAGTGTTCGAGTTCGTCAATCGACTCGTGCACGTCGGCCAAGGCGGTGTGGCGTTGCTTCTTCTTGAACGATTTGTGCACATCGGGGCGCCAGCGTTTGGACAACTCTTTGAGCGTGCTCACATCCAGGTTGCGGTAGTGAAAGAAAGCCTCCAGCCTGGGCATGTATTTGGCCAAAAAACGCCGGTCTTGCCCGATGCTGTTGCCGCACATGGGAGAGGTCTTCTTGGGCACATACTGGCTCAGGAATTCGATCAGTCGTGCCTCCGCCTGCGCCTCCAGCACGGTCGATGCCTTGACCTTGTCAATCAAGCCGGTTTTGCCATGGGTGCCGGTGTTCCACTTGTCCATCTTGCCAAGCAACTCATCGCTTTGGTGGATCACCAGCACCGGGCCTTCGATTCGGCATTCAAGGTTGGGGCCGGTGACGATGACGGCAATCTCAATGATCCGCTCCACGTCCGGATCGAGGCCCGTCATCTCGCAATCAAGCCACACCAGGTTCTGGTCGGATTTGGCCAGCGGTACGCTCGCCTCAGGGGTGTTGGTGGATTCCATCATGAGAATTGTCGCCGATGACATAAACTCGCTCGCCATGGCTGATTCGATTCCCTCTCTTCCCCCGTCATCGCTGCTGACCTTTGTCTTTGCGCTGGCATTGCTCGCCGGTCTGGTGCTGAACTTGTGGCTCAACTCGCGGCAGATCCGGCACGTGGCCAAGCACCGGGGGCAAGTGCCGCTGGCCTTTGCCCAGACCATCACGCTGGCAGCTCACCAGAAGGCGGCCGACTACACCCTCACCAAAGCACGTTTTGGGCTGCTGGAGCTGGCCCTGGGTGCTGCAGTTCTTGTGGGCTGGACTTTGCTGGGTGGGCTGTCCGGCCTCAACCAGGCATTGCGGGGCTGGCTGGGCGGCGGCATGGGGCAGCAAATTGCGCTGCTCGCGGCCTTTGTGCTGGTCAGCGGCCTGATTGATCTGCCCGTGACCCTGTACCAGACCTTCGTGATCGAAGAGCGCTTCGGCTTCAACAAGATGACACCCAGGCTCTGGCTGCTGGATTTGCTCAAGTCAAGCCTGATCGGTGCTGTGGTGGGCCTGCCGATTGCCGCAACGATCCTGTGGATGATGGGCGCGGCCGGCAACTGGTGGTGGCTGTGGGCCTGGGGCGTGTGGATGGGCTTTAATTTGCTGCTGCTGCTGATCTACCCGAGCTTCATAGCGCCGCTGTTCAACAAGTTTGCGCCCCTGGAGGATGAGGCGCTCAAGGCGCGCGTGACGGCGCTGATGCACCGCTGCGGCTTTGCCGCCAAGGGCCTGTTTGTGATGGACGGCTCCAAGCGCAGTGCCCATGCCAATGCCTACTTCACCGGTTTTGGCGCCTCCAAGCGCGTGGTGTTCTATGACACTTTGCTGGCCAAGCTGTCTTACGGGGAAGTGGACGCGGTGCTGGCACACGAGCTGGGTCACTTCAAGCACAAACACATCATCAAACGCATCGTGTCCA
The DNA here is from genome assembly GCA_038215405.1 of Burkholderiales bacterium. Taxonomy (GTDB): domain Bacteria; phylum Pseudomonadota; class Gammaproteobacteria; order Burkholderiales; family Burkholderiaceae_C; genus Rhodoferax. The sequence goes on from JBBQQX010000048.1 coordinate 20,228, forward strand.
TGTTCGCCCTCAGCCTGGTGGGCTTTGCCCTGCTGGGTTGGCTGAGCACCAAGCTGTGGTTTTATACCGGTCTGGGGGTACAGCCCAATCTGGGGGCGCCCAATGACGCGCTGGCCTTGCTGCTGTTCATGCTGGCACTGCCGGTCTTCAGCTTCTTCATTGCGCCAGTCATGGCCCACTTTTCGCGTCAACACGAGTTTGAAGCCGACGCCTATGCCACGCTTCAGACCAGCGGCCCGGATCTCGCTACGGCATTGCTCAAGCTGTATGAAGACAACGCCTCGACGCTGACACCGGACCCGCTCTATGTGAAGTTTTACTACTCACATCCGCCTGCATCCGAGCGCTTGGCGCGGATGGCAAGCTGAACCCATCGAAAGATTGACACCATGAAAACTATTCTCAAGACAAATGAGGCCCTAGCCCCCGCTAGACAAGCGTTTAGCGCTACAGAAATAGTCACAAATCTGGCAAAACTGGAAGGCTGGCAACTCACCGGCGATGGGGCCGATGTGGCCATTGAAAAGACCTTCAGCTTTGCGAATTACCACGAGACCTTGGCCTTCGTGAATGCGCTGGCCTTCATCGCCCACCGGCAAGATCACCACCCCGATTTATCGGTGCATTTCAGCCGTTGTGTGGTGCGCTTCAACACCCATGATGTCGGTGGTCTCTCGCGGACCGACTTTGACTGCGCGGCGCGGGTGGACGCCCTGTTCGCATGAAGGCCACGCAGCAAGGACGCGCTTGATGGAACGGGCCACCCTCGACCGCGGCCTGATCGTCGCCAACTATGGTCGCCATTTTCTGGTGGAAACGCCAGAGGGCAAGCGCTTGATCTGCCACTCGCGCGGCAAGAAAAGTGTGGGTCTGGTGGGTGATCGCGTTCTTTGGCAGCCATCAACGGACGAGGGCACGATCGAGAAAATAGAAGAGCGCCGCAATGTCTTTTACCGCCAGGATGAGGTTCGCACCAAGTCATTTGCGGCCAATCTGGACCAGATCCTGATCCTGATCGCCGCAGAGCCCGAGTTCTCCAGCAGCCAGCTCTCGCGCGCGCTGATCGCGGCGGAGGCGGAGCACATCACACCCATCATTGCCCTCAACAAAAGTGATCTGGTCGAGCCCTTCGCGCGCGCCTGGGCGTGGCTGCGGCCTTACCGGCAAATGCATTACGGCGTGTTGCCACTGTCGCTCAAACAATCAGGTGACGTTGATCATGCCGAACTGCTCAAGCTATTGCATGGCAAAACAACGTTGGTGCTGGGTCCGTCGGGCGCGGGAAAAAGCACTTTGATCAACCTGCTGGCACCGGGCGCCCTGGCGCAGACCGGTGAGATTTCACAAGCCCTCAACTCCGGCAAGCACACGACCACCAGCACCACCTGGTACTGGGTTGACGCGCAGAAGGAAACGGCCTTGATTGACTCGCCAGGCTTCCAGGAGTTTGGCCTGAACCACATCGACCCGGCCCAGTTGGCGGCCTACATGCCAGACTTCAAACCCCATGTGGCCAACTGCAAGTTTTACAACTGCAGCCACCTGCATGAACCCGGTTGCGGCGTGATGGCCGCAGTCAAACCCGACGGTAACTTTGAGGGCATCAGCGCGAACCGCTACAAGATTTACAGCGACTTGTACTTTGAATTAAGCCAGCGCCGCAAGTACTGAGGCGAGCGCCTGCACCAGCGCATCGCATTGCATGGGCGTGCCGATGCTGATGCGCAGGTACTGTTCGATCCGCGGCAGCTTGAAATGCCGCACCAGCACGCCGCGTGAGCGCAGGGCGGCAGCGATGGCCGCCGCATCATGTTGCGGGTGCCGCGCGAACACAAAATTGGCTTGCGAGGGCAGCACCTTGAAGCCCAAGTCTTCCAGCGCCAGCACCAGCCCTTCACGGCTGCTCATCACGGCGCGGCGGGTCTGCTCGAACCAGGCTTGATCCTCAAAAGCCGCGACCGCGCCGGCAATGGCCAGTCGGTCCAGCGGATAGGAGTTGAAGCTGTTCTTGACGCGCTCCAGCGCTTCAATCAAATGGGTTTGAGCGCAGGCAAAGCCTACCCGCAAACCGGCGAGCGAGCGTGACTTGGACAAGGTGTGGACCACCAGCAGATTCGGATACCGCGCAATCAAGCTAATGGCGCTGTCGCCGCCGAAGTCCACATACGCTTCATCCACGAGCACGACGCGCTCGGGGTGCAGACGCAGCAATTGCTCCACCTTTTGCAACGGCAAGCCCACGCCGGTGGGGGCATTGGGGTTGGCGATGACCACGCCAGCCACAGCCGCACCGTCGGCACGGGCGTAAGCCGCGACGTCAAGGCACAGGGCTTCGGTCAAAGCCACAGTTTCAACCGGGATGCCGTAGAGCCGGCAATACACCTGGTAAAAGCTGTAGCTGATGTCGGGCATCAAGAGCGGGCAGCCGTGTTGGAAAAAGGCAAAAAAGGCATGGGCCAGCACCTCATCGGAGCCATTGCCCAAGAAGACTTGCTGCGGCGCCAGTCTGTGATGGGCCGCGATGGTTTGGCGCAGTGCCGTTGATTCAGGATCAGGGTAAAGCTGCAAACCTTGCTGCGCTGCCAGATGGATGGCGGCCAGCACACGGGGTGAGGGCGGGTACGGGTTTTCGTTGGTATTGAGCTTGACCAAACCGTCAATCTTGGGTTGCTCCCCCGGCACATAGGGCACGAGTCGAGGCACAACCGGGCTGTAAAACGAGGCGTTAAAGTCAGAATATTGCTTCAATTTTAATAGCTTCTTACGCAGTAAGGACGCAGGCTAGAGCCCGATTTATTATAAATATTAGCCCAACAGCCGGGCCAGCGTCAACAGCGCCAGCAGAAACATCCACATCACCACGGCGCGCCATACCAGCCCCACGATGATGACCAAGTGGGCCATCTCAGGCGTCTGTCCCGGCCTGGCTTCTCTGCGCCGGTCAACCGTGCGTGGCGGTAACGCGGGCCCAACGTTGGCCGCAACCGAAGCTACCGGGGCAGCGACACCCAAGCGGATGTTCACCGCGCCCGCCGTGGCGGCCAGCACAATGCCGTCGTTGTCTCCGACAAAGCGCGCCTCGTAATTGCGCCAACCATCGATGGCATCTTCAAAACTGCCAACCACCGCAAAGCTGATGGCGGTCATGCGGGCCGGCAACCAGTCAATTGCTGTCCACATGATCGTTGCGGTCTGCTGCAGCGCATCACTGACCGGCTGCTGGTGGGCTTTGCTCTTGTGCTGCCAGTAGCGTGCGACAAACTCGCTCAACCGGTAAAGCACCGCACCAGCCGGACCAAAACCAAAAGCCGCCAAGACCGAGAACCAGGCCAGCACACCGAAGACGTGGCGATGAGCCGACAGCACCGAATGTTCAATGACATGGCGCACAATCTCGCTGCGCGGCAACTCGCTGGCGTCAATCCGTTGCCAGTTGGCTAGCAACTCGCGGGCGCGGTGTTCGTCGCCATCGGCCAGGGCGTCACGAATCTGGGTGAAGTGGGAACTGAATTGGCGAAAGCCCAAACAGGCATACAGCACGGCCGCGCTCCATATCACACCTACGGGCCAACCCAACAACGTGATTGACAACCAGTAAATAAATAATGCAGCGAGGGATGGGCCACCGACTGCAAAGCCCCAGGCTAGCCAGCCATGAAAGGGCTTGCCCGCGTCAAAATTGCGTGTACTCCAGCGCACCCAGGCACGCAACCCGGCATGAATCGGGTTTCCTTTGCTCAAGGGGCGGGCCTGCTCAAGCAGCAGGGCAAAAAGCACTGAGATAAAGCTCATGGCTTTATCATAACGGCACCGGGCATCAGGCGGACAGCAGGCGGTAAAAGTTGCGCAGCATGCCCGCAGTGGCGCCCCAAATGAAGCGCTGTTGCAACTGGTCCTGCCAGGGCATGGAGAACCATTCGCGCCGCACGCCTTGCCACTCCATCGCGTGGCGCTGATGGTGCGCGGGGTTCATCAGAAATTCCAGCGGCACCTCAAAAATGTCAGCCACCTCAAAGGCATTGGGCGTCAGCGTGAAGCCCGGCCGCACCAGCGCCACCACCGGCGTGATGATGAACGCCGACCCGGTTACGTACTGGGGCAGCGCACCGAGCACCTGCACAAAAGTGGGGTCTAGTCCGACCTCTTCCTGCGCCTCGCGCAAGGCGGTGGCCGCGGCATCGGTGTCGTCCTCGTCGGCTGTGCCGCCGGGAAAAGCAATTTGCCCCGAATGGTTCGACAGATTCAAGGTGCGCTCGGTGAGTAAAACCGTCGGGTGCTCGCGCAGAACAATGGCCATCAGCACCGAGGCATGCCTTGGTGCGCGTTGCGAAAAACGGGGCTCCGCGATGACCTCCGGCTGCCAGACCGGGGGCGAGACAAATCGTGCCTGCAACGCCGCAGCCTGCAGCCCGGCCAGGGGCACCGCCGGCAAATGGGCATCCACGCCGATCACCGGAATGTGACGTGGGTCAAATTGCGGCAAACTCGACAGCGCGCTGTTGGGCAAGTCGATGGTCATGAGAAATCAGCACCTGAAAAAGACAACAAAAAAGCCGCCCCAAACTTCCGCTGGGACGGCTTCTTTGCAGGACAACCCGCTTTAGACAGCAGCCGTCTTGATTTTGCGGGCTGGCAGTTTTTCTTTGATACGTGCCGACTTGCCGCTGCGTTCACGCAAGTAGTACAGTTTGGCGCGACGCACATCACCACGACGCTTCACTTCGATAGCAGCGATCAGCGGGCTGTAGGTCTGGAACGTACGCTCGACACCTTCGCCGCTGGAAATTTTGCGCACGGTAAAGGCGCTGTTCAGGCCACGATTGCGTTTTGCAATCACGACGCCTTCGTAGGCCTGCACACGTTTGCGCGCACCTTCAACCACGTTGACGCTCACCACAACGGTGTCACCTGGGGCAAAGACGGGAATTATTTTTCCGAGACGAGCAATTTCTTCCTGCTCAAGGGTTTCGATCAGATTCATGATGTCCTCAAATGATCTTGGATGCGCCAGTGTCGGGATTGACACAAGAAGCCAACTGCACGCAGCAGTCGAACGGCCAGCCAGAGGATCGGTAAGCCCGCCATTATAGCCAGATCAAGCGCTGACCTCGGGGACGATAAGCGTTTTTGGCTATGGCTGCGAGGCGCCCTCAGTGCTGGCTGGCAAGAAAGGCTTCGTCGGCGCCACTCAGACGGCCCGCCCGGCGTGCCTGGTCGATCAACTCGGGGCGCAGACGCAAAGTCAATACCAAGCGCTGCTCCCGCCGCCAGTGTTCGATCTGGACATGGTGACCTGACAACAGCACCTGCGGCACCGGTCGACCCGCCCACTGCTCGGGCCGGGTGTAGTGCGGGCAATCGAGCAAGCCGTCCAGCACGGGGTTGAAACTGTCCTGTTGGTGGCTGCCCGGCGCATTCAAGACCCCGGGTTGGAGGCGCGCCACGGCGTCGAGCAAGGCCATGGCGGCAATTTCGCCACCTGAGAGCACAAAGTCGCCCAGGCTGATCTGCTCGGTGACATGGGCATCGATGAAGCGTTGGTCCAGGCCCTCGTAGCGGCCGCAAATCAGGATCGCGCCCTGGCTATCAGACCAGCGCTGAACCATGGCGTGGTTCAGTGGCCTACCCGCCGGAGAAAAAAGCAGCACCGGGGCCGCTTCGGACCGTTGGGACTGGATGCTATGGAGGCATTGCGACAGGGGTTCGGCCATCATGACCATGCCAGGGCCGCCACCAAAGGGGCGATCATCGACGCGCCGGTAATTGCCTGCTGCAAAATCGCGCGGATTCGCCAATTGGACATCGACCAGGCCCGACTCAAAGGCGCGGCGCGTGATGCCACTGG
>JBBQQX010000049.1:0-25019 GCA_038215405.1 Burkholderiales bacterium
GCGGCAATGAAATTCGTTCGGCACGGCGTGTGCCCATTCGACCGCAATGTCGCGAGGTAGCAAGGCATTGGTGCCGCGCACCCAAGATGAGGTGCCGCGATCAAGCAGGGTGTCGAAATGCACGACCTGCATCAGCCCATGGACGCCAGCGTCGGTGCGGCCGGCACACAGCGTGGAAACCCGCTGGGCGGTGAACTTGCCCAAGGCCAGCTCGAGCTTGTCCTGCACCGTCTGGCGGGATAACTGGCTCTGCCAGCCTTGGTAGGCCTGCCCGTTGTAGCTGATGCCCAGTGCCAGTCTCACAGTGGATTCATTGCGCGGTGCTCGGCGACTGCTCTGTGGCGAAGGCAGATCAGAGGTTGCTCAGCGCGCGTTGCGCCTTGATCTTCATGTCGCCTGAGGCTTCAGAGATCACTTCTTCAATCAGCGCGCGGGCACCGTCTTCGTCGCCGATCGCCCGGAACTCTTCCGCCAGTGCCAGTTTGGTGACCAACGGGTCTTCATACTCATTGGCCATCGGGCTAGCGGCGGTATCCGTTGGTGCTTCGCCCCCCAAGTCCAGCGACAACGAGCCCAAATCAAACTCGAGCATGCCCAGATCAGGAGCGGGCGGCGTCGGCGGCTCAGAATCGGCCAAGGGCAACGGACTGGTGAATCCAAAACTGTTGGCGGCTTGCAACTTCAAGTCCTCGCTTTCGGTCAGCTGCTGGCGCCCGATATCGTCTGCCTGATCCAGGTCGGGTAACGTGAATTCGATTTCATCGAGGGCGTCATCTTTTTCAGCGGCCACTGGCGCCACGAAGGGAACAGTGGCTTCGTCCGTGCCGAAGTCCAGATCCAGGGTCGGGGGTATGTCGACCGTCTGCAGACTGACAGTGGGTTCGGCGTGGCTGGCTTGGGCCTCGCGGATGGCGCTGACGGGCTCTTCGTCCAGCGAAAAGTCGAGGTCCAGATCAAGGTCCATCGCCGCGCCAGCCGGCGGGGCAATGATTTTTGTTGCCGTTGGGTCCATACCAGCCGCAAGGCGGTTGGCCTGTTCTAGTTCCATGGGCTTAGATGGCGTGCCATCGGGATTGTTGGGCTGGCCGCCGGGCTGGTACAGGGCGTTGCCCGGATCAATACTCAGACCCAGCAGGCAAACCCGGTCCCATTCTGTGCCTGCACCGTTGGTGATCCGGAAGACCTGGGTGGCGCCGTTCTCAAAGCCTTTGGTGTCATGCCGTTTAGCGAAAATTTCAAGTAACTTCTGATGAATCGCGAGACGTGCCGGGTTGCTTACCAAGGCGTCTTTCAAGATTTCTTCGGCCTGCATATCACGACCGTAGGCAAGGTAAACATCGGCTTCAGCGACGGGGTCGACATCGTCTACCGCATCAAGCTGGCTGGGCGAGTAGACCATGGAGGAGCCCGTGGCCCCGTTGTCGCTGGTGTCGACACTTTCACCACCACTGGCGCCAAAGAATGAATCGGGCTGCAAACGACTGTCCAGGAAGGAACTGTCAGCCGAGGATGCTTTTTTCCGCTGCCTGAGGCGGTAGAGCCCAAACCCAAGCAGCAGGGCGATCAGGCCAAGGGCGCCGGATACGGCCAGGGGACTTTCTGTTAAATCATCCACCAAGCTCGGCTCGGGCAGAGAAACAGGTGGGGTGGCTGCAGGCGCTGGCGTGGGCGCCGATGCGGCGGCCACGGGGCTAAGCACCGGCGCCGCAGGCACTGCAACTGCGGCTGCAGAAGCGGCTGCGCTAAGGGCTGGTGCTGTGGCAGAGGTGACGCTAGGCGCAGCGCTTGGCTCGGCGGCCAATGCGGTCGATGCCGGCTGAGCCGGCGCCACGGCGCTCGACGCCGCCCCCAGCTTGCCGAGGTCACTGATGTTCTTGGCGATTTCAGCGGTCCGGTCCGCAGCCTCTTTGGCACTGCGCTCTTTGGCCAGTTGGGCTTCCTTGGAAGCGCCCTGAATCGCACCCTTTGATAAAGTCAATTTGTCCGGCACCGCGGTGAGCGGCTTCTTTTCCTCGACCTGGGCCTGCACCGTGCCGCTGGCTTTGCGGTCTGCGTTTGCGACTTGGGCGCTGGGTGCTGCGCCCGCTAGTCTTCTGCGGAAGTCGTTGAAATCTTTGCTTTGTGCAACGATGAGCTGGCTGGCCTGTGCCGCTGGCGTCGCTTGGGCTTGCTCTGCGCTGGGGATATTCACGACCGATCCGGCCTTGACGCGATTGACGTTGTCGCCTATGAAGGCTTGCGGGTTGGCGCGCAGCAAAGCCACCAACATTTGGTCAAGGGAGACATTGGCTGGTTTAGCCGCTGCCGCTATCTTGCTGGCGGTTTCGCCGGGCTTCACCGTTACCGAGCGGGCTTGTGGGTCTGGCGCCTTGACTGGGCTGGCGGGCGCAGTCGGTTGGACTCTGGGTTGAACTGGCTCAGGCGCGGGCCTTGCGGGCACGGCTGTTGACGCTGAAGGCGCGGGCGCAACGGGAACAGCCCGGCGGGCCGGCGAGGGGGCTGGCACTTGCGTCGGAACTTGTGCTGAAGTTGGAGCGGCGCTTGTCGCTTGACGCAGACCGGGTGGGTCAAACAACAGGGTGTAGTCACGCACGATGCGACCGGTTCCCCAGTTAGCCACCAGAATCATGTCAACGAATGGATCATTGATGGCCCGGTCGCTGCTCAGTCGGATGTAAGCACGCCCATCGGCGCGTCGCTGAAGCGTGACTTGCAGGCCTGACATGGCGGGGTTGTAGTCGAGTCCGGCAGCCCGGAAGGCCTCCGGCGACCCAACCGATGCTTTGAGCGAAGCGGCCTCTTCGGCGTTGATTTCAGGAACTTCAATTTCCGCACGCAAAGGCTCCCCGAGCGCCGACTGAACCGAGATTCGACCCAGTGACAGCGCAGCGGCATTCGATCCCCACAGGCCGAAAAGTGCAGCAGCCGCAACTGCCACGGCAGTTTGTTGCCAGCGATGTGACTTAGAAATCAATTTGTGGACTCCGGTGTTCGAGCGGCTGGAAAATTTGTCTTCATTGTGCGAACAAATGCGTCGGTGCTCAGAACTTCAAAAGCACCATAGCATCATTGCCCTGGCCTGACAAGCCAGGACCGCTGTTAACGTTGAATGGTTGGCAGGCAAGATGAGCACCGCTTGATTCTATGTTGCCGCGCAACCACGACCGGTCCCTCGCGCCGCTAGGGCAAACCCTTGGACGGCGTTCGGCGGGTGTTCACGCAGCCAGCAAAATGCGCAACATGCGGCGCAGCGGTTCTGCGGCGCCCCATAACAACTGATCGCCAATGGTGAAGGCACCCACGTACTGCGGGCCCATCGCGAGTTTGCGGATGCGTCCGACCGGGATGTCCAGCGTGCCAGTGACGGCCACCGGCGTGAGGTGTTGCACCGTGGCCTCGCGCGTGTTGGGCACGACCTTGACCCATTCGTTATCGGCCGCCATCAGGGATTCAATGTCGGCGCTGGGCACATCCTTCTTCAGTTTGAAAGTGAGGGCCTGGCTGTGGCAGCGCATGGCGCCCACGCGCACGCAAAAGCCGTCCACCGGTGTCTCGGCGGTGCCAAAGGCGGCACCCTGACCCAGTATCTTGTTGGTCTCGGCGCCACCTTTCCATTCCTCGCGCGACATGCCATTGCCCAGGTCCTTGTCGATCCAGGGGATGAGGTTTCCACCCAGGGGAGCACCGAAATTGGCGGTCTCCACCGTCGTCAAGGCTTTTTGTTTGGCCAGAACCTTGCGATCAATCTCCAGGATGGCTGATTTGGGATCGTCCAGCAGGTTCTTGACTTCGGCATTGAGTGTGCCGAACTGTGTCAACAACTCACGCATATGCTGCGCGCCGCCACCGGATGCTGCCTGGTAAGTCATGCTGGTCATCCACTCGACCAGACCCGCTTTGTACAACGCACCGACACCCATCAACATGCAACTGACGGTGCAATTGCCGCCAATCCAGTTGTTGCCGCCTTTGGCCATTGCATTCTTGATGACGTTCAGGTTGACCGGGTCCAGGATGATGACGGCGTCATCCTTCATGCGCAGGGTGGATGCCGCATCGATCCAATGGCCGCTCCATCCGGCAGCACGCAGTTTGGGGTAGACATCGGTGGTGTAGTCGCCCCCCTGGGCGCTAATGATGATGTCGCATTTCTTCAGCGCTTCAATGTCAAAAGCGTCCTTCAGGGTGGTTTCGTTTTTGGCCAGAGCCGGGGCCTGGCCGCCGGCGTTGGAGGTTGAAAAAAAGACCGGCTCGATCAGATCGAAATCGCCTTCTGTCTGCATGCGGTCGATCAACACCGAGCCCACCATGCCACGCCAACCAACCAGACCCACCAGATTGCCAATTTTCATCATCTTGCCCATTTAGAGTTGAATTAAAACATCAGACCAGTACATTCCAGTCGCAGCACCACCTTAGGAGCCGGGACGCACCGGTCATTACAAAGCCTTGAGCACCGCGTCGCCCATTTCATGCGTGCTGACTCGTGTTGTGCCTTCGCTGTAGATGTCTGCGGTGCGCAAGCCCAGAGTCAGCACCTTTTTGACAGCGGCCTCGATGCGCTGGGCAGCGGCTTCCTGGTTCAGGCTGAAGCGCAGCATCATGGCCGCGCTCAGGATCGTGGCCAGTGGATTGGCGATGCCCTTTCCAGCGATGTCGGGCGCGCTGCCGTGGCTGGGCTCGTACAGGCCCTGGTTGCTGGAATTGAGGGACGCCGAGGGCAGCATGCCAATCGAACCGGTCAGCATCGCGGCTTCGTCGCTCAGAATGTCGCCAAACAGGTTGCCAGTGACCACAACGTCAAATTTCTTGGGCGCACGTACCAGTTGCATGGCGGCGTTGTCCACGTACATGTGGTCAAGCTCGACGTCAGGGTATTGCTGGCCCACTTCGGTGACGACGTCGCGCCAAAACTGGAAAGTCTCCAGCACATTGGCCTTGTCGATGCTGGTGACGCGTTTGCTGCGCTTGCGCGCCGCTTGAAATGCCACATGGGCGATGCGTTCAATTTCGGGGCGGCTGTAGCGCATGGTGTCAAAGGCTTCTTCGGCGCCAGGGAAGTGCCCGTCGGTCGCGACACGGCGACCGCGTGGCTGGCCAAAGTAGATGTCACCGGTCAACTCGCGAATGATCAGGATGTCCAGACCCGCGATCAACTCGGGTTTGAGGCTGGAGGCGCCGACCAGTTCCGGGTAGCAAATGGCGGGGCGAAAGTTGGCAAACAGGCCCAGGTTCTTGCGCAACCCCAAAATCGCCTGCTCGGGGCGCAGTGGACGATCCAACTTGTCGTATTTCCAGTCACCAACGGCGCCGAACAAGATGGCATCGGCCTCTTTGGCAAGTTTCAGGGTGGACTCCGGCAGTGGGTGGCCGTGCGCCTCATAAGCGGCACCGCCGACCAGTGCGGTTTCCATCTCGAACTGGAGGTCAAGGGCACTCAGGACTTTGACGGCTTCAGCCACAATTTCGGTACCAATGCCATCACCGGGCAGAACTGCAATTTTCATAATGAATTAATTTACTATTAAATGTAGAGCTGCTTACGCAAGCAGGGTATGGGCTAGCCATGGTTTTTGTGCTAAACGCTGGGCTTCAAAAGCCTTGATCTTGTCGGCATGTCGCAACGTCAGGCCAATGTCGTCAAAGCCATTGAGAAGGCAGTACTTGCGAAAGGCCTGTACTTCGAACGGCAGTTCTTCGCCGTCGGGTTTGATGATGACCTGGCGCTCCAGGTCAATCATCAAAGAGTAACCGGGGAAGGCGAGCGCCTCGTCAAACAACTTACTGACCTGGTGCTCACTGAGCACGATGGGCAGCAGGCCGTTCTTGAAGCTGTTGTTGAAAAAAATGTCGGCGTAGCTCGGCGCAATGATGGCCCTAAAGCCGAACTGGTCGAGCGCCCAAGGCGCGTGCTCGCGTGACGAGCCGCAGCCAAAGTTCTTGCGCGCCAGCAGGATCGACGCACCCTGGTAGCGCGGCTGATTGAGCACAAAGTCAGGGTTCGGTTTGCGGCTTTGGGGGTCTTGACCAGGAAAGCCCGCATCAAGGTAACGCCATTCATCGAACAGATTTTGACCGAAGCCGGTCTTGCGAATGGATTTGAGAAATTGCTTGGGGATGATGGCGTCGGTATCGACATTCTCTCGGTCCATCGGGGCCACCAGCCCTTTGTGCAGGTCGAATTTTTGCATAGTGATTTCCTTGGCCTATGGGCTCAGACCAATGTCCTGATGTCGACAAAATGGCCGTAAATGGCGGCCGCTGCGGCCATGGCTGGGCTGACCAAATGGGTGCGTCCACCGGCACCTTGACGACCTTCAAAATTGCGGTTGCTGGTGGAGGCGCAGCGCTCACCGGGTTCCAGTCGGTCGGCGTTCATGGCCAGGCACATGGAACATCCCGGCTCGCGCCACTCGAAGCCAGCGGCCTTGAAAATCTCGTGCAGGCCCTCGTGTTCAGCCTGCGCCTTGACCAGTCCCGAGCCTGGTACCACCAAGGCCAGTTTGACGTTGACAGACACTTTTTGCCCCAGCCTCTTCACCAACGCGGCCGCTTCACGCATGTCTTCAATCCGGCTGTTGGTGCAAGAGCCGATAAACACCTTGTCCACATGCAGGTCGCTGAGCGCCTTGCCGGGCTCCAGTCCCATATAAACCAGCGCCCGCTCGATGGCGCTGCGCTTGTTGGCATCTTTTTCTTTGTCAGGGTCCGGCACGCGGCCATCAATTCCCAGCACCATCTCGGGTGAGGTGCCCCAGGTTACCTGCGGGATGATTTGCGCAGCGTCCAGAACAACAACGGTATCGAAACGGGCGCTTGCATCAGATTGCAGGGTGTTCCAGTAGGCCACTGCCTGATCCCATTCAACGGCGGCCGCAGTGCCATTGGCCGCACTGTGCCCTGGTGCCAGCGGGCGACCCTTGACATATTCGATGGTCTTCTCGTCGACCGCCACCAGTCCGGCGCGGGCGCCGGCTTCAATCGCCATATTGCACACGGTCATGCGGCCTTCCATGCTCAAGGCACGAATGGCAGCGCCGCCAAACTCAATGGTGTAGCCAGTACCGCCGGCTGTGCCAATCTTTCCGATGATGGCCAGCACAATATCTTTGCCGCTGCAGCCTCGGGGCAGGTTGCCATCAACCCGCACCAACATATTTTTTGCTTTCTTGGCGAGCAGGGTTTGCGTTGCCATCACGTGCTCGACCTCGCTGGTACCGATGCCGTGGGCCAGGGCACCAAAGGCCCCGTGTGTGGAAGTGTGCGAGTCGCCACAAACGACGGTCATGCCCGGCAAGGTGGCGCCATTTTCTGGCCCAATAACGTGAACGATCCCCTGGCGCTTTGACATGAATGGAAAATAAGCGGCGGCGCCATACTCTTGTATGTTCTTGTCCAGCGTGATGACTTGCTCTTTGCTGGTGGGGTCTGTGATGCCGTCGTAGCCCAACTCCCAGCCCGTGGTTGGCGTGTTGTGGTCGGCCGTGGCCACGATGGAGCTGACACGCCATACCTTGCGGCCGGCCTGGCGCAAGCCTTCAAAGGCCTGCGGGCTGGTCACTTCGTGCACCAGATGGCGGTCGATGTACAAGATGGCGGTGCCGTCGTCTTCTGTGTGGACGACATGCTCGTCCCAGAGCTTGTCATACAGTGTGCGTCCGTGCGTCTCAATATTGGTGCGGTCCATCGACTCTTTCCTTGGCAATCTGCAATTTTAAACGGCACGGCAAATCCGATGCTCTCAACAAAAGAAAAGCCCGCCGATGTTGCCATCCGGCGGGCGCTTCGGATGACGAGGTATCAGCGCTTGGAAATTGGCATAACGTCCCGTTTGACTGAACCCGTAAACAGTTGGCGCGGACGGCCAATCTTGTATTCCGGGTCGCTGATCATTTCATTGAGTTGAGCAATCCAGCCGACCGTACGCGCCAGCGCGAACACGCCGGTAAACATGTTGACTGGAATGCCGATGGCGCGCTGCACAATGCCCGAGTAGAAGTCGACGTTGGGGTAGAGCTTGCGTGAGACGAAGTATTCGTCTTCCAGTGCAATTTTCTCCACGGCCATCGCGAGTTTGAACAGAGGATCGTTTTCCAGGCCAAGCTCGGCCAAAACTTCCTTGCAAGTTTCCTGCATCAGTTTGGCGCGCGGATCGTAGTTTTTGTAGACCCGATGTCCAAAGCCCATCAGTTTCACGCCGGAATTCTTGTCTTTGACTTGTTCCATGAACTCGCCGACTTTGGCGATGCCACCCGTCTTCTGGATGTCTTCAAGCATGTTCAGGCAAGCCTCGTTGGCGCCGCCGTGGGCTGGGCCCCATAAACAGGCCACGCCAGCCGCAATGGCTGCAAACGGGTTGGTGCCGGAGCTGCCGCACAGACGAACGGTAGAAGTGGACGCGTTTTGCTCGTGGTCGGCATGCAGCGTAAAGATGCGATCCATGGCGCGTTCAATGACCGGATTGACAACGTACTCCTCGCACGGCGTGGCGAACATCATGTGCATGAAGTTGCCGGCGTAGCTCAGGTTGTTTTTCGGATACATGTAGGGTTGACCCATGCTGTATTTGTAGGCCATGGCCACCAATGTGGGCATCTTGGCAATCAGCCTAAGCGCTGAAATTTCGCGATGTTCCGGGTTGTTGATGTCAGTGCTGTCATGATAGAACGCAGACAGGGCGCCAACCAAGCCGGTCATGATCGCCATTGGATGGGCGTCACGGCGAAAGCCGCGCAGGAAGAACTGCATCTGCTCGTTGACCATCGTGTGGTTCGTTACCCGTTTGGTGAACGCTTCCTTGCCTGCGGCATCTGGAAGGTTTCCGTACAGCAGCAAATGACAGGTTTCCATGAAATCGCAGTTGGTGGCCAACTGTTCGATCGGGTAGCCACGGTACAGCAACTCACCTTTGTCGCCGTCAATATAAGTGATGGCTGACTGGCATGAAGCGGTGGACAAGAAACCCGGGTCGTAGGTAAACATGCCGGTCTGCCCGTACAGCTTGCGGATGTCAATGACATCCGGCCCAACCGTGCCTTGATATACCGGCAGGTCCATGCTGGGTTTGCCGTCACTGAAGGACAGAGTTGCTTTGTTGTCAGCTAGTTTCATTTTTCACCTTTCAAGGGGTTTTTTCAACATACACAAAACTTCACGCACATCATCACGGTCCAGGTCGGTGCTGACTTGCGCGCTAGCAATCACTTGGTCCAGCGACTTGCGCTCCAAATGCAGATCCAGAAGATCGTTGTCGCTAAGCTCCATCAAGGCGCTCAAGGCCTGTCCTTGCCCGACAGTCAGGCTCGATTGAAAACGCCGAAAAAACCGTTCAATGAAGATGTCGTTTTCAAGCAGCCCGCGACGACATCGCCATTTCAGCTTGCTCAGAGCCCGTTCATCGATCAGTTCTTTATCGGGTGCCATCACGCTGGTTTCCATGCCGGGTCAGAGCGCCCGACGAACCATCATTTCCTTGATCTTGCCAATGGCCTTGGTTGGATTAAGGCTCTTGGGGCAAACGTCGACGCAGTTCATGATGCTGGTGCAGCGGAACAGGCGATAGGGGTCTTCAAGGTTATCGAGGCGTTCGCTGGTCGCCTCATCGCGACTGTCAGACAGAAAGCGGTAGGCCTGCAATAGACCGGCCGGACCAACAAATTTATCCGGATTCCACCAGAAAACCGGGCAGGACGTCGAACAGCTGGCACACAAGATGCACTCATACAAGCCATTGAGTTCGTCGCGCTCTTCAGGGCTTTGCAGGCGTTCTTTTTCTGGGGGGCGAGTTTCATTGATCAAATAGGGTTTGATCGAGTGGTACTGCTTGAAGAACAGCGTCATGTCGACGATCAGGTCGCGCACCACGGGCAGGCCCGGCAACGGTTTGAGCACGATCGTGTCGGGCAAAGTAAGCATATTGACCAGGCAGGCCAACCCGTTCTTGCCGTTGATGTTCATGGCGTCCGAACCGCAGACGCCCTCGCGGCATGAGCGCCGGTACGACAGCGTGGGGTCGATTTCCTTGAGCTTAGACAGAACGTCCAGCAGCATGCGCTCGCTACCGTCGAGCTCAAGCTCGAGAGTTTGCATGTAGGGCTTGCTGTCGGTGTCAGGGTTGTAACGGTAGATTTTGAAAGTGCGTTTTGCCATTTGTGTTTCTCCTTGACTGCTTAAGGGTCAGAATGTGCGAACTTTGGGCGCGATGGACTCTGCAGTCAGCGGTTTCATGACGACCGGCTTGTAGCTGAGGCTGTTCGTCTCTTTGTCCCACAATGTGTGCTTGAGCCAGTTGACGTCATCGCGTCCGAGCGGGCAGGTGGCATCATCAGCGGGACGGTCATAGTCGAGCACGCTGTGGGCGCCGCGGCATTCGTGCCGGGCAGCGGCAGACACCATCGTCGATTGCGCAACTTCAATCATGTTGTCAACTTCGAGCGCCTCAATCCGGTCGGTATTGAAGATTTTCGATTTGTCGGCCAGTTTGATGCCGCTAACGCGCTCACGCAGCTGTTCGATTTTCTTGACGCCTTCATCCATGCTGGCCTGGGTGCGGAAGACGCCTGCGTGCAACTGCATGCAGGCGCGAATGTCATCGGCGACTTTTTGGGAGTATTCGCCCGAGGTGCTGGCATCCAGGCGGTTCAAGCGTTCCAGGGACGCATCTGCGGCATTGGCCGGCAGTGGCTTGTGGTTTTTGCTCTTCTGGTTGGTTTCAATAATGTGGTTGCCGGCGGCAAAACCAAACACAATGATGTCTAGGAGGGAATTGCAACCCAGTCGATTGGCACCGTGCACGCTGACGCAGGCGCACTCGCCTACCGCGTAAAGGCCGTTAACGACCTCCTGCACACCGTTTTTCGGTGCGACCACCTGGCCGGTGATGCTGCTGGGCACGCCGCCCATCTGGTAATGGTTGGTCGGGATCACGGGAATCGGCTCCTTGGTGATATCGACATTGGCAAAGTTGTGACCAATCTCGAACACCGAGGGCAAACGCAACTTGATTGTGTCAACGCCAAGGTGCGTCATGTCGAGGTTGATGTAATCTTTTTTCGGACCACAGCCGCGGCCTTCCTTGATTTCCTGGTCCATGCAGCGTGACACGAAGTCACGGGTAGCCAAATCTTTATAGGCTGGTGCATAGCGCTCCATAAAGCGCTCGCCGTTGCTGTTGCGCAAGATGGCGCCTTCGCCGCGGCAGCCTTCGGTCAACAACACGCCTGCGCCATAAACGCCGGTAGGATGGAACTGCCAGAATTCCATGTCCTGCAATGGAATGCCGGCGCGCGCTGCCATGCCCAAGCCATCGCCGGTATTGATATAGGCATTGGTGGAGGCCGCAAAGATGCGACCAGCGCCACCGGTGGCCAACAAAACCGTCTTGGCTTCGAGAATATGCAGGTCACCAGTTTCCATTTCCAGAGCGGTGACGCCCACCACGTCACCTTCGGCGTCGCGAATCAAATCGAGTGCCATCCACTCAACAAAAAAGTTGGTGCGGGCCTTGACATTTTGCTGATACAGCGTGTGCAGCATCGCGTGACCGGTGCGGTCGGCTGCAGCGCAGGCGCGCTGCACGGCCTTCTCGCCGTGATTGCTGGTGTGACCGCCGAACGGGCGTTGGTAGATGGTGCCGTCGGGATTGCGGTCAAAGGGCATGCCGTAATGCTCCAGGTCATAGACGACCTTGGGCGCCTCACGGCACATGAATTCAATGGCGTCCTGGTCGCCGAGCCAGTCGCCACCCTTAATGGTGTCGTAAAAGTGGAAGTCCCAGTTGTCCTCGTTCATGTTGGACAACGAAGCGGCAATGCCACCCTGTGCGGCCACGGTGTGCGAGCGAGTGGGGAATACTTTGGACAGCACCGCCACGTTTAGGCCGGCGTTGGCCAACTGTAGTGAGGCACTCATGCCGGAGCCGCCCGCGCCGACGATAACGACGTCAAATTTGCGCTTGGTAATTTTGGAAGTAGCAGTCATGATTTATATTGAGTCTCGGTTTTTGGATGCAACAAGCCACAGCTTGCAAGCCATTTTTACGAACACACAGGGTGCGAGTTTTTTGACGCTTCTTACAGGCGCCACAAGACTTGAATGCCCCAACCCGCGCAACTCACCAGCCAGGTGATGGCAAATACGTCCAGGACGAAACGAACGCCATAGGGATGGACGTAGTCCTGGAAAATATTGCGCATGCCGACCCACACGTGGTAGAGCAGCGAGAGGATGACGGTGAATGTCAAGGCCTTCATCCACTGGGGGGAAAAAATACCGGCCCATAAGGTATAACCGATAGGACCTTTGGTAAAGACCAACTGGGCCAGAACCAGCACGGTGAAAAGCGCCATCAGGACGGCGGTCACGCGTTGGGAAAGCCAGTCGCGCATACCATAGTGCGCGCCCACAACGAGACGATGGGGACCAAAATTAACAGACATGATGAGTTTCCTGGTGGTTTAGGGATGGTGCCGAAACACAGGCCCCTAGTATTTAATAGAGGCCGAAAAGCTTGGCGCCGAGAATGGCCGTCAAGCCCAGGGTTGCAGCCATGACGAAGGCAGCGGAAGACTTGCCGAATTCCTTGGTGGTGGCTTCGTGATGGGTGTCCATCCACAGGTGGCGAATGCCGGCGATGAAGTGATGCAGGTACGCCCAGATCAGCCCCAGCGCGGCGAGTTTCCAGATGAAACCGGGCAAACCCAGCATGCCGACATTGAAGGCGGCGGTGAATTTACCAAATGAGATTTCGGATGAAATCGAGTTGTCAAACATCCAGATAACAAAAGGCATGAGAAAGAACATGATGGCGCCGCTGACGCGGTGCATGCCCGACACAATGGATGCGAGTGGCCATCGGTAACTGATGAGGTCACTGCCGCCAATGTTGTAAAACTCGGGACGTTTCTTTGCTGGGCTTGTCGCTGATTCAGACATACTTTGCTTTCTATGTTTTGGGTAGCTGCTGTGTAACCAATCTTGGCAGCTTCGAACATTCTATTGCAAGGTGAACGGTATCTGGGCCTAAGCTGACCGCAGTTTGATCTGTGACAAAAAATGCTTTATTCATCTATACGGAAGTATGAATGTTTTTCGTGAATAGACGTGTCCGTGTTGCGCTGATGGCGGATCATTCAGAACTTATCCCAGGGTGTTGAGGTAGTGATGCGTGTCGGTACGGTAGTAGCCACGACGCAGTTCCATCGGTTCGTCCTGGTACGTGTAGGCAATCCGCTCCACGCTCAGCAAGGGCGTAGCAAGTGCCACTTTCAATAGATTCTCCCGGCCTTCCGAAGCAGGCTCGGCGCGAATCTTTTCTTCGGCACGGACCATGCGAACATTGAACTCGGTCTCAAACAAAGCGTACATCGGACCTTGGTAATTGGCCAGTCGTTCTGCGGTCAGTCCCTTGAACGGGACGGCGGGTAGCCAGATGTCTTCCAGAATAGTCGGTGTGCCGGCAAAGCTCAGCACGCGACGCACCTGCAGGACCGGGTCGCCGGTTCGCAGCGCCAGCGCCCGCGCGACGTCCGCGCTGGCGCGGGCGCGCCGGCACTCGATGATGTCGCGTTGGGCCGGGCCCTCGCTGCCCGGCAGCCCGATGTCGGGGACGAGTTTGAGAAATCGGAACTGCACGTGTTGCTCGGCATGGGTGGCCACATAAGTCCCCTTGCCTTGCCGGCGTATCAGCAGATTCTCAGAAGCCAGTTCATCAATGGCTTTACGCACCGTGCCTTGACTTACCCGAAAGCGTGACGCCAGTTCCACCTCACTGGGAATGACCTCGCCGGGTTTCCATTCGCTCGAGCGCAGGCTGTTCAGGATTAGGCTCTTGATCTGTTGGTAAAGCGGGCTGAACGCCGGTGCGAGGGGCGCGGTAACCGTCACCGCGCCGCCAGCAGAGATGTTGTCGGTCATGGAAGAAAGGATTGGGAGCATATTGGAATACATCTTATCTTATATAAGACATAAGACAAAATTGACGATACCGGAATTTCCAGAGTAAACTTGGTGTCATTCTGAGGGGCTCAAGCAACCGGTTTGAGCAGCCACCAGGGCCCGTTTCACAACACTGGAGTTCTCACCATGAGCAAAAAACCCGTCCGCATTGCCGTTACCGGCGCAGCTGGTCAAATTGGTTACGCCATCCTGTTCCGCATCGCCTCCGGCGAAATGTTGGGCAAGGACCAACCCGTGATTCTGCAATTGCTGGAGGTCCCGGTGGAGAAGCCGCAGCAAGCCTTGCAGGGCGTCATGATGGAACTTCAAGATTGCGCGTTCCCGTTGCTCGTGGGTATGGATGCGCACAGTGACCCGATGACAGCGTTCAAAGACGCTGACTACGCCTTGCTGATTGGTTCGCGTCCTCGCGGCCCCGGCATGGAACGTGCCGAATTGCTGGCTGTCAACGGCGCTATTTTCACCGCGCAAGGCAAGGCTCTGAACGCCGTCGCCAGCCGCAATGTCAAGGTGCTGGTGGTTGGCAACCCTGCCAACACCAACGCTTACATCGCGATGAAGAGCGCGCCTGATCTTCCTGCGAAGAATTTCACCGCCATGCTGCGTCTGGATCACAACCGCGCATTGAGTCAACTCGCCACCAAAACCGGCAAAGCGGTCGCCGATATTGAGAAAATGGCGGTATGGGGTAACCATTCACCAACCATGTACGCTGACTACCGATTTGCCACCATCAATGGCGAAAGTGTCAAGGATATGATCAACGACCAGGATTGGAACGCCAACACCTTCTTGCCCACCGTGGGCAAGCGCGGCGCGGCCATTATTGCGGCCCGCGGCGTGTCATCGGCCGCCTCGGCTGCCAATGCCGCCATCGACCACATGCGCGACTGGGCGCTGGGCACCAACGGCAAATGGGTCACGATGGGCATCCCGTCGGAGGGCCAGTACGGCATTCCGAAGGAGACCATGTTTGGCTTCCCCGTGACCTGTGAAGGCGGCGAATACAAGGTAGTGCAAAACCTGCCGGTTGATGCGTTCAGTCAAGAATGTATCAACAAGACGCTCAAAGAGTTGCAGGACGAGCAAGCGGGTGTGGCTCACCTGCTGTAAGAAAATCTGCCATCCCGGCGTTGGACCGTGATCCATGGCGGTGAGGCCCCAGTCGGGCTTTCGCAGCAACGGTTGCGAATCAAGCCCGGCACGGCAAGCGCCTAAATGCAACATCCCCGCGACATCCTTCACGGTGCCCAGGCCGCCACACCCTTGCCGGTGTGCGACCATTACTGCGGGGTCGAGGCGCTGATGCTCAAGAGCCTGGCTTTGCAGACCGAAATGTCTGCAGAGTTTGGCTCTTGTGTTTTTGATGTCACGCTCGATTGTGAGGACGGCGCGTCAATTGGCGACGAAGAAAATCATGCCAATCTTGTTGCAGCCCTCGTCAATCAAGCTTTATCAGCTACTAAAGAGATAGCGATTGGCAATATCCGTCGGGTTGCCGCGCGGGTCCATCCAGTGGATCACCCGGCGTTTGCGCAGGACGTGGACATCATTGTCGGTGGTGCGGCCGCGGGCTTGTGTCACGTGATGATTCCCAAGGTGGAAACCCGCCTTGATGTGGATCGTGCCGTGCAACGGGTGGATCAAGCCGCGGCGCGGTCGGGGCGAACCGTCCCGCTCCCTTTGCATGTCTTGCTCGAGTCGCCTGCCGCCGTGCACCATGCTTTCGAGATTGCGGCGCACCCGCGGGTTCAGTCAATCAGTTTTGGACTAATGGACTTTGTGTCAAGCCACGGAGGTGCCATTCCTGCCAGTGCGATGGGCGTCGACGCTGCGCCTGATGGGCACACTCTGGATCAATTTACCCATCCGCTGGTGCGACGGGCCAAGCTGGAAATCAGCGCCGCCTGCCACGCGCATGGCAAGGTGCCGTCGCACTGCGTGGTGACCGAGTTCCGAGACGTTGCGTTGTTGCAGTCGGCTGCCGGGCAAGCGGCGCGCGCCTTCGGCTATACGCGTATGTGGAGTATTCATCCGGCGCAAATCCGGCCGATCCTGCAGGCTTTTGCACCTGAGTCGCAGGAGATTGAACTGGCTGCGCATATCATGCTGGCTGGCGGACAGGCGGACTGGGCACCGATCTCTTTTGGCGGTAAATTGCACGACCGTGCCAGCTACCGTTATTTTTGGCAAGTGTTGCAGCGGGCCCACCAGACTGGTTGTGTGCTGCCGGCATCCGCCGATGCTTATTTTTCGGACTCTGTTCCGACGCCTTGTCATTAACTAATTGAGGTCACTCCCGTGAAAATGAGAATTGTTGCATCGGTTTTGTTGCTTGCGTTGCCTTTTGCACTGCTGGCCCAAACACCGAAAAAAGTGGCCAAAAAGACCAAGCGCCTGGCGCCGAGCCAGGTGGAAATCAAGTCGACCGCCGTTCAAATGGCCTCTGGCATCCGGGCCGCAGAAGCTGCCTTGAGCCCTGCCGAGTTGGCCATCGCCGCCTTGATCTACCAAGGGAGCATGCCCTGCGAACTGGGCGCTTCTGTTACCGTGACGGCTGACCCCAAAGCACCGGGCTACTTCGACCTGCAGATCAAGAACCTCAAATACCGCATGTTGCCGGTGGTCACGAGTACCGGTGCAATCCGGTTGGAAGATCAGCAAGCGGGCGCTGTGTGGTTGCAGTTGTCCAACAAGTCCATGCTGATGAATCAGAAGCTGGGGCAACGGTTGGCTGATGTCTGCATGAATCCTGAACAGGTGATCGTGGCCGAGCGCCTGGTCAAGAGCCCGGCCCCTGGCCTGCTCGATGCACCTGTCGTTGTTGTCCAAAAACCAAAGCCGCCTGCCGCCGCGCCAGATGCGGTCGCCAGCTTGCCTGCGACGCCGGTCGCTGTGGTCCAGGGTGCAACGCCTGCTTCTGCCCTAGCTGCGGCCCCCAGCCTGCCTGAGGCGCCGGTCGCTGTGACCCAGGATTCCAAGCCACCAATGGCCGCGCCGGCTACAGTCCCGGTCTTGCCTGCGGCGCCGGTCGCTGTGGTCCAGGATTCAAAACCACCAGTGGCCGCGCCGGCTGCAGTCCCAAGCCTGTCTGCGGCGCCGGTCGCTGTGGTCCCGGATTCAGCGCCGCCTGTCGCGGCGCCAGATTCGTCCTCCAAGCCGAGTGTTTTGCCTCTCGAGTCCACTTTTAAATAGATAGCGGCTGACGCAAGCCCGATAAGGGCTAGAGCCATTTTTTTCATAAATAAGGAGTAAATCATGCTGCAAAACTACCGCGCCCATGTGGCCGAACGCGCCGCCCTCGGCATTCCCCCCTTGCCCTTGTCGGCCCAGCAGACCGCCCAGCTCATCGAGCTGCTGAAAAATCCACCCCAGGGTGAAGAGGCCACTTTGGTGGACCTGATCACGCACCGCGTGCCCGCCGGTGTCGATGACGCAGCCAAGGTCAAGGCCTCTTATTTGGCAGCGGTGGCGCATGGCACTGAAAAATGCCCGCTTATTTCTCCTGAAAAGGCGACTGAACTGCTGGGCACCATGCTCGGCGGCTACAACATCAGCCCGTTGATCGACTTGCTGGATCAGCCGGCGGTGGCACAGGTAGCGGCCAATGGCCTGAAGAAGACCTTGCTGATGTTTGATCAGTTTCACGATGTCAAAGAAAAAGCCGACAAAGGCAATGGGCAGGCCAAAGCCGTGCTGCAAAGCTGGGCTGATGCCGAATGGTTCACCTCACGCCCGCAAGTGCCGCAGTCGATCAAGCTCACCGTGTTCAAGGTGGCGGGTGAAATCAACACCGATGACTTGTCGCCGGCGCCTGATGCCTTCAGCCGCCCGGACATTCCCTTGCACGCCCTGGCGATGCACAAAAATGCGCGCCCCGGCATTGTTCCGGAAGAAGACGGCAAGCGCGGCCCGGTCAAGTTTTTTGATGAACTCAAAGCCAAGGGCAATCTGGTGGCCTATGTCGGCGACGTGGTCGGCACCGGCTCCAGCCGCAAATCAGCCACCAATTCGGTGCTCTGGTTCACTGGCGAGGACATCCCCTTTGTGCCGAACAAGCGTTTCGGTGGCGTCTGTCTGGGCGCCAAGATCGCCCCGATTTTCTACAACACCATGGAAGACTCGGGCGCATTGCCGATCGAGCTCGATGTGAGCCAGATGGAGATGGGCGATGTCATCGAGTTGCGCCCTTATGACGGCAAAGCCCTGAAAGACGGCAAGGTCGTGGCCGAGTTCAAGCTCAAGAGCGACGTGTTGTTTGACGAGGTGCGCGCCGGTGGTCGCATTCCCTTGATCGTTGGCCGCGGCCTGACCGCCAAGGCGCGTGAAGCGCTGGGCTTGCCTGTGAGCACCTTGTTCCGCCTGCCGCAAAACCCGGTTGATTCCGGTAAGGGTTTCAGCCTGGCGCAAAAAATTGTCGGCCGTGCCTGCGGTCTGCCGGAAGGTCAAGGCGTGCGCCCCGGTACTTACTGTGAGCCGAAGATGACCAGCGTGGGGTCGCAAGACACCACCGGCCCGATGACCCGTGACGAGTTGAAAGACCTGGCCTGCCTGGGTTTCAGTGCTGATTTGGTGATGCAGTCCTTCTGCCACACCGCGGCTTATCCGAAGCCGGTGGACGTGAAAATGCACCACGAGCTGCCCGCGTTCATGAACAACCGCGGTGGCATTGCGCTGCGTCCCGGTGACGGCATCATTCACTCGTGGCTCAACCGCATGCTGATGCCTGACACCGTGGGCACCGGCGGCGACAGCCACACCCGTTTCCCGATCGGCATCAGCTTCCCCGCTGGCTCTGGCCTGGTGGCGTTTGGCGCCGCCACCGGCGTCATGCCGCTGGACATGCCAGAGAGCGTGCTGGTGCGCTTCAAAGGCAAGATGCAGCCGGGCGTCACGCTGCGTGATCTGGTCAACGCCATTCCGCTTTATGCCATCAAGGCCGGCTTGCTGACGGTGGCCAAGCAAGGCAAGAAGAACGTGTTTTCGGGCCGTATTCTGGAAATCGAAGGCCTGCCGGATCTCAAGGTGGAGCAGGCTTTTGAGCTCAGCGATGCCTCTGCCGAGCGCAGCGCCGGCGGCTGCACCGTCAAGCTCAACAAAGAGCCCATCATCGAATACATCAACAGCAATATCACGCTGCTGAAATGGATGATTGCGACCGGTTATCAGGATGCGCGCACCATCAACCGCCGCATCAAAGCCATGCAAGCGTGGCTCGCCAACCCGCAATTGCTCGAGCGTGATGCCGATGCCGAATACACCGCCGTGATCGAGATCGATCTGGCCGACATTCATGAGCCTATCGTCGCCTGCCCGAACGACCCCGATGATGTGAAAACATTGTCTGAGGTGGCCGGTGCCAAGATTGAAGAAGTGTTTATCGGCTCCTGCATGACCAATATCGGCCACTTCCGCGCAGCCAGCAAGCTGCTGGAAAACAAGCGTGACATCCCGGTCAAACTGTGGGTCGCACCACCCACCAAGATGGACGCCAAGCAGCTCAGCGAAGAAGGCCATTACGGTGTGCTCGGCTCAGCCGGTGCACGCATGGAAATGCCGGGTTGCAGTCTGTGCATGGGCAACCAGGCACAAGTCAAGGAAGGTGCGGTGGTGTTCTCCACCTCAACGCGTAACTTCCCGAACCGCTTGGGCAAGAACAGCAACGTCTATCTGGGCAGTGCCGAACTGGCTGCCATTTGTGCCAAGCTTGGCCGCATTCCGACCAAGGCCGAGTACATGGACGGCGTGGGCGTACTGGCTGCGGTCAGCGACACGGTGTATCAGTATTTGAACTTCGACAAAGTGCAGGACTATACCGACGCGGCTGCGTCGGTGGCGTAACGCTGCGGCCTGAGGGCCGTCAGTGGACCAAAGGGCAGAAGCTTACTTCTGCCCTTTTTTTATGAAGTTTTCAGCCTTGCTTTGGACGTAAATTTGCGAAGCAGACTGGTCTCACTGGCGTAGGCAGTTGCTCGTCACTTCGCCCGCAGCCCTTGCGCCAGCGCGCCCAGCGCGATGCCGCCCAAAGCCCAAAGCAGGCTCCAGTTGCCAGCTCCCAGACCAGCAATGGCCGGGCCGGGGCAGACGCCGCACAGACCCCAGCCCACGCCAAACAGCGCAGAACCGGTCAAAGTGTCGCGATTCCATAGACTCGGGTGCTTGTGGAAGCTGTCGCCCAGCAACGGCTGGGCCAGCAGGTGCGGTGCCAGCTTGTAGGCCAGCAGCACCACCAGCACTGCGCCGCCCATGACCAGCATCAGCCCGAAGTCTTCGAAGCGCAGAAAGCTCAGCACCACCTCAGGGTGGATCATGGTTGCGTAAGACAGGCCAAAGCCGAACAGCGCGCCTGCGGCCAGCGTGGCGAACATGCGGGGCAGGGTTTGGCGGGCGGCGCTCATGCCAGCGCCCTTGCCATCAGGTTGGCGGTCAAAAACGCGGTCGCCATGAAAGTCAACACGGCCAGCAGCGAGGGCCACTGCAGCGAGCCCAGTCCGCAAATGCCGTGACCCGAGGTGCAGCCGTTACCCAGCCGTGCACCATAGCCGACCAAAAAACCGCCAACCAGCAACTGCCATGCCGGCACGTTCGTGGCTTCGCGTACGCCACCCGCAAAGCCAAGCCACCAGACCAACGCGCCCAGCACCAGGCCCAGCGCATAGACCAGCCGCCAGCCGCGTGAGTCAACAAAGCGTCCTTGCTGAAAAAACGGTAGACGCACCACGTAGGACCAGGTACTTGAAAACACCGTGCTCATGCCGCCGATGCGCCCGGTCAGCAGGAACAGCAGCGCCGCACCTGTGCCAATGAGCAGCCCGCCCATCAGGTAGTGCTGCCAGCCCAGGGGAAAGAGAGAAAGCGATAAGTTCATAGCGCTGAATTATCGCTGGGGCAAGGCCAGGCCTTTGGTTTCTTGGGTCAGTTGCCGAGCACGATGTTCGCGATCAGGCCCGTCGCAATGGCGATCAGCACATAGTCGGCGCCGACCTGCACCCACTGCTGGCCGCGCGGAGGCGGGCTCAGGCGGTAGGAGCGGTAATTGGTCACGACATACTGGCGGTTGCGAAATTCGAGCGGGACGTAACCGCCGTGCCTGAACTCCGGGCCACGCGCGTTGTAGTAATAGCCATGGCGGTCGTTTCGACGCGCGTCGCCATAGTCGAAGCGGCGATCGCTGCGTTGATCGAACCGGTTTTCACCCCGGCGCGACGGTCATAGTCCTGGGCCAGCGAGAGGGTGCTGAACCCGAGGCTGGCTGCCGCAATCGCACAAACAATGGCGGTGGATTTCATGGAGCAATTCCTTGGAGTGAATGAATTCCCATAGGGTGCGCCAGGTGCCAAAGGCCGTGAACAAAAAACTACCCAGAGTTGCTGCTCATCACCACGACCGCCAAAAGAATCAACAGCAAGACGCCCAGCACAGCGAAGGTGATCTTCACCCAGCTGTAAGGCTGCTCGCCAGCCATCGAGCCGGTGTAACCGTTGGCCACCACCTGAAAATTGCGCGAGCCGTAGGTGTAATTGACCAGCCAGACCGGCACCAGAATGTGTTTGAAGGTGCGGCCCTGCACGCGCGCATCAACCTGCAGGTTGCGGTAGGTGTCGCCCGGCACTTCGCGTCCGCACAGCGCCTGCATCTGCTGCAGAAGATCCTGTTGATTGATTTTTTCGGCCTGGCGCAGATCGATCTGGTAGCGCTCCACGGTCCAGCCGCGCACAAACTCGGGCGAATAGGGTTTGAGGTCGGTCAGCGTTGGAAACGGCTCGATCCGGCGCAGCAGCTTGGGGCGCACGCCAGCGGTGCCAGGCACCAATTCGTCGTCAAAGAAATGCGCCAGACTGCCTGCTGCAGGCACCCAGCGTACGCGCTGGACCTGGCGGCTTTGCAGCCTGCCTTGGGCGTCGCGGAAGCTTTCGGTCTCATAGTAATAGTGGCCCGCGTCGGCGCGCCAGCGCGCGCTGACCTGCGCGTCAAAGGTCCAGTAGGGCAGGTACACGCCGTGCAGCGTATCGGTCAGCGCCGCGGTTTTGAGCCTGTTGGGCGCAAACCAGCGCGAGCCATACCACTTGCGCAGGCTCTCGCGCATCTGGCCGTCGCTGATCTTGAAGGGCAACAGGCTCTGCGGTGTGATGGCCTCGCTCAGGGCCTGGTGCTCGATGATGGACGGTGAGCCGCAAAAGTCGCAGCGCTGGGCGACCTTGCCGTCGCTGAACACCGAAATGGCATGGCAACTCTGGCACTGCACCTCGCGCCGCTCGGTGCCGGCCTCTTCGCCCCAACCGCGTGCGCTGGCTGGTTGGCTCAGGGCCGCCTGCAAATCGTTCTCGACCACACCGGCGCCGGGATCGGACGCCTGACCCTGCGTCCAGGGCACCACCGTGCCGCAGTAAGGACAGACCAGTGCCTGCTTGGCGGCATTCCACTGCAAGTCCCCGCCGCACTCGGGGCAGGGGTGTTTGCCCACCGTGGCGGGCGTTGCGGTAGCTGTCATTGGGATGACGAGGTGTCAGCCGCGCAGGAATTCTTCCAGGGCGCCTTTGGCAATGCGCCAGGCGCTGCCGATCTTACGCGCCTTCAGGTCGCCCGCGTTGATGGACGCCATCACGTCTGCCAGTGACACGCCCAGAACCTGCCCTGCCTGCTCGGGCGTCAGCACTTCCAGGGCGCTGGCTGCTGGCGCTGTGCCACTGGCAGCGCCAGCCGCAGCTGTTGACGGGGCAGTTGCACCTGCCTGCATGTTGCGCACCATCTCCTGCGCCATGCCAAAGCCCATCGCCATTTGCGCCGGCAGGGTGGCAGCCGCGCCGGCTACGCCGCCCTGGCCCATGGCCACACCCATCTGGTACTTCACATAATCATTGAGGTTGCCGATCATGCTCATGCTCGATCGCTTGTCGATGGCCTGTTCCACCTCGGACGGCACCGACACGTTTTCGAGGACGAAGGTGGCGATCTCCAGCCCGTATTTCTCGCGCATGGCCGGGTTGATGATCGGCAACAGCGCGTCGCCCAGTTCGCCGTAACGCTGCGCCACGTCCAGCGCCGGCACCCCGGCGCGCGCCAGCGCTTCGGTGAACACGCTGACCAGGCGTGAGCGCATGGTGTCGGCAAATTCGTCCAGGCGGAAGTTCTGGTCGGTGCCGGCCACCTCGCGCAGGAACTTGGCGGGCTCCACAATGCGAAAGTCATAGGTGCCAAAAGCGCGCAGCCGCACCACGCCAAAGTCACGGTCACGCATCATGACGGGGTTGGATGTGCCCCATTTGTTGCCGGTGAACAGGCGCGTGTTCAGGTAGTAGATGTCGCACTTGAAGGGCGACTGAAAGCCGTACTTCCAGCCCAGAATGGTGGACAGCACCGGCACGTTTTCGGTGCTCAACGTGTGTTTGCCGGGCTGAAACAGGTCGGCGTACTGGCCGGCGGCGACAAACTGCACCAGCTGCGACTCGCGCACGATGAGCTGCGCGCCATTCTTGATTTCCTTGTCGTCATCGGGCCAGCGGTACGACAGCGTGTCGCGCGAATCATCGTTCCATTCGATGACCTCAATCAACTGATTCTTGATGATGTTAAGCAGGCTCATGGTGCGTCCTTGTCCAGGGTTGCCGAAGGGAATGAATTTTGCATTTCCATTATCAAGCGTGCGCTCCGGCACTGGCGCGCCGGTTACGGGTTACGTTTTGCTACTCTCTTCACGGCGCCAGCGGTAGACGTGGACGCGGGAACTGCGTTTAATAAGCATACGGGCATTTCGCGCCCTGTTAAGGAGAGAGTTATGAAAGTCGCCATCATGCCCAGCCGTTCCGTCTTTCTGGCCGGTGCCGCGGCCACAATGGCCATTGCTGCTATGGTTTTTGCCGATTCGGCCCAGGCCAGAGACAACGTTTACTGGTCGGTGGGCGTGGGCACGCCTGGCGTGTCCTTGAATGTCGGCAATGCAGGCCCGGCGTATGGGTACGCGCAGCCTGTGTATTTTGAGCCAGAGCCGATTTACTATCAGCCGAGCCCTGTGTATATCAGGCCGGCGCCGATCTATGTTCAGCCGCTGCCGGTTTACTACGGCCGCCCCTACGGCTGGAACCGGGGCCATGGCCGCCAGCATATGCAGGCGCCTCGTCCAGGCTACGGTGGGGGCTATTACGACCGGAACTACGCACCCGTGCAACAGGTGGTTTACCAGCGCGATGGCTGGGGCGAGCATCGCTATGACGGTCGCCGCGATGGTCGCTATGAAGGTCGGCGCTAAGGGTGCAGAGCGCGATGCTGCGTGCAGCCACCCCTGGCGGCGCGACATCATTACCGCTTAAGCCTCTGCTTGTCCTACACCTCGTTGACCGATGTGGGGCAACAATGACTGCTCTGAGTCCTTTTACAAGTCAGGAAACCTTATGAAATCCAAATTCTTCACCACTTCTTTATTGGCTTCAGCCCTGCTCGTGGGCCTGGCGCCATCCGTGGTCATGGCTCAAGGCACCAATACGCCGCGCATCGACCAGGCGCAGCAAGCCATCAATGCGCGCATCCAACAAGGCTTGGCGTCCGGCCAGATCACACCGTCCGAGGCGCGCGAGCTTTATCGCCGTGACCGCGACATTGATGTGCGCGAAAGCCGCTTCAAATCCGATGGCCGGGCCACAGAGCAGGAACGTCAGCAGTTGCGCTCGGATTTGAATGCCTTGAGCGCCGAGGTTGAACGCCTGATCGCCAACCGCGCTGTCGTTAACCAACCCAGCACCACGCCGGGCATCGACAACCGGCAGGTCAATATCAGCCAGCGCATTGACGAAGGCGTCAGCGCTGGTCGCATCAGCCAGCGCGAAGCCCGCCGCTTGCACAGCCGCGAGCGCGACATTGCGCGTATGGAAGCGCGCTTCAAGCGGGACGGTGTCGTGACTCCGCAAGAACGCCGCCAACTGCAAAACAAACTGACGAAATTGCGCCAAGACGTCGAACGGGCGATGCGCAACGACCGGCGCGGTCGGGGTTATTAGTCAACCCTCAGGCTTTGAAAGCGCCTGAAGTTATTGCGCCATCAAGCCCAGCTTGGCGCTGAGTTCAGCGGC
>JBBQQX010000050.1:0-24674 GCA_038215405.1 Burkholderiales bacterium
AAACTGACGAAATTGCGCCAAGACGTCGAACGGGCGATGCGCAACGACCGGCGCGGTCGGGGTTATTAGTCAACCCTCAGGCTTTGAAAGCGCCTGAAGTTATTGCGCCATCAAGCCCAGCTTGGCGCTGAGTTCAGCGGCGTCAAGCGCCGCGCACACGGTGTTGTGCTGCGCGGTGAGCGGCCCTCCACCGGGAAGCACGTTGCCCGCGGTGTCATAGCCAACGGCCTTGAATTTCCAGATGCTGCCGATACGCTTGAGGTTCCCCACATGGGAGCCGTCGAGCCGGTGCACGCTGTGCACATTGGCGTTGACCAAAATGAGTTTGAGTGCAGTCACTGCCTAATTCAGTGGGTGACGAACTCGTACGCCACTTCTTCGCTCTCCACCAAGTCCAAAATATCGTTCAGGGTGTCGTTGTCCTCGGTGCTGCTCCAGGTTTCTTCCGGGTCGCTGGCAAACAGCGGCTCGATGGCCATGTCCAGATACTGGTTGTTGGGCAGCTTGAGCACGTGCCCGCCTTCAGACGTTTCGACCAGTTCCCAGTCATCTGGCACGGACATTTCCAATTTGATGGTGACATTGAGTTTCTTCATGGTGTTCCTTTGGTTGTAAGGCGGCGAGGTTAACCCAAGCGGGCTGAGAGTTGCTGTGCGGCTTGCTTGGCGTTCAGCTTGGCTGCAATGTAATCACTGTGGGTGACATGCAGCAAGCCGGCGATCTTGCTGATCAGGTGGTTTTCATTGGCGTCCAGCTGTCCATCGGCATAGGCGACTTGCCACATATATTCCACGACCTGGATTTTTTGCGCCTGCGTGAACTCATCGTTCATCGCGCTGGTAAAGCGAAAGTAGTCGTTCGCGCTCTTGGCGGTCTGCTCCGCTTGCGCCAGCAGGCGGGCCAGCTCATCGTCGTTCAAGGCAAACGTTTTGCGCAGCGCAGTCACGGTCGCGGCCCGCTCCATGGCGCTCGCGTCGGCGTCAGAGCGCATCACCTCGACCAGCAGCACGGCCGTAGCCAACTGCAGCTCGCGCGCCTCATCGACGCTTGACGCGCCGCCATCGGGCATGAAGAAATGGGTCAAGAGGTTTTTGAGTGGACTCAGCATGGTTTTGATGGCAAACCTTGTCGATTGGGTGGCAAGTTTCAGCCTGAGTTGTACGTTTCGGGAAAGGATACAGACAAGTCTGACGCCCTCAGTGAAGTTAAAGACAAATGGGCCTCTAGCCCATGTGGATTAAGCGCAAGTAGCTACATAAAGTATAGCGAATATCAGTCTGCCAAGTTCATCGACGGCCGACGAGGCTGGTTGCGCTCGGTTTAGGCAGCCAGAAACAGCGCGGGGTCCACCATCGCGCGGTTCAAAAGCACGCCCCAGTGCAGGTGCGGCCCGGTCACGCGGCCGGTGGCTCCCACGGCACCCAGGCGCTCGCCGGTCTTGAGCAAGTCGCCGGGCTGGACGTCGATGGCGCTCAGGTGGCAAACCATGCTCAGCAGACCGCCACCGTGGTCCAGCCACACGGTGTTGCCGTTGAAGAAATAGTCGCCCGTGTCGATCACCCGCCCCGGTAACGGCGCTGCTACCTTCGTGCCGGTGCTGGCGGCGATGTCCATGCCGCTGTGCGGGCTGCGCGCCTGCCCGTTGAACACGCGCCTAAGCCCGAACGAGCTGGAACGGCGCCCCGGCGTCGGCGCCTGCATGCGCAAGGCTGCGGTTTGCGCCAATGGCTCGTTGAAGGTGGCCATCACCGTTGCCAGGTGCGCGCGCTCGCGCTCGTAGCGTGCGGCGTCCTCGGGCGACAAATCGACCGTGCGCGGCGACACCTTCAGACGCTGCTCCTGGTACTGCTTGGGCGCCACGGTGTAGCTGATCTGGCGCGGGCTGCCGCCATTAGCGTCTTGCACCATGATGCTCGCCTCGCCGGGCGCAGCGGCCAGCGCAATGCCGACCAGTGCCGTCCATTCGATCACATCCCCCAGCACCAGTAATGGCACGACGCCCGCATACGCGAGCGGTCGCGTTGCCGCCGCGCCAAGCGACAGCCGGGCGATGCCACCGGGCACCTGCAAGGCCTGCGGCCAGACCTCCAGTGGCCGCGGGGCTGCGGCCAGGTGTGGAGCGGGCAGCAACAGCAGGCCGATGCCGCCCAGCAGGGCACAGCGGCGCGTCAGCAGTCGATGGGTCAGGGGAATGTAATGAGTGGACACGGCGGGTGAAGGAGATGGGGCGGACGAGCAAGACCCCCATTGTGCGATCAAACGCAGTGTCAGCGGCGCGTGCGTCACGCCAAACACAAGTTACGCTTGAGAATGCAGCCCGATCAGGTTGCCTTCAGTGTCTTGCGCCATGGCGATAAAGCCGTATTCGCCAATGCTCATTTTCGGCACTGTCAGCGTGCCGCCCGCCGGCGCCACGCGCGCCGCCTCAAGGGCGCAGTCCATGCAACTGAAGTAAACGAGCGTGCCCCCCACGCCGGGTTTCATTTTTGAATGCTTGACCAGAGCCCCTGACGTTCCCTTGCCGGTGTCGCTCATGGGAAACATGCACATCTGCATGTCGGGGTCATTGGGCATCGGCGGCAGGCTTTCGGTGGGGTGCCCGAAAACTGCCTCGTAGAACTTTCTGGCGCGCGCCATGTCGGTGACGTAAATCTCAAACCAGCCCACTGGATTGATGGGTGATGCAATGTCGGCCATGCTGCTTCTCCTTGGTTTGCCAGAACCTCGCAGCCTAAGACAACACCCGCCAGGCAGTTTGAGAAATCGCAAGTTGCGCCGACTAGAAGCCGTTGAGAAAAAGCAACTGTCGGCTGCCAGGCGGGCAAAATAGAGCAGCGCCATCATCCTGCCGCCTAAACCAAACAGCCCCAAACCTGGCAACACCCCCATGAGCAACCCACATTTCTACCCCATCGGCGCCCCCGGCCAGCCTTGGGGACCGGCAGAGCTGGCCCGGTGGCGTGCGCGCCAGGTGCGCCAGCGCAGTTACGCCGACGATGTGCTGGGCGTTGTCGAGCGCCTGCGTGAGCGTTTTGAGGTGTCGGCTTATGGCGAGGTGGTCTACGGCCATGAGCGCTATCCCTTGATGGCGATGCGCAGCCACCCTTGGCAGCCAGAGTTGCCCGCCGTACTGGTCACCGGCGGCGTCCATGGCTACGAGAGCAGTGGCGTGCACGGTGCGCTGCGCTTTGTGGACGCGCATGCGCAAGGCTACGCGGGCCGGGTCAATCTGCTCGTGGCGCCGTGCGTCAGCCCCTGGGCGTATGAGCGCATCCAGCGCTGGAACTTTGATGCCATCGATCCGAATCGCTCGTTTTTTGAGGCCAGCCCGGCGCAGGAGTCTGCCGCCTTGATGCGCTTGGTGGCGCCTTTGCTTGGGCAGTTCGTCGCCCATATCGACCTGCACGAAACCACCGACACAGACGAATCCGAATACCGCCCAGCGGTGGCCGCGCGCGATGGCAAGTCCTTTGTGTCGCACCCCATCCCGGACGGCTTCTACCTAGTGGACGACACGGCCAACCCCCAGCCCGAGTTCCAGCAGGCCATCATTGGGGCGGTGGCGTGCGTCACACACATCGCTCCGGCGGATGATCAGGGCGGCATCATCGGCTCACCCTTGGTGGCGCATGGCGTCATCCAGTACGCCATGAAGGCGCTGGGCTTGTGCGCGGGCATCACCGGCGCGCGCTACACCACCACCACCGAGGTCTACCCCGACAGCCCCCGCGCCACGCCGCAGCAATGCATCGCCGCGCAAGTGGCGGCGGTGTGTGCGGCACTCGAATTTATAGGCTAAATTGGCCCGTATCCAAGGTGCAGCTTGCTCTAACAGCTACCTAAGATGTAGCAAATTCAAGCCATCCGAACCCAAATATTCCCGCTGCCATGCGGCCTGCCATGACCATTACGCCGGTTTCCCGCCTGATTTGCTTCAACAAACCTTATGGTGTCCTGAGTCAGTTCACTCATGAGGGGCGCTGGCGCGGGCTCAAGGACTTTATCGACATGCCTGGCGTCTACGTGGCCGGGCGGCTGGACGCCGATAGCGAAGGCCTGCTGCTGCTGACCAACGACGGCAAGCTGCAAGCCCGCATCACCGACCCGCGCCACAAGATGGAAAAGACCTACTGGGTGCAGGTGGAAGGCGTGCCGGACGAAGCTGCATTGCAGGCTTTGCGCCAGGGGGTTCGATTGAACGATGGCCCGACCCGGCCAGCCCGCGCAAGCCCGATGCCCGAACCCGCGTCGCTGTGGGCGCGCGAACCGCCCGTGCGCTTTCGCCAGTCCATTGCCACCAGTTGGCTGGAACTGGTGATATCGGAGGGGCGCAACCGCCAGGTTCGCCGCATGACCGCCGCAGTGGGCTACCCAACGCTGCGGCTGATTCGCGCGGCCATTGGGCCCTACACCTTGCAAGATCTCGCGCCCGGCGCGTGGCGAGGCGATACCGATTGGCGCTCTCTAGAATTCGGCCAATAGATCAATAAAGCAATAAAGCACTTGTTCCACGACAAGTGAAACGAAAGTTAAACCTATGGTCTTCAGAGCCGCAGCACGTTGTTGCACAAAGCTTTCGGTGGGGCGTCACCATGCGCTATGACGCAAGCCTGAATAAATGGAACGCTGAACGCGGCTTTGGATTCATCGCGGCTGACGATGGCGGGCAGGAGCTGTTTGCCCATATCTCCGCCTTTGCGCGCGACGGCCAGTTGCCCACCGTGGGTGAGCGACTTTCATTTGAGGTTCACTACTTGGCAGGGGTGATCTGCTTCTGGCGCACGTATTCAGTGTATTCCCCCAGCGGTATCGCCGTCAGGCCAGCAGTGCCGTTGGCTTCGGTCCAGCTAAGCGTGGCGCTGTCAGCGCTCAGCTCCACCTCCACCGGGCCGGGTGGAATGACTATCGACGCGCCTTCGCCGGGACGGTAGGTCACGTGTTGATGAATAGTGGCGTGCAGGGACATGGCGGGCTCCTAAATCCGCATTGCACGCCTGAAACGTGCCGCCGTCTGTGTGGTGGCACACCAGTGGGGGCTCGCGTGAGGGAAACTATGTGTCAAATTAGCCTCTAGCCTGCGTGGAATATGCGTAAGAAGCTACAAAAAACGTAGCAAATATTAGCCTTGCGCAGCAACCGCCTACCGCTTCACTGCATCCAGTGCGCTGCCGTTGGCGTGACGACCAAGCGCCCCATTGAGCCCTTGAGCACCACGCGTGCGTTTGCGGTTGCACACCCACCTGTTGCGCCGCGCGGATCTGGAAGATGTCCGCCAGCAAGGGGTTGCGCGGCACTTTGATCACGCTTAGCATCTCTTGCGTGGTTTCGGCAACGCGCATGCCGCGCGGGTTGCCGGCGAAAGGCGCGTTTTTGAAACGCCTTCTCGCCAGACGCGTTTGGCGTTTAGCGGCAGAGGCAATTGGTCTGGTATGGGGAAAAAATATCATGGCACTCATCGACGGGTCAACGCTGGGTATTGCGCTTTCTGGGGGTGGATTTCGCGCCACGCTATTCGGGTTGGGGAGCCTTTGGCGACTCAATGATGCGGGGCTTCTGGGGCGCCTGGACCGAGTGACGAGCGTGTCCGGCGGCTCCATCCTCGCTGGCGTGCTGGCGAGTCGATGGCGGGAGCTTCAATTTGTGGATGGCAAGGCCACCAATTTTGAGATTGTGCTTGCCAGGCCCCTGCAGGAGTTTTGTTCACACACCGCCGACATCGAGGCCGGCATTCTGGGCTGGATGACGCCGTTCCGCTCTGCGGGCGATTACCTGTGCCGCCACTACCAGGATGCGCTTTTCGGCCAGATGAAGATGCATGACTTGCCCCCGAGGGAGCACAACGTCACGCCGCTGTTTGTGCTCTATGCCACCAACATGCAGACCGGACGGAACTTCCGTTTCCGCCAGGACTTCATTGCGGACTACCGGCTCGGCATCAATGCAACTGACAACTTCACGCTGGCCACCGCAGTGACCGCGTCCAGTGCATTTCCACCGATCTTCTCGCCGGTCAACATCAAGACCGATCCCAACGCCTGGAGCGACGCCACATGGCACGGCGACCCCGGCGTTCTGGAGCGGCTGCGCAGAGACATTATCCTGGCCGATGGCGGAATCTACGACAACATGGGTGTGGAGTCGCTCAACGAATCGGTCAAACTCATCAGCGATGCGGGTGCCCCGTTTTCGTATGAAGAGTCCCTCCGCGGGGACTACTTCAGCCAATTGGGGCGCTTGCGTGACATCCTGATCGACCAGACCCGTGCCCTGCGCAAGCGCCATCTCATGGAGGACTTTGAGGTCAAGCGTGAGCGCGGCGCCTACTGGGGTGTGGGCACCGACATAGGGGACTATGCGGTGGATGCCAAGCTTGCGGTTGACAGCGCAACCACGGCAGCCCTCGAGTCGATGCCAACGCGCCTGGCATGCGTCGAGCTCGACCAGCAGGGGCGGCTGATCAACTGGGGCTATGCGCTGGCCGACGCGGCGCTGCGCGCACCGTCGCGCGCCAACTTGGCGGTTGCACCCGCAAGCACATTGCCCCGGCCTGAATTCCCTTTGAATTGAGGCGCAGATGGATCGCTTGTTTCTCAAAGACTGGGGTCGGGGGCTCGATGACGATGCGTTCGCCCAGGCGCTGGCCGCTGCCGGTACGCGTGGCGGGGGTGCGTGGACGTGGCCATATCCGGCCGATCCCTTGCGCCGGGAGGGTGACGTGCGGCTCGCCTGGCGTCTCGCTCCCAAGGACGTTGCACGGCTTGCCGACCCGCAAGCGCTGATCGCCCGCTGGCGGGCCCGTATTGCCAGGCAAGGCCCAGTCAGCCTGGTGGTCAAACTCAGCCAGGGTGTGGACTTTGTAGAGCGCTGGCAGTTTGCCCGTTGGCTGGGGCAACTGTCCGGGGTGTCGGGCGTCACTCTGGAGAGTCCCCGCGCCTGGGCGCCCGCTACCGCGTGGAAGTTGCCCCTCTCCATTGCCAGCCTGCCCGCAGATGCTGCCTCGCAGAGCCTGCTCGGCTACAACGCGGGTATGGCGCCTGACTGGCCGATTCGGCACGTCGTTGCCGACCGGCAGCAAGATCGCCACCAGATCATCGTCTTCTCGCAGCCGCTGGCCCTGGCCTGGGCTGCACTGCAGCAATCTCCCGTGCGACCCAAGTGCTGCCTGGTGCTTGTCAACGGGCTGGGCGACGCGGCACCGCGAGAGGCGGCGCACACCATGGCAATGCTCGCGGCGCGCCTGTCAGCCAGTGGCGTCGTGGTGGCCTCGGGTGGGCTGAGCCCGGCCGGATTCGCACAGGCCGTGCACCAATTTGCCTTTGAGTTGACGCACGACCTGCCGGTTGACGTGGCCTTGCAAGCGGCGTTCGGCCGCGACGCTTTGCTGGTGGGCAATGTGTCGCTGCTGCAGACCGCCCGCTTCAGCCACCAGCTTCGGCTGCTGCAAGTCCGTCTGGACGAAATTCCGCGGGGCCAGAACCTGCGGCTCTCCACGCGCTCCATTGATCGCCTGACGCGTGGGCGCCCCCGCATGGCCAGCTTTCGGCCTGAAGAAAATTTTCGTGGTGCATCCGCGGGTGCCGTTCCACCGGATGAGATGGGTGCGGCCATGGCACAGGCGGCGCCGCAGTTTGACTATTCGGGCGAGTCGCACGAGGCCAGCGCGCTGACAGAGCTGGCCGGTGCCGTGCGTGATGCGGCCGCCGACGCAGTGGCCCAGATGCCGCCAGCACGTTTCGTCCAGCAACAAAGCTTTGTCCGCCAGACCAGTGGCGCGTCGCCGACCCGGGTCTTTGACGCCTATGCCGTGGCGGAACCCGTGGTGCTGAAGATCCGCATCGGGAGCAACACCGACCCGCGATGGCAAAGCAGCAACACAGAGTTCCCGTTCCATGAACTGCCACCCAACGAGTCGCAGCACCACCTCACGGTGATGTTCCATGAACCGCGCCACCTCGACCAACCCCTGCTGGCCGACATCGATCTGCCCCGCTCGGGCCCCAGCACCGAAGCCGAGTTTGCCTTCACCCCCAGAGTAGCGGGCTCGTTCGAGGCACGCGTTTCGGTGTTGCACCGGGGCCGTGTGCTGCAAACCGCCTTGCTGCGCGCGACCATTCTGCAGGCACGCGGCGCCGATTCGCCTGCACACCCGATTGAGCTGGTCGATGAAGCGCGCGTGCGCCACGACTGGACCAGCCTGGACCAGCGCCGACGCTTCGACCTGGCTTTGGTTTGCAACCACGACGACACGCAAACGCCGCGCATCACCGGCGTGGCCGGGGGCCGCGCCTGGGCCACTGACCTCACGGGCATCGAAAAAGTGGTGACCCATATCAACACCCTGCTGACGGCCGTAGCCAACAACACGACCGACTATGCTGACGGTCTGGACCAGGGCGAGAACCCGCAGCTGCTGCGTGAGCTTGCCACGGCAGGCCGTGCGCTGCGCCGCAAGCTGGTGCTCGACCAACTGGCCCCCACTGCCACCGGCGGCCTCGACCTGGGCCCCAGTGGTGTCACGCACATCCAGATCGTGGCAACCCGCATTGACGCAGTGGTTCCTGTCGAATTCATTTACGACTACGAGGCCGCCACCGAGCCCGATGCCAAAGTGTGCCCGGAGCATCGCGCGGCCCTGGTGCGCGGGTCCTGTAACCCAGACTGCCCCGGCAAGCAGCATCCCGCCGGGCACGTCTGCCCCTTGGGCTTCTGGGGCGTGCGCATGGTCATCGAGCGGCATGCGTTTGATGCCAGAAAAGTCGGCGCAACCGATCCGGCCCTGGTCGTTACCAGTGAATCCACCAGTGCCCGCAACCGCCTGAACATCCGCCGTGGTGCCCTGGTGGGGTACAGCGACCGGGTCAAAAAAGAGTCGGTGGAACCGCTGCTGGCAGAGCTCAATTCTCACGTGACGGACGGCGTTTACACCGC
The DNA here is from genome assembly GCA_038215405.1 of Burkholderiales bacterium. Taxonomy (GTDB): domain Bacteria; phylum Pseudomonadota; class Gammaproteobacteria; order Burkholderiales; family Burkholderiaceae_C; genus Rhodoferax. The sequence goes on from JBBQQX010000050.1 coordinate 8,929, forward strand.
CAGGTCCTGGGCCGATTGGGCCAGCAACGTGGCGGCCCATTCACCCCAGTTGCTGATCGCCTTTCCGCACAATGACGAAGCTGGACTGTCGGCCACGCTGGAGGTGGGTGGCGACCCCATGGCCACCGAAGGCATGCGTGTTTTCAAAGAGTCCACTAGCGGGGCGCCCGATGCGATCCAGTGGCATGTGCGCCCGCCCCAGGGCGAGGCCCCGCTGGTGCTCCTGCTGGGCTGCGACACGGCGGGAACGGCCGAGGCTTTTGTTTCCCACGTCAGCGCCTTCCGCCAGGCGGGCGCAGCCATCGTGGTGTCAACCATTGCCACCGTGTTTGGCGAGCACGCCGTGCGGGTTGGCACCTCCATCACCGCCGGCATGCTCCAGCGCACAACCGACGAAGCGGCGCCGGCCGGGCAGGGTGCAGACCGGTTTGGCGAGATATTGCGTGACGCCAAGCGACAGGCCCTGCTGGCGAGCCTGCCCATGGCACTGTGTGTAGTTGCGTTTGGCGATGCGGACTGGAGGCTTTAACCATGGGCACATCATTCTTTCAAATCGAGCTGCTGCACGCAGCCCACGGCGACAGCCTCTGGATCGAATACGGCACCAGCGCACGTAAGCGCCGCGTGCTGATCGACGGTGGCCCCATTGGTCAATATGCTTTCCTGGATGCGAAGCTGAACACGCTGGTGGATGGCGACCGCAGCTTTGAGCTGGTGGTGCTCACCCATGTGGACACGGACCACGTGGACGGGCTGGTCCGGCTGTTTGCCAACAAGAAGGCAGACTGGAAGTTTGACACCAAAGACGTCTGGTTCAACGGCTGGAAACACCTGGATGCCGCCACGCTAGGCGGCAACCAGGGCGAGTTTTTTAGTGCGCTGATCAATGCCCGCGTTGGCAACGCCAAATGGAACAAGGCATTCAAAGGCAAGCCCATCGTGGTGCCTGACAGCGGCCCCCTGCCGCGCGTCAAGCTGGCGGATGACCTGGTCATTACCCTGCTGTCCCCCACGGTGCAGACGCTAGAGAAGATGAAAAACGCCTGGCAGAAAGATGTGAAGGCGTTTGCCCCCGGCGACCTGGAGGCCGCCTGGGAGGCGCTTGCCAAGCAGAAGAAATACCTGCCCAACAAAACCCTGCTGGGCTCCACGCCCAGCCTGGATGCGGCCCTGGAGAAACAGGCCAATCCCGACAACTCGGCCGCCAACGGCTCCAGCATTGCGTTTCTGGCCGAGTTCGCCGGCATGCGCGCCCTGTTTCTTGGCGACGCACACGCGGACGTGGTGGCCGCGTCGATCAAGCGCCTGCTGGCCGAGCGCGGCCAGGACTGCCTGGCGCTGGATGCAGTGAAGGTCGCCCACCACGGCAGCAAGGCCAACATCAACGATGCACTGCTGGCACTGATTGATTCGCCCAACTTCCTGATCAGCACCAACGGCGACATCTTCAAGCACCCGGACAAAGAAGCCGTCGAGCGCATCATTGCGCGCTCGGTACACCAGCCGCCCACGCTGTATTTCAACTACCGGGTTGCCAGCACGGAGCCGTGGGAAGACCCCAAGCTGCAGAAGAAACTGGGCTATGAGACCGTGTACAACGAGAGCGACACAGAGCCCTTGAGCGTCCGCTTTGAGTCTGCGTGACCAGGCTCGCATGGGGCACCCAAACCTGTAGCGACGCCGGGCAGTGAAATTTGAAAGAAATGGGCATCTAGCCCGCGTGGAGTATGAGCAGACAGCTACTAAAAAAGTAGCAAATTGTTAGCCGACGACTGACACCGTCTGCCGCTTCAACTCATCCAGCGTCTGGCAGTTGGCGGCTTTCCACTCCACCCAGCCATTGGCAGAACGCCCCATGAGTGCCATGGCGGCCGTGCTCTCCGATTGCTCTGCATGCCAGCCGATGGCTTCGTTCACCCCAGCCTGGGCTGGCTCCAGTAGGCGAATGCTCATGCGGTTTACTTGCTGATCTGGCATTTGGCGATCACGTCGGACAGGGCCACGGCACTCATTTCGCCACGCCGGTATGCCGTCAGCCGGTCACCGGCATCCTTGGCACACAGCGCATCCAACGGAGCGTCGGGTTCGTCCAAACTATCCAAAATGCGTTCAACCAACGCCATACGATCTTCGGGCGTCAGTTGCACGGCGTGGGCACTGAGGGTTTCAGCGGTTGGATTCATGGCGGTCTCCAGTTTGACTGCGTGGACGGCTGTTTCACTATAGCGGGCGAGGGGTCTGTTGCGCTTCGGGTCCCCTTGCCGTTCAAGCTAAAACTGCTGGCCGGGTGCAGCAAAGGCCAGTGACGGCCCCACAATCGCAGTCACTACCTTCAGGCTGTTCGGGTTCAAGCTCTCGATAAAGTCTTTGCCGCCGGCGTCGGGCTGGGCCGCCACAGGCAGGCGCGTCAAGCGGCCTTCCTGAATTCAAGCGGCAGCAGGCCTTCTTTCTTGGCATCCAGCAGCACGATTTCGACAATCGAGCCATCTTCCGCAAAGCTGATGTTGGTGTGCCAGTCCTGGGACACTTCGCGCACGATCGGTTTATCCGATACGCGGATTTGCAGGATGTCGTCGCTTTCGAAGTAAATGCTTTTCATGGTGTGGGCTCCCAGTGGTGCATGATGGTTTTGACCACAACTGCATTGTCGACCACTGCGGCGATGCAAAGCAAGTTGTCCGATCGATCTGCCAGGTATTTGTAAAGCCAATAGTGGGCGCCGCCAGCTTCTTTGAGGGTGCCGGTGTCGACGATTTCCAGGATTAAATCAGCATCAACGTTTCGTGCTGCCATGCGAAGGCGGGCGTGCTCTGTCAGCACGACGGGCAAGTTGAAACGCACGCTGTGCATCACTTCCCCCAACTATCCTTCAACCCCACCGCCAAATTGAACACCGGATTCGCTTTCGTGTGGTCCACCCCATCGGCCACAAAGTAGCCATGCCGTTCAAACTGAAACTTCTGGTCGGCGCGGGCGCTGGCCAGGGAGGGCTCCACAAACGCCGTCACCACTTTCAGGCTGTTCGGGTTCAGCGCTTCGATAAAGTCTTTGCCGCCCGCGTCGGGCTGGGCTTCCAAAAACAGGCGGTCGTACAGGCGCACCTCAACCGCAAGTCCGTCGGCCACGGCGACCCAGGTGATGACGCCTTTGACCTTGACGGCGTCGCTACCGGGGGTGCCGCTCTTGGTGTCGGGCACCAGCGTGGCGTGTACCTCGGTCACGCGGCCCTCTAGGTCTTTGGTGCAGCCGGTGCATTCGATGACGTGGCCGTATTTCAGGCGCACCTTATTGCCGGGAAACAGTCTGAAAAAGCCTTTGGGCGGCGTCTCTTCAAAGTCCGTGCGGTCAATCCACACCTCTTTGCCGATCTTGAAGCTGCGCTTGCCTAGCTCGGGGTGGTGCGGGTGACGGGGGGCAGAGCAGTCGTCGAGCTTGCCCGCGCCCATCACGTCATCCCAGTTGGTGAGCACCAGTTTTACCGGGTCCAGCACGGCCATGGCGCGGGGGGCGCACACGTCCAGCGTTTCGCGCAGGCAGCCTTCCAGCGTGCTGTAGTCGATCCAGCTGTCGCTTTTGGTGACGCCAATACGTTCGCAAAAGAGCTGGATGGCTTCGGGCGTGTAGCCACGCCGGCGCAGGCCGACGATGGTGGGCATGCGCGGGTCGTCCCAGCCCTTGACCTTGTGGTCGTACACCAGTTGCGCCAGCTTGCGCTTGCTGGTCACGACATAGGTCAGGTTCAGGCGGGCAAATTCGTACTGGTGCGGGGGTGGGCTGGCGAGCAGCCCGCCTTCTGTCAGGCGCTCCAGCAGCCAGTCGTAAAACGGGCGTTGGTCTTCAAATTCGAGCGTGCATAGGCTGTGGGTGATTTGCTCCAGCGCGTCCTCAATCGGGTGCGCAAAGGTGTACATCGGGTAGATGCACCATTTGTCGCCGGTGTTGTGGTGCGTGGCGCGGCGGATGCGGTAGATGGCGGGGTCGCGCAGGTTGATGTTGGGGCTGGCCATGTCGATCTTGGCGCGCAGCACCATGGCGCCGTCTTCGTGCCGGCCGCCCTGCATTTCGCGAAAGCGGGCCAGGTTCTGGGCCGGGGTGCGGGCGCGGAACGGGCTGTTGACACCGGGCTTGCCAAAGTCGCCGCGGTTGATGCGGATTTGCTCCACGGTTTGCTCGTCCACGTAGGCGTGGCCGGCTTCGATCAGGTATTCTGCCGCGCGGTACATGAAGTCAAAATAGTCACTGGCCTGGTAAGGCGCGGCGTCTGCAGCGCCGTTCCACTCAAAGCCCAGCCAGCGCACCGAGTTCATGATGGTGTTGACATACTCCAGCTCTTCCTTTTCAGGATTGGTGTCGTCAAAGCGCAGGTGGCAAACGCCGCCAAAGTCGCGCGCCAGGCCAAAGTTGATGCAGATGCTCTTGGCGTGGCCGATGTGCAGGTAGCCATTGGGCTCGGGCGGAAAGCGGGTGCGGATCTTGGCCGCATCGGGCTGGCCCTGGGCCTGGTGCGCGGCGTCGCCGGGGCTACCGGCCCAGCGGCGGCTGGCGTAGGTGCCAGCGGCCAGGTCATGTTCGACGATCTGGCGCAAGAAATTGCTGGGTTTGACGGGCTCAGAAGCAGCGGCGGTGCCTTTGGCGACGTGGACATTGGGTGTTGCGGGGGTGGGGGTGCTCATGCGAATGATTCTAGACTGCCCATTAGCCTGAAGTACCACCCGCAGCGCGCGGCTGGCTGCGGGTTTGCGCGACTGAATCTCAAGTGGCGATGCCGTTGCGTTCCAGCAGATCGTTGACCAGTTCGAGTCGCAACAAGGGGTTGTCGAGTTCCATCAGGCGCTGCTTTTGCTCCACTGGCATGGGCAAGAGCTCACACCAGCGGTTGGCGACCCAGCCGCAGTCATCGAATTGGTAGGGCGCTTGCACCGGCATTTGAGCCAGCGGCGCCCCGCGTGTACGCAGGGTGTTGATCAAGTTGTCCAAAGCCACGGCGACGATCTGCAGGTCATCGGGGATCTTGACCGCCAGGTCGCTGGCCAGCGGCGTCACATTGGAAATCCACAAGCCGTGTTTCAGCTTCTCTTGGTGGGTCACGCGAAAGCGCTGCAGGCCGGTGCAGCGAACCACCATCAAGCCTGGCTGGGGGGTGGCGAACTCGGCGATCTTGGCCAAGGTGCCCACGGCATGAAACAGCTCCTGCGCAAAGCCGTCACCGGTGGCTGCGCCCGCGTCGGCTTTGCGGACCTCGGCGCCCTGTGTCAGCGCGACCACGCCGAAAGGTGCGCCGGTCTTGTGGCATTTGCCAATCATGTCGAGGTAACGCACTTCAAAAATTCGCAGCGCGAGCGTGCCGCCCGGAAAAAGCACCGTCTCCAGCGGAAACAGGGGGAGCGAAAACAGAGCCAGGGAGTCAGACATTTTCAGTGCCATGGTTTGCGTTGCCGACAATCATCCCACGAACTTGTCAGCGCTGCTGAGCGTCGCCGCAGGTCCTGCAGTGATAATCGCCGCTGTTTTAAGGAGTTGTTTTGGATATCGCACTGTTAATCAAAGCCGCCATCATGGGCATCGTCGAGGGTTTGACGGAATTCTTGCCCATTTCATCCACCGGGCATTTGATTCTGGCCGGTTCGCTTCTGGGTTTTGACAATGAAGTGGGCAAGGTCTTTGACATCGCCATTCAGACCGGTGCCATCTTTGCCGTGATCCTGGTTTACTGGCAAAAATTGCGTGACACGCTTCTGGCCTTGCCTTCGAGCAAGCAAGCGCAACGCTTTGCCCTGAACGTGTTCATTGCCTTTGTGCCGGCGGTCATCCTGGGCCTGTTGTTTGGCAAGGCCATCAAGGCGCATCTTTTCACTCCCGTGGTCGTGGCCAGTACGTTCATTATTGGGGGCTTCATTATTTTGTGGGCCGAGCGGCGACAGAAAAACTCTCCAGCTGCGATACGCATTCACGACGTGGAATCGATGACGCCCATGGATGCGCTCAAAGTCGGCCTGGCGCAGTGCTTGGCGATGATCCCAGGCACCAGCCGCAGCGGCGCCACCATCATTGGTGGCATGCTGCTGGGTTTGTCACGCAAGGCGGCAACCGACTTCTCGTTCTACCTGGCGATACCGACCTTGATCGGGGCCGGCGCCTACAGCCTGTTCAAAGACCGCGCCTTGCTGTCCTGGTCCGATTCGCCCATGTTCCTGGTGGGGCTGGTGTTTTCGTTCCTGAGCGCTTGGCTGTGCATTCGCTGGCTGTTGCGCTACATCGCCACGCACAGCTTTGTCGGCTTTGCCTACTACCGCATCGTCTTTGGTGTGGTGGTGCTCGCGACAGCCTGGAGCGGCGCCGTCACCTGGGCCGCTTAAGGGTTGGCCCAAAGGGCCAGACCCGCTCAAGCCAGGCTCTGCAGATTCAGTAATGCCGCTTCGATCGCCGCTGCCGTGGCAAGCGGCTATTCCATCGGGAACAGGTGGCTGCCATCGAGCATCATGATGCGGCGCTTGCAGATTTTTTCGGTCATCGCCAACTGTTGCGCCGATGGCGGCTCACGACACCCGGCGAAAACGAGCCGACGAGTTGCGTGCTTTTGATGACGCCCAGCGTGGTGGCGCGCCAGCCGCCCAGAATGTGCGCATCCACCAGGAAAGCGGGCTCTGCTGATTTATCTACTTGTGCTTGCGTGAAGCCAATGAGCTGCTGGACCAGGTGCGGCCAGTTGTTGGTGACCGGGTACTGGCTGTCATGGCCAAATTTCTCGATCGCTTGGACCTTGAAGCCACGTGCCCTCACATTCTTGAACAAGACGCGGTAGGTGCTGGCGGCGAAGCTGTTGGCGTGCGAGAAGATCATAAATGGTTGGGGGCAGAGCTGGTTCACTGCGTGTAACTGCGGTCTGTCCGGCAAGGTCTCAGATTAACTTTTCCTGAGGGGTCGTGATTTTTTTCAGTGGCTGGTTGCGCCCAGACTGCAGCATCAGCGGCACCTCGGTTTGCTCACCGTTCCACATCGGGTCTTCAATGCTGTCAAACACCTCGCGCAGTTTTTGGCCCCAGCTGTTGTGCATCATCTTGAAATAGGGGTTGTGCTCATCAATGCACACCACTTTGTCGGTCTGGTACTGGTTGGCTTCATAGACCACCAGGTCCAGCGGCAAACCCACCGACAAATTCGATTTGAGCGTGGAGTCCATCGACACCAGCGCGCACTTGGCGGCCTCGTCCAGCGGTGTGGCCGGCGTGATGACCCGGTCCAGCACCGGCTTGCCGTATTTGGATTCGCCGGCTTGAAAGTAGGGCGTCTCGGGGGTAGCTTCAATGAAGTTGCCGGCCGAATAGACCTGAAACAGGCGCATGGCCTCACCCTTGATCTGGCCGCCAAAAATCAGCGAAACGTTGAAGTCAACGCCCGACTGCCTCAGTGCTTCCGAGTCGCGCTCACGCACGTGGCGAATGGTCGCCCCCAGTACGCGCGCGGCATCAAACATGCTTTTGGCGTTCCAGATCGTGATGGGCTCACTGTCGGCGTGCTCTTTGAGCTGCTCCACCTGAAGAATCTCGCGCACTGACTGCGAAATGCTGAGGTTGCCGGCCGAGAGCAGCACCATGAAGCGGTCGTCCGGCTTTTCATAGACGATCATTTTGCGAAAGGTGCTGATCTGATCCAGCCCGGCGTTGGTGCGCGAGTCGGAGAGAAAAACCAGTCCGGCATTGAGTTTGATGGCGACGCAGTAAGTCATGGTGTCGGAGTGAATGGCGGGAATAAAGGCAGAGTGTAGGGCGAAGCCAGGTTCTGCTGTGCTGGCGACGCGGCGATTCTTGCGCGTTGGCGCGTTACTGGCCAGCAGCCAACTTCTTGAGCTGGTACAGCGCCTCCAGCGCTTCGCGCGGGCTCAAGTTATCAGGATTGAGCGCAACCACGGCGGCTTCAATGGCGCTGGCGGCGACGGCTTCGGCCAGTGGCGGCGCGGCAAACAAGTCGACCTGCGCCTGGTTGAGCGTGGCTTGTGATTCCAGCGCGGCCAGGGTCTGGCGGGCGTGGTTCAGCACTGGCGCCGGCATGCCCGCCAGCCGAGCGACCTGGATGCCGTAGCTCTTGCTGGCTGGGCCGGGCTCAATCTCATGCAAAAACACGATGTCGCGGCCCGCCTCGGCGGCGCTCACATGCACGTTGATGGCGCCGTGGTGCTGGGCCGGGAACTCGGTCAGCTCAAAGTAGTGTGTCGCAAACAAGGTGTAGGCCTGCGCCTTGTCGTGCAGCTGGGTCGCGATGGCACTGGCCAGCGCCAGGCCGTCAAAGGTGCTGGTGCCGCGGCCAATCTCGTCCATCAGCACCAGCGAGTTGGGCGTGGCAGCAATCAGTATCTGCGCGGCTTCCAGCATCTCAAGCATGAAGGTGGATTGGGCGTTGGCCAGGTCGTCGGCGGCGCCGATGCGGGTGTGGATGGCGTCGATCGGCCCGAGCCGACAGGCGCTGGCCGGCACATAGCTGCCCATGCTGGCCAGCAGCACGATGACGGCGATCTGGCGCATGTAGGTCGACTTGCCGCCCATGTTCGGGCCAGTGATGATCTGCATGCGCTGCTTGGCACTCAAGCGCGTGTCATTGGCGATGAAGGCGCCACTGCTGGTCTCGGCCAGGCGCGCCTGCACCACCGGGTGGCGACCCTGCGTGATGTCCAGGCAGGGTTCCTTGACAAACTGCGGCGCGCACCAACCCAGCGTCAGGCTGCGTTCAGTCAGCGCGCACAGTGCGTCCAGCGTGGCCAGCGCGCGTGCGACCTGGCTGAGAGCGGGCACAAACACCTGCAGCTGGTCCAGCACCTGCTCGTACAGCCATTTCTCACGCGCCAGCGCGCGCTCCTGCGCGCTCAGGGCCTTGTCCTCAAAGGCTTTGAGTTCGGGGGTGATGAAACGCTCGGCATTTTTCAGCGTCTGGCGACGCCGGTAGTCGTCGGGCACTTTGTCGACTTGGCCCTGCGTGACCTCAATGAAGAAGCCGTGCACCTTGTTGAACTGCACGCGCAAGTTGGCAATGCCGGTGCGGGCCTTCTCGCGCCCCTCCAGGTCGAGCAAGAAGCCGTCGCAATTGGTCTGAATTGCGCGCAGCTCGTCCAGTTCAGCGTCAAAACCGCTGGCGATCACGCCGCCGTCGCGCACCAGCACGGCGGGCTCGGGGTCAATGGCGCGGGCCAACAAGGCCGCACAAGCGGAGGGTGCCAGCAAATGCTCTGAAATTTGAGTCAAATAGGGCTCTAGCCCGCGTGTAATATGGTTAAGTAGCTCTGTTTTTAGAAGCGTTAGCTGGAGCGCGACGAGCTCGCGCGGGCGCACCTGTCGCAGCGCGATGCGGGCGGTGATGCGCTCCACGTCGGTACTGCCCCTGAGTTGCTCGCGCAGTTGGCGCCAGACGCCGGCCCCCGACGTGTGCGCGCCACCGCTTTGCAGCGCGGCAATGGCGTTCAGCCGTTGCTGCGCTTCGCCACGGTTGCGCTGGGGTGTGAGCAGCCAGTTTTTGAGCAGGCGGCTGCCCATGCCGGTCATGCAGGTGTCGAGCAGCGAAAAAAGCGTGGGCTGATCTTCACCGCGCAGGGTCTGGGTGAGCTCCAGGTTGCGCCGGGTGGTGGGTGGCAGATCGATCAGTTCGTCGCTGCGCTGCACGCGCACGCTTTGGATGTGGGTCAGCGCCCGGCCTTGCGTGTGCTCGGCATAGGCCAACAGGGCAGCGGCGGCGGCGTGGGCCAGCGGCAGATCCTGCGCCTGCCACGGCAGCAAGCTCGCGGCCTGAAGCTGCGCCAGCAGCTTCTTTTCACCCAGGCCTGCGTCAAATTGCCAGTCGGGCCGCACGCTGACCGACACCGTGCCAGAGGCCCGTGCGCCGCGCAGGCGCGACTCAAAGGCGGGCGTCGCGCCCGCGCTGAAGATGATCTCGCCGGGCGCGATGCGCAGCACCCACTGAGCCAGGTCGTCGGCCACGCATTCGCCCAGATGCACTTCGCCCTGCGTGACGCTGAGCCAGGCCAGGCCGCAGACGTTGCGCGGCCCCTGGTGCACCGCCAGCAGCATCGACTCGGATTTGTCGCTCAGCAGTTCCAGGTCGGTCAGCGTGCCCGGCGTGACGACGCGCATCACCTTGCGCTCCACCGGGCCCTTGCCCGTGACCTCGCCGATCTGTTCGCAAATCGCTACCGACTCGCCCAATTTGATGAGTCGGGCCAAATACGTTTCCAGCGAATGAAATGGCACCCCGGCCATGACCACGGGTTCCCCCGCGCTCTGGCCGCGCTGGGTCAGTGTGATGTTGAGCAGGCGTGCGGCTTTTTCAGCATCGGCGAAAAACAGCTCATAGAAGTCGCCCATGCGGTACATCAGCAGCGTGTCGGGGTAGTCTGCTTTGAGACCCAGGTACTGGGCCATCATGGGTGAGTGTGGTTTTGCTGTGTCGGTCATCGCGGGAAGTCTAGCAACTTCAGGCGCGAAATAAGGGTGAGCCGAATTCAAAGGTCTCAATTCGTGATGCCTGATGTTCAACGCCGTTTGGCCCGCCGGCCCTATCGGATCGCGCTATAGACGCCATTGACAAAATTTTGTTGCTCGATGCCTACCCAACCCCTAGACTTTTAAGCGTCGTAGACACCAAAAACCCCCAAGGAGAGAGCCATGTCAACCGAATCAAAATGCCCGTTCTCAGGCGCTGCCGGCCAACACAACACGGTCGTTGGCGGGCCATCGATCGCTCAGTGGTGGCCCGATCAGCTCAAGCTGAACAGCTTGCACCAGCACGGCGCCAAATCCAACCCCATGGGCGAGACCTTCAATTACGCCCAGGCGTTCAAAAGCCTAGACCTCGATGCCCTGATCAAGGACCTTCATGCCCTGATGACGGACTCCAAAGACTGGTGGCCCGCGGACTTCGGCCACTACGGACCGCTGTTCGTTCGCATGGCCTGGCACAGTGCCGGCACCTACCGCATCAGCGATGGCCGTGGCGGTGCAGGCAGCGCCAATCAGCGCTTTGCGCCCTTGAACAGCTGGCCCGACAACGTCAATCTCGACAAGGCGCGCCGGCTGCTTTGGCCGACCAAGCAGAAGTATGGCCGCAAGATATCCTGGGCCGATCTGATCATCCTCACGGGCACCGTCGCCCTGGAATCCATGGGTTTCAAGACCTTCGGCTTTGCCGGCGGGCGTGAGGACATCTGGGAGCCGGAGGAATACGTCTACTGGGGTTCCGAGACCAAGTGGCTTGATGACAAACGCTACAGCGGCGACCGGGATCTCGAAAATCCGCTCGCGGCCGTGCAGATGGGTCTGATCTACGTCAATCCGGAAGGCCCGAACGGTAACCCGGACCCGCTCGCTGCGGCGCGGGACATCCGCGAGACCTTCGCGCATGGCGATGGACGATGAAGAAACGGTCGCGCTCATCGCGGGCGGTCACAGCTTCGGTAAAACCCATGGTGCCGGCGATGTGAAACATGTGGGGCCCGAGCCGGAAGCGGCTGGCATTGAGGCGCAGGGCCTGGGCTGGCTGAGCAGCTATGGCAGCGGCAAAGGGGGTGACACGATCAGCAGCGGCCTGGAAGTCACCTGGACCACCACGCCCACGAAATGGAGCGGCAATTTCTTCGAGAACCTGTTCGGCTTTGAATGGGAGCTGACGAAAAGCCCGGCCGGTGCGCATCAGTGGACGCCCAAGCAGGGCCTGGGCGCCGGTGCCGTGCCCGATGCCCATGACCCGTCCAAGCGGCACGCGCCCGCTATGCTGACCACGACCCTTTCCCTGTGGGTCGACCCGGCCTACGAAAAGATTTCACGGCACTATCTTGCGCATCCGGACCAGTTCGCCGACGCGTTCGCCCGCGCCTGGTTCAAGCTGACGCACCGCGACATGGGCCCGATCGCCCGCTACCTGGGCCCGCTGGTGCCCAAGGAGGAACTGATCTGGCAGGACCCCATTCCCGCGGTGGATCACCCATTGATCGATGAGCAGGACACGGCCGCCCTGAAGGCCAAGCTCCTGGCCTCTGGTTTGTCCGTTTCCCAACTGGTCACCACGGCCTGGGCGTCAGCAAGCACGTTCCGCGGCAGTGACAAGCGCGGTGGCGCGAATGGCGCGCGCATTCGCCTGGCGCCGCAAAAGGATTGGAAGGTCAACCAGCCCGTTGAACTGGCACAGGTCCTTGGGGCGATGGAAGCGATCCAGAAGGAATTCAACGGCGCGCAGTCCGGGGATAAAAAAGTGTCGCTCGCTGATCTGATCGTTCTGGGCGGCTGCGCGGCGGTCGAGGCGGCTGCGAAGAAGGCTGGCATTGAGGTGAAAGTTCCGTTCTCGCCGGGCCGCATGGATGCCTCGCAGGCCCAGACCGATGTAGATTCGTTCGCCGTGCTGGAGCCTGCCGCAGACGGGTTCCGCAACCACGTCCGCCACGGACTCGAGGGATCAGCGGCTGAGCTGTTGGTGGACAAGGCGCAGCTGTTGACCCTGACGGCGCCCGAAATGACGGTGCTGATCGGTGGCCTACGCGCCCTGAATGCGAACGTTGGCCAGTCTCAGCACGGCGTGTTCACCGAGCGCGCCGGAACATTGAGCAATGACTTCTTCGTGAATCTGCTCGACATGGGCACCAAGTGGCAGAAGTCCGCCACCTCTGAGGGCGTATTGGAGGGGCGCGATCGAGCCACCGGCGAGCTCAAGCGCACGGGCACCGTCGTGGATATGGTCTTCGGTGCCAACGCCCAGCTGCGAGCCGTCGCGGAAGTCTATGCGTGCAGCGACTCGCAGCAAGCCTTTGTGCAAGACTTTGTGGCGGCTTGGGCCAAGGTGATGAACCTGTGGCGCTACGACCTGGCGTGATCGCCGGAAACTGCGCCAGTGCAGGCGCTTGGGCAAAGAAAAAGCCCAACTGACAGGTTTTTGCTCATGCAGTAACGCTTGCCAGGTGTCCGTTCAGCCATCCAGCCATCCAGCCATCCAGTCGTTCAACCATCCATTGCATAATGCCCATCGACGCTTTGACATCTCTTGGGAGGCCTGATGAACGGTATTTTTTTGCGTTTTGGATGTCTGGCAGTTTGTGTCATTGGACTGTTGGCGGGTAGGCCTGCAGCGGCGCAAGACTACGTGGTCCGGTACGCCCTGACGGCCAACTCCTCGGCACTGGATTTGGGCATTCAGCCCTTGTCGTATCCCAGCGGCGTGATCGCTGCGGTCATGCGGCACGACCGGCTGCTGCAGGTCGAACTGGAACGATTCGGAACGCCGCTGATCACCCATGCATTCAAACGGGGCGCCGACATGCTGCCCTTGATCAATGACCACAAACTCGATGCCGGTCTGGTCGGCGACATGCCTGCCACCGTCGTCGCTGCGTCAAAGAAGGTTTGGATTGTGGGCTTGGTAGAGGTATCCCTCAACGCCGTCGTGACCAGAGGCGGTGCGCGCGTCAGCGACCTCGCGGGTAAACGCATCGGTTATGTTCCGGTGTCTACCGCACACAGCACTTTGATCCAGGGGTTGACGTCAGCTCAATTAAAGACCAGTGATGTCACACTGGTGCCCCTGACTAATTCCGAGCTGCCCACGGCACTGGCGCGCGGCGACATTGACGCGATGGCGGGCTGGGAGCCCGCCATCTCGCTGGCACTGGCTGCCAACCGCGACAACCGGATTGTCTTTCGCAGCCAAAGCGTGGATTACTTCCTGATCAGCCGGGATTTTGAAAAACGGTCACCGGATGCCGCGCGGGCACTGGTCGCCGGTTATGTTCGTGCGTTTGCCTGGATGCGCCAATCGCAGAAGAACGTGGAAGCGGCTGCGCGCTGGGTACTTGGCGAGGGGCAGGCGTTTGCCGCAGTGCCCATTGATATGTCGGTCGCGCAGGTGGCAGCCCTGACCCGCAGCGGCATCCTAGACGTGCCGTCCGCTCCCGTCATCGTCATGCAGCCCGGCGTGACCCCGCTCAAGGCGGAGTACGACTTGCTCCAATCGCTGAACAAGCTCGCTTCCGACGCCCAGTGGGAGCACGTCGCGTCCTCTTTTGAATATGACGGCTTGCGCCGTGTGCTGGCTGATCCACGTAAGTACGAGATCCGCAGGTTTGACTACGCACCTTAGCACCCATGCTCTTTCGACAGCCTTTTTCGACCCGAATCGCGCTGTACTTTGGTGTCCTGTATGCACTCGCCATGGCGGCGGGGGGCATCGTCTGGTATGTGGGCTCGCCCTGGCTGCACCTGACTGGCGCCAGGGATCAGCGCCTCATCGATGCGACCAGCCTGCTGGAGGTATCTGCCAACAGCCAGCTCAACACCATTCGGGCGACCATTGCCGAGCGTCGCGGTGACATGAAGTTGCTGGCTGAAAGCCCGCAAGTCATCAGTGCGCTGGTCAGTGACGATGCAAAGACCCAAGGTCTCAGCCTGGAACTGTTTCTCGACCGCATCGAGCGGTCTTATCCTGACGCCTTCGAAGACCTCAGAGTGATAGATGGCAGTAGGCGGGTACTGGCATCCACCCAGCCGGGCGAAAAAGGGCAGGCCTTTGAAATGCCAGAGGTTTTGGAGCGTGCGACAACGCTGGGTGCCACAGAGTTGGTCGAAGAAGTGACCCTTGACGGTGTCCCATCCATCGCCATATTGCGGCAAATCATGCAGTTGGACAGCGATGGTTACGCCGCCAGTGGCATCGTCGGGATTTTGGTGGCCACCATCAAGGTCGATAAGCTCTTAACTTACGGCATTGGCTATAGCCGCACAGGGTACGCACAGGCGGGCGCGTCGCTGATCGTGGGGGCGCATGGCAACGTATTGGCGCGGCTACCCCAAAGAGCGCTCTCCACCGACGATTTTTGGCGCACTTATCCGGTGGCCAATGGCTTTGAAGGCGTTTTGCGAATACCTGACGCCCAAGGGGCCATGCAACTCGCGGTGTACCGCCACGTTCCAGTCAATCGAGAACGCGGCTGGACCTTCATTCACTTTCAGTCTGAACAGGAGGCGTTGCGCGGGCTCAACACCCAAGTGCGCGCGGCTCTATGGACGGGCAGCGTGTTCGCCGTGATGGCTTTGCTGCTGATACTGATGGTGGCACGGCACTTGACACAGCCTTTGCGCCGCTTGGGTGACGTCGCACACAAGCTCGGTGGCGGTGACCTGTCCACCCGAGCCATTTCTGCACGGGACGACAGCCGGGAGTTTGCCGATCTGGCGGATGCGTTCAACAGCATGGCCGACAGCGTGGAGCACAGCCAGTTGGGGCTAGAGGCCCAGGTCATCGAGCGTACCCAAGCTTTGGCACTCAATGAAGATCGACTGCGGCTGGCGCTGGCCGCCGGCCATCTGGGCGTTTACGATCTAAACGTGCAGACGGGTGAGGCGTCCGTCAACGCCGAATACGCCACCATGCTGGGCTTTGATCCCGACACCTTTAAAGAGACTTATTCAGCCTGGATGGAACGTTTGCACCCGGACGATCGGGAGCGAACAACCGAGGTGCACCGCCGCTATGTGGCGGGGGAAAATTCCGAATACCAGGTCGAGTTCCGCCAGCGAACATGCAGCGGCGACTGGGTGTGGATCTTGTCCAAAGGCAGCGTGATTAAACACGATGCCCAGGGGCACCGGCGCACGCAGTCACTCGCCATAGCCTACCTTGACCTGGACGGCTTCAAGGCAGTGAATGATGCCTACGGCCACGGCCATGGTGACGAACTGCTGATCGCACTTGCCGAACGCATGGAAGCTGCACTGCGTGATGGT
>JBBQQX010000051.1:0-24654 GCA_038215405.1 Burkholderiales bacterium
CCGCTTGCTCGATCAGGTGCGCGAGCGGTTTCGGTGCGTGCACTATAGTTTCAAGACTGAAACTGCCGAGTTGTTTGGATTCACTTTTTTGCGATCCACTGACCGTTTTGGAGCACCCGCGCGACCGACCGGAATCTGCCACAAGCAGGTGTAGCTGTGACTAGCGCGAAGGTCGCTTGATGATCGAAAAACGGCGATTTGAGTTTTTTCGGTGAGTGACAGCAACCGCCGTACAACTGTCGGTAAATTTTGCATGCCATCCACGGCGATCTTATCAATCAAATCGGCCGCTGGTCCTCGTCGGATAAGCATATGCAGCTACGTTTTTGAGATTAATTTGATGGCAAAGGGGTCGTCTTTCCTTAGTTGCCAACGGCTCACGCCAACCATGGATTGACTAGAGCCACGCCGATATTGACAAAGTCCCCTGTGTTGCGGGTGACAACGGAAAGGCGGTGCTCAATAGCGGTGGCGGCAATCATCGCGCCAGCCCAGGCCCGCACCTCGGGTGATTGATGAGGCTTGCCATGGCGTAGCTCCGAAGTCACGTTGGTGTCTAGAGCAAACACGGGCCGAGCCCCATTCAAAATGCAGTCAAACGGCCAGGCTCGGATTAATTGACGCAGTCGGCGTTCAAGCGTGGGCGGCTGCGTATTCTCTTGCCGTAGGCAGCTCACGGGGAAGCGTTCGCGCCTTGGGACGTGTCACCTCCCAACCCAAGCACGCAAGCCAAATGGACCGTGGGATCGCTTTGTGCGCCGTACGGTAATAGCTCACCATGCGACGGCTGATGCCCAACGCTTCAGCGGCGCCAGAAAGAGACAGCTTGTTGCGGTACATCCAGCCGCCGAACATCTCATGGCTGACCTCGCCCGCCTGCTCTTTGGCCCAGGCATAGACATTGTCTGGGCCGAGCTCGGTATCCAACCACTCGATGCTGAAACCATCAGTGTGTACCGTGCAAAATACCTCCGGCTTGCGAATCTCGGCAAAAGCTGGCCCGCGCATCACATTCGAAACATCAACCTCAAGCTCTTCACCAGTGCTCCAGGTGGTGCTTAAGCGATAGGGCTCCAGCGCGTTGACTGCCTGGAGTTTGGGATGGAAAAATTCACTCATGGGTTGTACCTCTGCCATTCGGTTAAGAGAAACGTTTTCTCGTCTTCTATCCAGTTAAGCGCATCACGGATTTCGCGCCCGGCCAGCTTGCCAATGACCAGCAACGATTCAATTTCGACAATGCAGTCGCGGCCATCGCGCAGAACGACATGAACGTGCGGTGGCGGATGGTCCCCGAGATACATCAAGACGCGGGATTCAGAAAATCGGCGCAAGGTAGGCATGGGCCATAGTGTAGAGCAACCGTTGCACCATTGCTGTTACTCTGGTACGCAGACAACGGCTCAAGCCAACCATGGATTGACTAGCGCCACGCCGGTAGTAACAAAGTCCCCCGTGTTGCGCGTGACAACGGTAAAGCGGTGCTCGATGGCGGTGGCGGCAATCATCGCGCCAGCCCAGGCACACACCTCGGGCGACTGTTGAGGCTTGCCATGGCGCAACTCTGAGATCGCGTTGGTGTCGAGAACAAAGATGGACGCAGCCTCAGTCAAACGTGGCGGGTCGAACTCAGTATGGACCTCGGCCGCCATGCCATCCATGAGTTCAAGGAGCGTGGGATCGCATTGGCAGGTGCGATACTCAAAGCTCACCTTTTTTACTTGGCACTCCATGCTCACACTCCAGCTGGCTGACTTCTCCCTCGACCACTTCATGGCCAACTACTGGCAGCAAAAGCCGGTGGTGATCCGCCAGGGCTTTGCGCAGTTTGAGGACTTGATCAGCCCCAATGACCTGGCCGGCCTGGCCTGCGAAGAAGAGGTGGAGTCACGCCTGGTGTACAAGAAGGACGGCCAGTGGCAGGCTGAGGTCGGCCCGTTCGAGTCCTACGAGCGCTTTGGCAAGGAGGGCTGGACGCTGGTGGTGCAGGCGGTCAACCATTGGTCGCCTGAAGTAGCCGAACTGGTGAAACCCTTTGCCTTCATCCCGAAGTGGCGGCTTGACGATGTGATGATCAGCTATGCCACGCCCGGGGGCGGTGTGGGGCCGCACATTGACCTGTACGACGTGTTCATTTGCCAGGGCTCGGGCCGGCGCCACTGGCGCGTTGGCGACTTGGGCGAGCACAAACAATTTGCGGCGCACGCCGCGCTCTTGCACACCGAGCCCTTCGAGGCCATCATTGACGTCGAGCTGCTGCCGGGCGATATCTTGTACATCCCGCCGGGCTTTCCGCACGAGGGCGTGACGCTGGAAGAGTCCATGAGCTTCTCGGTCGGCTTTAGAGCCAAGTCAGCTTGCGACCTGCTCAGCGGCCTGGCGGACCATGTGATCGACAAGGAGCTGGGCAAAACGTTGTTGACCGACCCCAAGCGACCGATCCACACCCACCAAGGCCAAATCAACACCAGCGATTTCACCCTGATCAAGGCGCAGCTGCAAAGCCTGCTGGACGATGAGCTGCTGGTCGCCGACTTTGCCGGCAGCTACTTCTCCAAGACCAAATGTGCACTGGACTTGCAGGCGCTGGACCAGCCACTGCCTGCCGCAGAGGTCGTTGATGCGCTGCAGCAGCAAGTTTTGGTTCGCACCGGTGGCCTGCGCTGCTTCTATGTTGATGCCACCGTGGCGCAAGGCGTGTGCTATGTCGACGGCGAGCGTTGCGCCTTTGGCCCGGCGCTGCAAGCTGCCGTGATCGCCCTGTGTGACCATGACGAGCTGAGCCACGACCAGCTGCACAGTGCACTGCAAGACGCCGCCTTTGCCAAGCAGCTGACCGAGTGGGTGAACGCCGGATTCTGGTATTTCCAGAACTGACCCAACAGCGGCCGGCGGGTCTCAGTAAAAGTTCAGGGGCTCGCTCAGCGTTGTGTCGAAGAAAGGGGCTGTGGCAGACTGGCGTGGCGCTGCAAAAGGTTGATCAGGTCGGGGAAACCGGCCTTTTGCGCCACAGCCAGTGCGGATTCACCCTCAAAAGCCTCGTCGCACCGGACCGCTGCGCTGCTCAGGAACAGCTCCACCGCCAGTTGGTCGCCGCGGCGAATGGCAGCAAAAAAATCCGCCGGCTTGAAATACTGCAAGCCCATGGCCGTGAGCGCCTTGCGGGCCTCCAGCGCAGACGACCGCTTGGGTGCGGCAGGTGCAGGCGATTGGGGCAACACGGGCGCGAGCGCCGTTAACGCGGCCGGAACCGTGTCGCGCACCGCCGCCGACACATCATCGTGCGCTGCGGCCACGCGGGCGGGCCTTTTCGCGCCCGACATATCGGCTTTTCGGCGCGGCATGCGGCTGTCGTCCAGCAAGGACTCGATGTGGGCAAACAGCTCATACCGGGAAAACGGTTTTTTCAGGAAGTCATCGGCGCCAATCCGGTTGGCATAAAACTGCTCGGTGGCATGTTCGTTGCCGCTGATCATGATCACCGGGATGTGCTGGGTCGAGGGCGTCTTGCGTATCACCCGCAAAGCGCCAAAACCGTTCATGCCAGGCAAGACGATGTCCAGAAAAACAAGGTCGGGTGGGTCTTGTGTGATCAGCGCCAGGCCGCTTTCAGCGTCGGCGGCTTCACGCGTCGCGTAACCAGCCGAACGCAGCATCTTGCGCAGGGCGGCAACCACCGTGGCCGAGTCATCGATGATGAGCGCCTTGGCACCCCGGTTGGCGTTCTTGCGCTTGCGGTTGCGGCGCTCCGTCGTTGGCGCCGCCGCAGCCACCACGGGGGCGAGTGCGGGTTGAGGCTTCTTGGAGGAGCCCCAAAATCGATCAAAAATGCTCATGTGAGTCCCCGGTGTAGTGCCTGGTTCGGTGGGGTGCGCCGAAGTGGCTGGCCGCCAAGACGGCCGTTGATTCTGCACGAGCTTAAGCTCGAATAATAGACGCGATATCCAAATGAAGCCATCACTGTGCGTGGCAAGCTCGCCCGGCCATTCTCAAGAAATCGGCAGGATTCGTCATGGGCACAGCCATCAACATCAATGCATTGGCCGGCACACTGCCAAGCGCCCCTCACCGCACGCGCTGCCAGAACCACCAACTGGCCAGTAACAGCAGCAATGCCGAGCCGCCGCGGACCACTACGCTGGGGTACCAGGTTCTACCGACCAGCGGTTGCGACAGCAGCACCCAGCCCGTGACGGCAATCAGTTGCCCGGCTTCAACGCCAACATTGAATCCGGCTAACGCCCAGGGCAACAAGCCGGTGGGCGCAGCGGCCTCCAGCAACAAGCCGGCAAAACCATAGCCATGCACCAGGCCAAACAGCAAGGCCAGCACATCGGTGCGTATCCACGCCACATGGCGCAGATTCAGCAACGCAGTGACCACAATCGACAACGCTATCGCCGGCTCCACCCAGCGCGGCGACACTTGCGTCCAGCCAAAGGTGGCCAGCATCAGCGTGATGGAGTGACCAATCGTGAAGGCCGTCACCGTGCGCAGCAACACCCACCAGACGCTCCCGGCCTGACCCGAAGCGACAGCCGCGGGCAAAACGGCGTGCGGCACGGCTCCGAAGAGGCCCAGGCGCAAGGGCAGCACCAGCGCCAGCAAAAACGCAAGGTGGTCATAACCCTCCAACAAATGATGCACCCCCAGGCTGAAGTAGTCGCGCAGCACAGACCAGCGGTTTGAAGAAGGCGCACTGGAGGCGTGCAGGGCCGAGTTCAATCCGCTGCCGTTGCCCGGGCTCAGGACCAGCGGGTTGGGCTGTTGCGGCGATGCAGTAGTCAGCAAATCTTTGCCCGCAATACGACCCGCCACCAGCAAGCGGTGGGTGGCATCCTGGTTCTTGAACAAGCTGTATTTGAAAGCCAGCGTTTGCTCCGCCGGGCATTGGGCGGTCGCCACCATGCGCAAATAGGAGCCGTCACTGCGCTTATCAATGCCATCAAACTGCCACGCCAAGCGGCATGCGTTCGTCACTGTTTGATCGGCTACTTGCGGACCTGGCAGCAGCTCGGAATTGGCCGCCTCGTTCAATAAAGCTAACACCAAAGGCATCGCGGCTTTGACTTCACCCCAGGTCACCTTGGCATCGGCATTGGCATCTATCGGCACCAGCAAATCAAGATCTTTGATCGCCACCGCCAGGGAAAAGCGGTAACTCCGCTGGGCCACGCTGCTGGTCTGAATGGCCGGCACCGCCTCGTTGACTTGCTGTACGTCAAGATAGGCATCGCTGCCTTTATGCGCCAGCGCCGACCCGCTGCCCAGCGCCACCAGACAGGAAAAAAACAACAAAGCCCTCAATGCGCGCATCAGTTAGCCACCATGAGCGCAGCCGACAGGTTGACGGGGCCGGTGGACGAGAGACGTACATCGCGCAATCCGGCGGCCTGGATGGCGCGCTCGATTTCAGCTAGGGCAGAGACGTCTTTAGCCTGGCGGGCGCTTTGCAGCGCCACCCACCAGTCCAGCGGCTCGCGTTGTAGCAGCAGATTGCGGCGCGCCAGCGTCAGTGCATGCGGCGCGTCATCGTCCAGCCACAAGGCCGCCAACGCTAACTCG
Source organism: Burkholderiales bacterium (assembly GCA_038215405.1). GTDB lineage: Bacteria > Pseudomonadota > Gammaproteobacteria > Burkholderiales > Burkholderiaceae_C > Rhodoferax. Next base: position 5,566 of record JBBQQX010000051.1, read on the forward strand.
CGGCCATGCAGCGCCGGGTCGTCGCCACGACGTTCCAGCGCGGCGGCGCGCTCGTTAAGCATGGCGCGTGCGCCGGTCCAGCGCGCGTCGCCCAGTCGGCGCCAGGCGGCAGCGCGGCGCAGCAGCACCGCATCGGTTTCCGGCAACGTCGCCAAGACTTGCAGTGCCGCAGACGTTTTGCCGGTGCGCAACAGCAAATCGCTGTAGGCAATTGAGGTGTAGAGGTCCGGGTCCAGTGCCAGGCTTTGGGCGTAGGCGTCTGCCGCCGCAGTGTCACGGCCCGCGCGTTCCTGGCTTTCAGCCAGCAAAGACAACAACCAGCTGCGCTGGCTTATGTCCGCGGTTTGCGCGATCAACGCCTGCAAGCCCTGCGCCGGCGATTGAAGTTGACCCTGAAGGGATTGGGTTTCCAGTCGGCACGCGACAGCATACAAGGCTTGGCCCGCGCGGGCCACCGCTTCGCACGCCACCAGGGCTTGGGCGTAACGGGCCGATAGTCGCTCTAGCGCTGCCAGATTGAGCCAGCCCTGGGCGTTGCCGGGGGAACGCGCCAACGCTGCGGTGAGGATCTTGCGCGAGGCATCAAACTCATGCCGACCCTGCTGCACCGTCGCCTGCAAAATCGACAAATCCGCTGGCGCATCGGGTCGATCCCACCAAGGGGTCAGCACCGCCTGCGCGCGGCCCCAATAACGTGTGTCTCCTGTCTGTCTCGCTATAGAGATGTCTTTTCGCGCCTGCAACGCGGCCGTAGCCGGGTCACTAACTGTGGGAGAAGGTGCCGCCCGTGACGGACGACTGCGCGTAACCTCAGGCAACACCTCAAGCACCTCATCATCTCGTAACGGGTGGACCGCAGTGATGGCCAGCGCACTCAATTGCGTCGCGGCCAGAACAAGGGCGATCCACGGGGTCCACTTGGAGAAGGTGAGCATGCTTAAGCGTCTCGCTTTTACGTAAACACGGCAGCGTTCGTTGCCGAATCGCTGCCGTACAGACGGATCAACTAAATCCGAACTACTCAGACCAGGGGCTGCGGGTCATTCACCTCGTCATCCGGCACGGCAAAGCCATTGCTCAACGTCAACGGTTCTGAAGTTTCGTCATTCGGGCTAAGCGTCAAGAGATAAGCCGTGAAAGCGGCGGGGCTCGCGCCAGCGCTGTCGGGAACAGACGATGCAGAGCCCGTAACGGGCTGTGGATCGTCGTTTCCCGCGCATCCGCTGACGATCAACGTCGTCGCCAACCCCGCTGCCAACAATATCTTGGGTGTTGTATTCATTTCAAAACTCCTTTTCAATTCAAGGGAAGACGGACCCAGCCGGAGCTGCTGGATTGAAATTACCAGGCAGGGGCGTGTTCAGGTACGGGAACGTGACGCCAAAATTCACATCCATCTTGCGAACTCCGTCCGTCAGCGCCGCGCCACCTGCAAGTGCATCACCTGGCTTGCAACCTACTTTCAAAGCGTCGGTCGGGCCAGTCAGAACACACAACGCGCCCATAGCCACGCGCAACGACAAGTCCACCACGTCGTCGGCCGGGCGGCGTCCGTTCGGGAATCCGGCATTGTCACCAGCGGCCACGCCCAGCGGGTTTTGCGCACCGGCAGCAGTGGTGGCGATGGAGGTGTTCAAGCGCAGCATTTCACCCGCCTTCACGTTCGCAGGCTGATTCAAAGTAGGAAGGCCCGTGAGGAACGCCGCCAGTAAGTCCGTACGTGGGAAGTTGGTCGGTGCGGGGGCACTCGGGAACAAAGATTGAATCAGCGCTGGCAGCACCGGGTTGGTCACGTAATCGGCAAAGTTTGCCCCATCGTCTTTGGGTTTGGAGGCGTTGAACTTGTCTTTGTCATCAATGCCGATGATCAATTCATTCACCAACGGCATACCCAGGCGCGAGACCTGCGTCCAGGCGCCACCATGGCGCGTGCCCTTGTTCAAACCCGTCCCCGGGAAACCATTGAGCAGGCGACCCTGGCGCAAACTGGCCGTGGTGAAGGCGCCTATCACCGGTTCCGCGCCCTTGGTCAAGCACGCGATCGGGACTTCCAGGGCCAGCGTACTGACGTTCTTGGCCTCCAGGTCGTTATTATTCCCCCCCACCTCAGGGCCCAGGGGGTTCAGGTTGAACAGGTCAAACGACTTGCCCACCGCAATGTAGAACGGCTCCTTGCGTTGGCCGACGAAAACTTTGCCGGGGACGCTGCATCCAGGAATCGCGACGTTGTAGATGTGCTGGTTGGCGTAGCTGGCATACCCAGTGGCGCTGCCAAACACTTTGTCGCCAATGTTGTCCACAGGTTTATCGAACACTGCAGCACCGCCTGCGGCATTGGTAAGGCTGGTGTGGGCACCGCCGCGGCGCGTTCCGCGAACCAGATCAACGGTGAAGGTTTCACGCACGTTCAGCGCGGGGGGATTGACGCCGCTGATGGGACCGCTGTTGATGAGTGGGATCTTCACAGATTTGCCGCCTACGGTGAGCGCGGTCGCCTTGGAGGTGTTTGTGAAGCGGAACTGGAAGGTAAGGTCTTCCACCGCATCGCCATCGTTATCAATGTGGATCTCGTACAGCGCATTGGGGTCGAACATGTAAAAGTTCGGCCCGCCTTGCGGGTCTTGGAACGGCTGGTAGTTGGCCAGGAGCGTCACGAAGGCCGACCGACCCGCCTCGTAGCTGCGAAACATATACAGGTCGGTGGCGTCCACCTTGGGCTGACCAGTTATGAACGGCGCTTCGCGGTGGCTGGAAGCCATGGCACCGCTGGCCGCGACCAGCAACAAGCAGGCCTGGGATGACTTACTGAGTTTCAGTTTCATGGGTTTTCTCCGGGTTGATTTGCAGTGACTACTGCTTACTGACTAAGCGAATAAATCGTAACCGGATTCAATAAACCTGACCTGATTTCCCTGTGGGAATGGAGAACAATCGTGTGTAGGCAATTTCGTCAAAGAGAGAAGGCAGAAGATGACAAAGCCCTTCGTGTTTGCAGTTCATCAACGCTGAAATCACAGCAAGCCACGCTTTGGCTGGCCCGCGTTCGGGAAACGCAGCTTCGAGAGTTTTGTCGCAGTAAGCCATGCCTGACCGAGCGCCTGCCGGGGTTCGCATGATGCTGACGCTGACATCCCTGGCTGGGCCGATCCCGGTGACACGTCTGTATGATGCGCGGCTCAACAGTGCCGATGCCTTATCGGCTTCACGGATGTCAAGCTCTCCCCCTTCACCCCCCTCCACCGGTCTGAACCTGGCGCAACAGGAAGCCGTCAACTACATGCACGGGCCCTGCCTGGTGCTGGCCGGCGCCGGCTCGGGCAAGACGCGGGTGATCACGCACAAGATTGGCCGGCTGATCCAGGCCGGCTTGGCGCCGAACCGCATCTTTGCCATCACATTTACCAACAAGGCCGCGAGCGAGATGCGCGAGCGCGCCAAGGAGCTGATCGGCAAGGCCGCACGCGAGGTGGTGATCTGCACCTTTCACGCGCTGGGCGTGCGCCTGCTGCGCCAGGACGGCGCGGCGCTGGGGCTCAAACCCAATTTCTCGATCCTGGACAGCGATGACGTCACCAGCATCCTGAAAGACGCGGGCGGCACGGTAGACGCCGCGACCGCGCGCACTTGGCAATGGAGCATCAGCCTGTGGAAAAACCAGGGGCTCAATGCCGCGCAGGCGGCGCTGCTGGCGGCCAACGACAACGAGCGCATCATCGCCCGCGTGATGGCGCATTACGAGGAGCGGCTGGCCGCCTACCAGAGCGTGGACTTTGACGACCTGATTAGCCTGCCGCTCAAATTGCTACAAAATAATGAGCTGGTGAGGCAGAAGTGGCAAGGGCTGGCCGGTCATATCCTGGTGGATGAGTACCAGGACACGAATGCCACGCAGTATGAATTACTCAAACTGCTGGTGGGCGGCAATGCGCCAACGCAAGCGCGCTTCACGGCGGTGGGCGACGATGACCAGTCGATTTACGGCTGGCGCGGCGCGACGCTGGACAACCTCAAGCGCCTGCCGGTCGAGTTCCCGACGCTCAAGGTCATCAAGCTGGAGCAAAACTACCGCTCCACCAGTGCCATCCTGCGCGCCGCTAACAACGTGATCGGGCCGAACCCCAAGCTCTTCCCCAAGAACCTGTGGAGCGATCTGGGCGAGGGCGAGCCGGTGCGGGTGGTGGACGCCGACAGCGAGGAGCACGAGGCCGAGCGCACCGTGGCGCGCATCCAGAGCCTGCGCGCCAGCGGACTGCCGCATGGCGGCCCGCAGTTCAAGGAGCTGCGCGACTTTGCCGTGCTGTACCGCGCCAACCACCAGGCCAAGACCTTCGAGAAAGCGCTGCGCAAAGCGCAAATCCCCTACAAGGTGTCGGGCGGCACGAGCTTTTTTGACCGCGCCGAGATCAAGGACCTGTGCGGCTGGTTCCGCCTGTGGATCAACAACAACGACGACCCGGCGTTCTTGCGCGCCGTCACCACACCCAAACGCGGCATTGGCCACCAGACCTTGGCCCAACTGGGTGTGTTTGCCAGCAAATACAAGGTCAGCCTGTTCGAAGCCTTGTTCTCCTCATCCTTGGGCAGCCTGCTCAGCCCCAAGGCGGTGGGCAGCCTGCATGAATTTGGCCGCTATGTGAACGACCTGGAGTTCCGCGCCCGGCGCACGCTGGGGGCGGAATCGGCCAAGTCCTTCTTGCTCGAGTGGCTCAAGGAGATCGGCTACGAAAAGCATCTGTACGACGGCGAAGACAGCGAAAAACTGGCGGCGGCGCGCTGGACCAATGTGCTCGACTTTTGCGACTGGATGTCCGCGCGCTGCGGCGGCCAGTTGGACGATGCCGCCGGCGTTTCCACCAGCAACGAGGTCAAGTCGCTGCTGGAGGTGGCGCAAACGGTGTCGTTGCTGTCCACCATCAGCGAGCGCGAGACCGATCAAAACGTCGTGACGCTGTCGACCCTGCACGCCGCCAAGGGCCTGGAGTGGCCGCATGTGATGCTGGTCGGCGTGACCGAGGGGATGCTGCCGTTCAAATTGCGCGACAGCGGCGACTCGGGCGCCGCCTCGGTCGGTGGCTCCGAGCGGGCGCACGAAGCGGCCGTTGACGCCACGGCCGTGCACCTGCAGGAAGAGCGCCGTCTGATGTATGTGGGCATCACCCGTGCCCAGCGCAGCTTGGCGGTGAGCTGGACGCGCAAACGCAAAAAAGGCCGCGAGATGGTGGCCGCCCTGCCGAGTCGTTTCATTGCCGAGATGGCGCTGGACCAGGCCACCACCAAGGAAGACCCGCGCGCCAAGCTGCGCGCGCTGCGGGCCGAGTTTGCGCAGAAGGCGCAGGAGGCGCAAGCCGCCCCGACTGTTGGTGCGCCCGGCCAGCAAGCGCGTGCGCTTTGAAACCTAGAATAGCGACCCACGTTGATCACCCAAGCAAGCCCACCATGAATCCATTGTTTACTACTGTATTGATAGCTGCTTGCGCAGTAACGACGGGGGCTAGAGGCCAAAATAGCATAAATACGGCAACAGGGCCCAAGACCTGGCAAGCGTGCGCGGGCTTGAGCGGCGACAGCGCGGCGCGCTTGGCCTGTTTTGATCAATGGGCGCAGCAGCAGCCCGCTGCGGCGGCAATCAGCTCGCCGTCGCCCGGCGCCTCGGCGCTGGCGCAAACCGCGGCCATGCCAGTGGCTTCAGTGGCTCCCGCGCCGGTCACCATCACCATGACGGCGCCCGCCGCGCACGACTGCAAGAACAAGCAGTTTTCCGAGCTGTCACGCTTTTGGGAGCTGGAAGCGGGCAGCGACTGCGGTACCTTTGGCATTCGCGGCTTTCACCCGATCAGCCTGTCGTGGATCAGTTCCGACAGCGTCAACACCCAGCCCACCTCGCCCGTGCCCGACCACTCCGCCACCACGGCGCTGGGCTATGAAAAAAACGAGGTGCGCATCCAACTTTCGGTGCGCACCAAGGTCGCGCAGGGCCTGCTGACCGGGAATCAGGAGCTCAAGCGCGACTCGATCTGGTTTGGCTACAGCCAGCAGTCCAACTGGCAAATTTTCAGCGGCGATCTGTCGCGCCCGTTTCGCACCACCGACCACGAACCCGAAATCACCTACATCTACCCGACTGACTTTCAGTTGCCGCTGGGCTGGCGCCTGCGTTACAGCGGCCTGAGCCTGATGCACCAGTCCAACGGGCAGCCACTGCCGCTGTCGCGCAGCTGGAACCGCAACGTGCTGATGGCCGGCATGGAAAATGGTAACCAGTTCCGGATCGATGCCAAGCTGTGGAAGCGCGTCAATGAAGGCCTGGCCAATGACGACAACCCCGACATCAGCGACAAGATCGGACGCGCTGAAGTCGCCGCATTCTGGACGCCCGACGCGACCAACACCTACGGCGTCACCTTGCGCCACTCGCTGCGCCCTGATGCCAACGGTTCGCTGCGTCTGGAGTGGCTCAAACAACTGAGCACCAGCGGCTTGCCTGGCAGCCAGGACGCCTTGCGCTTTCACACCCAGTTGTTCAGCGGTTACGGTGATTCGCTGGTCGACTACAACCGTCGACGCACTGTGCTGAGCATCGGTTTGAGCCTGGTCGACTGGTAGCCGCGCGCGGCCGTCTCGCGCTGATCGTTGCGCAGCGCGGGCTTGGTCCCGGGCTTGAAAGCTGATACATTACTAAAAATTGTAAATATCTACAAATATCGTAATGTACGGGTTTCGCCTTGCGGCGGCCCACTCAGTGCATGAAGGCCAATCCTAAAAATCTCATTCTCGACCTGATGCTGGCGGCGGGCGACAAGCCGCTGAGCGCGCGCGACGCCATCCTCGCGGGCGCCCTGTTCCAGATCAGCGAGAACAGCCTGCGCGTCACGCTGGCGCGCCTGTCGGCAGCGGGGCTGATCGAGACAGCGGAGCGCGGCGCTTACCGGCTCGGGCCGGCGGCCACCGACCTGGCCGGCGAGGTGGCCAGCTGGCGCACGCTGGAATCCCGGTTGCGGACATGGCAGGGCAGCTACATCGTCGTGCACTGTGGCGCTTTGGGGCGCCATGACCGCGCTGCGCCCCAACGGCGTGAACGCGCGCTGCAAATGACGGGCTTTCGGCTGTTGGAGCGCGGTCTTTACATTCGCCCGGACAACATTGAGTCGGACCTGGACGCGCTGCGCCAACGCCTCTATAAATTGGGGCTGGACCGGGAGGCAGCGGTTTTTCGGGCCAGTGGCCTTGACCCGGCGCGTGAAGCGCTGGTGCGCCAGTTGTGGAACCGCCAGGCGCTGACGCAGAGCTACCGGCAACTGCGCGTCGAACTGGAAGAATGGCTGAGCGGAGCCGCCCAGCTGCCGCTGGAGGCAGCGGCGCGCGAATCGTTCCTTCTGGGCGGTCGAGCCATTCATCAACTGGTGTTTGACCCGCTGCTGCCCGAGCCTTTTGTGGACAGCCATGCGCGCCACACCTTGATTCAGACCGTGCACCAATTTGACGCCACCGGGCGGGCCATCTGGAATCGTTTTTTTGCCTCCATCGCCGAGACGCCACCCCCTTTCCCCGCCCCTCATCCACCCGCTGAACTGGAGACCCCGCATGAACTCTCGTCTTGAAATCGCACCCGACTCGCTCTACCTGGCCGACACCCACGAGGTGAGCAACCTGTCCAGCGAGCTGTGTGACTACAACATGTACACCCAAGACGCCGCCTTGCGCGAGGCGGTGCAGCGCGAAGGCGGCCAGTGGGCTGCCGGCGAACTCAGCGCCTTTGGCCAGATGACGGGCTCGGCCGACTACCTGGAGCTGGGCAACCTGGCCAACAAGTTCCAGCCCGAGTTTGATACCCATGATCGCTTTGGCAACCGCATCGACCTGGTGAAGTTTCACCCCAGCTACCACCAGCTCATGAAGACGTCGATTGAGCAGGGGCTGCACGCCTCGCCCTGGACCGAACCCAAGCCGGGCGCCCATGTGGCGCGCGCCGCCAAGAGCTTTTTGCATGGCCAGGTGGAAGCGGGCCATGGCTGCCCGATCACCATGACCTTCGCCGCCGTGCCCGCGCTGCGGCTACAACCGGATCTGGCCAGTGTTTGGGAGCCCAAGGTGACGGCGCGCGTCTATGACCCGCGCAACGTGCCGGTAGAGCAGAAACAGGGCGTGACCATCGGCATGGCGATGACGGAGAAGCAGGGCGGCTCCGATGTGCGCACCAACAGCACGCGCGCCTACCCGCTGGGCACGGGTGGCCCGGGCCAGGCCTACGAGCTGGTGGGGCACAAGTATTTTGTGTCGGCGCCGATGTGCGATGCGTTTCTGGTGCTGGCGCAAGCGCCCGGCGGCCTGTCGTGTTTCTTGCTGCCGCGCTGGCGCCCGGACGGCAGCAAAAACCCGATGCAGGTGCTGCGCCTCAAGAAGAAGATGGGCAATGCCTCCAACGCCTCCAGCGAGACCGAGCTGCGTGGCGCCCTCGCGTGGATGGTCGGTGAAGAGGGGCGCGGCGTGCGCAACATCATCGAGATGGTCAGCATGACGCGCTTTGACTGCATGATCGGCTCCAGCGCGGGCATGCGCATGGCGGCCTCGCAGGCGCTGCACCATTGCTCGGTACGCAGCGCTTTCGGCCAGGTGCTGAACCAGCAACCTTTGATGCAAAACGTGCTGGCCGACCTGGCGCTGGAGAGCGAAGCCGCCACCACGCTCACGATGCGCATGGCCCGCGCCATGGACAACCGCGCCAATGAACAGGAAGACCTGCTGGTGCGCCTGGTCACGGCGGTGGGCAAATACTGGATCTGCAAGCGCACGCCCAACCATGCCTATGAAGCAATGGAATGCATTGGCGGCAGCGGCGTGATGGAAGACAGCATGATGCCGCGCCTGTACCGGGAAGCGCCCGTGAACACCATCTGGGAAGGCAGCGGCAATGTGCAGTGCCTGGACGTGCTGCGCGCCCTGTCAAAAACACCCGCTGTGGTGGATGCCTTCTTTGCCGAAGTGAGCCAGGCGCGCGGCGCCCAGGGCTTGCTGGATGCGCACATTGCCGCGCTGGCGACCGATCTGAAAGACTTGCGCGATTTCGAATACCGGGCTCGCGACGTGGTGGACCGCATGGCGCTGGCCTTGCAGGCCTCGCTGCTGGTGCGCCACGCCCCGGCGTTTGTCAGCGATGCCTTCTGCCAGTCGCGCCTGGGGCAGGTCGGCCAGCACAACTACGGCTGCTTGCCGCGCGGCATTGATGCCAGCGCCATCATCGCGCGCGCAACGCCCAGGAGCGGCATTGCCTGAAGCGCGCGCGGCTGAAGAGCACCGCGTTAAAGCCGCCAACGCATAATCAAGGGTTCGCGAATCACGCCCCAGTTGGGCGGTGTCGCATTAATTTTGAGAAGGCCAGCGTGAAAAAGACGTTTAAATTAGACATTGAAGGCAAAAACCGTGACCGGGTGCTGGAAGCCACCAAGCACGAGATCCGCAAGTACGTCAAACGCCAACGGCGCGTGCCGCTGCCTGAAGGCGTGGACTATTGGGATTTTGACTGCAAGTTTGGCAGCGACGAAGCCAGCGCCACGGTGGTCCATTTCGCCACCATCACCGAGTTGATTGATGCGCTCGCCAAATTGGGTGGCGCTGCGTTCTACCTGGAACTGCTGGCCAAACCCGGCCACCGCGCGCCGCGTGCGCCCGGGACGGAACCCTCTGACCCGACCGATCACGACTAAGGCAAGCCAAGCCGGGCCCGCCGCCCAATCCCCAATGCGGGGATAATCGCCTGTTTTTTAAAACTATCTGGAGTATTTCATGAGCAAAGAATTTCGTACCGAAGCTGAGCGCAAAGCCAGCCCCCGTCCTGTCGCCCCCAAAGGCGTGTGCTACACCGCCGGTCACGGCCAGATGCGCAGCCTGGAGCGTGGCACCGCCACCAACAACAAGAAGAACCCCGGCAAGCGCTGCAAAAAAGGCGGTTGATCGGCCTTCACAGACCGGCGCGGTCATCGCACCTTGCGCCGGTGCTCGTGGCCTGAGCGCCAGGGTTTAAATCCACCCCAGCAAGGCGGCCAGCCCCAAACCCAAGAAGATCACGGTAGACACGACATGCACCGCGCGCAGCGGCAGCAGTCGGGTCATGCGCTCACCCAGCCAGACCACTGGCGCATTGGCCAGCATCATGCCCAGCACATCCGGTCCCAGCGCGATGCTCACCCAGGCCCCACAACCCCTGCCAGGGCGTGGTTGGCATGGTTGCGACAAAAATGCCCAGCACAATCGGCCAGGGCCGGCGAAAGCGCACTGCCGGCAGAACTGCGAGTAGTTGGGTTTTATCACCCATTTCGGCCAAGGCCACAATGCCGGTTGAAACTAAAAATACGTTCATAGCGGGCGATGGCCACGGACGGCCGCCTGTGCCATGACCTTCCCTGGTTGTCGTCCTGACTGCACCGCCGGGAGACACGACGGCTCGGACGCAGGGGGTTTGTGCTCATTGGGGACCAATTTGGCGCGTTTTTTGCTTTAGTTTGGTGCGCAATCGGCAATTAGCTGTCGGATGCACCAATTCTGTTCATTTCATCCCAAGAGGTTTTTCATGGAAGCACTCAAACAGGGCACCGATACCTTGTTCATCTTGCTCGGCGCCGTCATGGTGCTGGCCATGCACGCTGGTTTTGCATTTTTGGAGCTCGGCACCGTCCGGCGCAAGAACCAGGTCAATGCGCTGGTCAAGATTCTGGTGGACTTTTCGGTCTCGACCATCGCTTATTTTCTGGTCGGTTATGGCGTCGCCTATGGCACGCATTTCTTTGTCGGTGCCCAGGAGCTGGCAGCCAGGAATGGCTTCGAGTTGGTCAGGTTCTTCTTCTTGCTGACTTTTGCCGCCGCCATTCCGGCCATTATTTCGGGCGGCATTGCCGAGCGCGCCCGCTTTTGGCCGCAACTGATCGCCACGGCGGTCATCGTCGGCTTTGTCTACCCGTTTTTTGAGGGCATTGCCTGGAACCAGCACTTTGGCGTGCAAGGCTGGATCAAAAACCTCACCGGCGCCGAGTTCCATGACTTTGCCGGCAGCGTCGTGGTGCACGCCGTGGGCGGATGGATTGCGCTGCCCGCCGTGATCTTGCTGGGCGCGCGCGCCAACCGCTACCGCAAGGATGGCGGCATCTCGGCGCACCCGCCGTCGAGCATTCCCTTTCTGGCGCTCGGCGCCTGGGTGCTGACGGTGGGCTGGTTTGGTTTTAACGTGATGAGCGCGCAGACACTGGACAAAATCTCGGGTTTGGTCGCGGTGAACTCGCTGATGGCGATGGTCGGCGGCACGTTGGCGGCCCTGGTGGCCGGCAAGAACGACCCCGGTTTTGTGCACAACGGCCCGCTTGCGGGCTTGGTGGCGGTGTGTGCGGGCTCTGACCTGATGCACCCTTTAGGTGCGTTGGTGGTCGGTGCGGTGGCGGGTGCACTGTTTGTGCGCATGTTCACGCTGACACAAAACAAGTGGAAGATCGACGATGTGCTGGGTGTGTGGCCGCTACACGGCCTGTGCGGCACCTGGGGCGGTATCGCGGCCGGTATTTTTGGCAGCAAAGCGTTCGGCGGATTGGGTGGCGTGAATCTGGGGGCGCAATTGATCGGCACGGCCATGGGTGTGGCCTGGGCCTTCGTCGGTGGGCTGCTGGTCTACGGTGGCCTCAAAACTTTCATGGCGCTGCGCCTGAGCCAGGAAGAAGAATACAACGGCGCTGACCTGTCCATTCACATGATCAGCGCCACGGCCGAGCGCGAAGTCAATTGGTGAGGTCGCTCCGGGCAGTCGCAGCTCAGCCCGGATATACTCATTTTTAGATAGCATATAAACCTTATCTGACAAGGGCTATAGGCTTATTTGATGTAAATCGTTGAACAGTTGACGTGCGCTGCAAGAAGCAGTTCGCGTCATCGCGCTCTATTGCGGCGCGCTCAGGCGTTTGACCCCGGCCACAAAGCGCGACAAGGTGTCTGACAGCACGCCGCGCGGGATCGTGATGTCGATCAACTGAAAACGCCCGCGCGTGGCGATCGCCTTGTCCAATGCGGCTTTGAGCTCGGCGCGGGTGTTAACGCGCACGCCGTTCCCCCCCATGCCCGCGGCCATTTCGGCAAAACCCCAGTGGTCCAGGTCGTTGAAGCCGGACTCGGGCTGGAAGGTGCGCAGCATTTCCCAACTGGCGTTGTTGAACACCAGCACGATCGGGTCCCAGCCGTAACGTCGGCAATTGCCCAATTCCCAGCCGGTCATCTGGAACGCGCCGTCACCGACCAGGATCAGCGGGCGCTCGCCGGTCGCAGCCTGCAGCCCCAGCCCGGCCGGCACACCAAAACCCATGGTGGCGTAATAGCCCGGTGCGATCAGGGCCGTGTGCTCAATGTCCAGCGCGGTAAACAAACAGTCGCCCATGTCAGAGGCAATCGGCAGTTTGCCATGCTCGGCCATCAGGTCATTGACGGCCGTGGCAATGTCGGTCGGCGTGATGGACGCGGCGTCCGCCACCAGGCCATGCGGAAATACCTGGCGTTTCACGGAAAACTTCTTGCCAGTGGCCGGCACCCGCTCCAGCAGGCGGTCCACCAGCGCCACCAGCGGTATGTGGGAATAGGTGTGGTAACCCATCGTGACCTGCCCCGCCAGGGCGCCAATGGTCTTGCGCATGTCAATTTTCTTCTCCGACACGGCAAAGTTGGTGTCCGACACGATCACGCCGAGCAGGAACAGACCATCCGAGTTTTCCACCAGTTGGGTCACCTCGGGCAGGCCGGCAACGCCCAGGTAGGTGCCCACCAGCGGGGCCTCGATTTGCGCCAGCAGTCCAATGCCCATGAAACTGGTGACCACCGGCAGGGCCAGTCGGCGTGACAGTTCGGCGACTTTGGCTTCCAGCCCAAAGCGCCGCACTTCGACGCCGACCATCAGCACGGGGGCGCTCGCTTGCGCCAGGCGCTGCAAGATTTCTGTGACGCAGGCGTCGAGCGCATCTGGATCGACCGCCGGGGCGGACTCGGCCATCACCGGCAAACACGGCTCGGCCACCATGTCGCGCGGAATCTCGATGTACACCGGTTGCGAATGGCGCAGGCAATTGGCCAGTGCGCGCGCGATGTCGGCCGGCGCGCGCGCGGCATCGTCGAGCCGGACCTGGTCACAAGTGATTTCCTTGTAAATCTGGAATTGCGAATCCAGGGTTTTGGCCTGGTGGTGCAACAGGAACCCCGATTGCGACTCGCCCTTGCCGGGACCGCCCGAGAGCACCACCAGCGGCGACCTCTCGGCGTAGGCCGATGCCACCGCGTTCACCATGTTGAAGGCGCCGGCGCCATAGGTCACCGCCGCCACCCCCAAACCCCCGCTGATGCGGCCGCAGGCATCGGCTGCAAAACCGACACCCGGTTCGTGCGACAAGGTGTACAGCGGCAGGATGGCGGACTGTTCGATGATGCGAAAGTATGGCAGCGCGAAGTCGCCAGGGATGCCAAAAATTTGTTGGGCACCGTGCGCCTTGAGGGCGTGCAACAGGGATTCGGTGAGGTTCATGAGACAGGTCTTGTTCAGTGCAGGAAAAACCCGATTATTTCACCGGACCGGTCACCCCTGACATTACGGCCGCCTGGCCCGCTCAAACAGCGGCGTCACTTTGGGTAGGTTGCGTTCAATATCACTGATGCGGGTGGTGCCTGAGGGGTGGGTCGACAGCCACTGCGGTGGCGCGCCATGGTTGGCCGCGGCCATTTTTTGCCACAAGGTGACACCCGCGCGCGGATCAAAACCAGCACGCGCCGCCAGCTCCATGCCCACCAGATCAGCGTCGGATTCGTCGCTGCGGCTGAACTGCAGGGTCAGCAACTGGGCACCGTAGTTGGTGACGGTCTGGCCCAGATTGCCCAAGCCCAGCACTTGCCCCAACAGGCTCGCACCAATGCCGGTGGCGGCGTTCTTGCCCATGCGCGCGCGGGCATGCTCGCGCAGCGCGTGCGCCATCTCGTGCCCCATGACGGTCGCCACTTCAGCATCGGTGAGCTTGAGCTGTTCCAGGATGCCGCTGTAAAAAGCAATTTTTCCGCCGGGCATGCAAAACGCGTTGATCTGCCGGCTGCCAATCAGGTTGACTTCCCAGCGCCAGCTGCTCGCGCGCGGATTCCAGCCACTGGCAAATGGGATGATTCGGCTGGCAATGGCGCGCAGACGCCGCACTTGCGGGTGGTCCTTGCTGCCCAGCGCCCGCTGGGATGCGGCCTGCTGCAGCAACTGCGCGTATTGCTGACCGGCTGAGCGCTCCACCGTTTCGGCGGGCACCAGATTGCTGAAGGCCGAGTTGCCACCGACATCGACGCCCTCGCGAGCCATCGCGATCGGCAAGGTTGCGCCGGGCAGAAGCAGGGTCAGGGCCATGCTTTGCAGCGCCAGACGGCGCGATAGACACAAGGGGCAGTGGTGGGGGCTATTCATAACGGGTCTCAATGGTCGAAAGGGCTCCGCGTATTATTCCCGCATGACATCAAGTGCCGCTAACACCCCACAAATCAAACCGACTTGGGTTGACACGCTCAAGGTTTATCTGGAGCCGCCCACGCTGCGCATGCTGTTGCTCGGTTTTTCGGCCGGCCTGCCCCTGCTGTTGGTGCTAGGCACCCTGAGTTTCTGGCTGCGCGAGGCCGGTCTGGACCGCACCACCATCGGCTATTTGAGCTGGGTTGGCCTGGCCTACGCGTTCAAGTGGGTGTGGGCGCCGCTGGTGGACCGACTGCCCATTCCGCTACTGACGCGCTGGCTCGGGCGCCGGCGCAGTTGGCTTTTTCTGGCCCAGCTGGCGATCATGGCCGGACTGGTCGCCATGTCTTTCAACGATCCTCGGGTGGCGCTGCAGCCGGTGGTGTGGGGCGCTTTGGCGGTGGCCTTTGGCTCGGCGACGCAAGATATTGCGCTCGATGCCTTTCGCATTGAATCGGCCAATATGGACCGCCAGGCCGCGCTGGCGGCGGCGTACCAGACTGGCTACCGGCTGGCCATGATCTGGGCCGGTGCCGGGGTGCTTTGGGTGGCGGCGCGGGCTGAAGTCGCCGGCGTGGTCGGCTACCAGCATGGCGCCTGGCAAACCGCGTACCTGGTGATGGCGGCCAGCATGTTGCTGGGCATGTTGACGGTGCTGCTGTCGCCTGAGCCGCTGCGCCGGGCCATGCCATCGGCCAAAAATGCGCGCGAATGGTTGCGCGGGGCGTTGATCGAACCGTTTGCCGACTTTTTGCATCGCTACGGCAAACAGGCGCTGTTGATTCTGGCCTTGATTTCCATCTACCGTATCAGCGATGTGGTGATGGGCATCATGGCCAATCCCTTCTATGTCGACATGGGCTACACCAAGGATGAGGTGGCGGCCGTGACGAAGGTTTTCGGCGTCATCATGACTCTGGTTGGCGCCTTCATCGGCGGCGTGCTTTCGATGCGGCTCGGTGTGATGCGCGTGCTGATGCTGGGCGCGGTGCTCAGTGCCGCCACCAATTTGCTGTTCGCTGGCCTGAGTACCCGTGGCCATGATGTCACAGCGCTGATCTTTGTGATCTCGGCTGACAACCTGGCCAGCGGCATTGCCTCAGCGGCGTTCATCGCTTACCTCTCCAGTCTGACAAATATCAACTACTCGGCGACCCAATACGCATTGTTCAGTTCTATGATGCTGCTTGCCCCTAAATTTCTGGCTGGCTATTCGGGCCGGTATGTGGATGCGTTTGGTTACCAGCATTTCTTCATTGGAACGTCCCTGCTGGGCCTGCCCGTTTTGCTGCTGGTCTGGCTGGCCACCAGGAACCGACAGCAGTAGACAAACATAAAGCCTCCCCCCAACCAACTACGCCTTCGCGTCATGCCGATACCTACCGAAAATTATCCTGTCCCTGAACACTGGCTGGGGGAGACCGATGTCTGGTTGTTGGCCGCTGGCAAGCATTTGCGCCCTTGGGAGAAGCTAGGCGCGCATCCCTGCCAGATGGCAGAGGTGGCGGGCACCGCCTTTGCCGTCTGGGCGCCCAATGCCCGCCAGGTCTCGGTCGTGGGCGACTTCAACCACTGGGATGCACGCCAACACCCGATGCGGCACCGGCCACAATGCGGCGCCTGGGAACTTTTTGTGCCGGGCGTCGCTGAAGGCGCGCTGTACAAGTTTGCCGTACTGGGGGCCGATGACGTGTCCGTCCTCAAGACCGATCCCTATGCCCTGCGCACCGAGAATGGCTCCGGTCATGCCTGCATCGTGATGCAGTTGCCAGAACCGGTACAACTGCCGCCCGGCCAACGGGCCGGGGCCAACGCCTTGACTGCCCCCATGAGCATCTATGAAGTTCATGTGGGCTCCTGGCGCCGGCCCAACGGCGAATGGCCCGACTGGTCGTATCTGGCCCGAACCCTGGTGCCGTATGTGGTGGAGATGGGCTTCACCCACCTTGAACTCATGCCGGTCAATGAGCACCCGTTTTATGGCTCCTGGGGCTACCAGCCAACCGGCTTGTATGCGCCCAGCGCCCGCTATGGCAGCCCGCAGGCATTTCATGACTTTGTGGCGGCGGCGCACGCGGCTGGTCTTCAGGTGTTGCTGGACTGGGTGCCCGCCCATTTTCCGGCCGACGCCGACGCCCTGGCCCGCTTTGATGGCACGGCGCAGTACGAACACGCCGACCCACGGGAGGGCTTTCACTGCGACTGGAACACGCTGATTTACAACTACAGCCGTCATGAGGTGCGTAACTTTCTGGTCGGTAACGCGCTGTTCTGGATCGAGCGCTACGGCATTGACGGCTTGCGCGTGGACGCTGTGGCCTCGATGCTGTACCGCGACTACAGCCGGGCTGAGGGGCAATGGATTCCCAACAAGGACGGTGGCCGGGAAAACTACGAAGCGATTGCCTTCCTGCGGGAGGTCAACCACGTGCTCGGCCAGGAAGCGCCGGGCGCCATCACCGTGGCCGAAGAATCCACCGCCTTTCCCGGGGTCACTGCGCCACCCTGGACCGGTGGACTGGGTTTTCACTACAAATGGAACCTGGGGTGGATGCACGACACGCTGGCCTATTTTGGGCTGGATCCGATCTACCGGCCGCACCACCATGACAACATCAGTTTTGCCATGATGTATGCCTATACCGAGCACTATGTGCTGGCGCTCTCGCATGACGAAGTGGTGCATGGCAAGGGCTCTTTGTACACCAAGATGTGGGGCGACGACTGGCAAAAGCGCGCCAATCTGCGTGCCCTCTATGCCTTGATGTATGCCCACCCGGGTCGCAAGCTGCTGTTCATGGGCAGCGAGCTGGCGCAGGTTCGCGAATGGAACCACGACGCCGAGTTGGACTGGGGCCTCTTGGACAACCCGGATCACGCGGGCGTGAAGCGCCTGGTGCGCGACCTCAATCTGGTCTATCGCGCCCATCCGGCCTTGCATGCACGCGACGATGACACCGGTGGCTTCAGCTGGATTGATGTGCAGGACCGGGCCCGCTCGATCTTTAGCTTTGTGCGCTTTGGCGCGAGCGACGGGCAGCAAATGGTGGTGGTCTGCAACCTGACCCCGGTGGTCCTGCACGCCTATCGCATCGGCGTACCGCGAGGCGGGCCGTGGCGCGAGGTGTTGAACACCGATCTGGCTTGCTATGGCGGCAGCGGCGTGAGCAACGGCGGGGCCATGCAATGCGAAGCAGTGGCTTGGCACGGGCACGCGAACTCGCTGCTACTGACCCTGCCTCCTTTGGGTGTACTGTGGCTGGAACCCATGGCCGCGTCATGAACCAAGTCGATACGCCCGTGCCATTTTCGATTCCAGTCAGCGCACCCGGCCCGGCTTGCTTTGGCGGCCGATCCTGGCCGCTGGGCGCGTCCTGCATGACGCTTGACGGTCGCGGCGGTGTTAATTTTGCAGTCTATTCCCGTCATGCCGAGGCAATCGAACTGTGCCTGTTTGACGAGCACGGCGCTGTGGAGACGGCTCGCATTCGCCTGCCAACGCACAGCGATGGCGTCTGGCACGGTTTTGTGCCTGGATTGCAGGCCGGGCAGTTGTATGGCTTGCGGGCGCATGGGCCCTATCGGCCGGCGCACGGCCAGCGCTTTAACCCCGCCAAGTTGCTGCTGGATCCGTTTGCGCGTTCTCTCGTTGGCCCAACCCAGCAGCTGTCTCTGGAGTGCGACTACCTGGGCACAAGGGATGCCGAGGCGGCGGTGTTGGTGGCCGCGCCTGATCTCCAAGACAATGCGTCACGCATGCCCAAGGCCCAGGTGCTGGACTTGGCAGCCGAGTTGCAGGCGGGGGCCGCCATCAGCTCCCGACCCGGGTTGTCGCTGGCCAAAACCATCCTGTACGAGGCGCATGTCAAAGGTCTGACGCAGCTTCACCCCGACGTGCCGGCCGCCTTGCGCGGCACCTACGCGGGAGTCGTCAGCGCGCCGATGCTGGCGCATTACCAGCGCCTGGGCATTACCACGCTGTGTCTGTTGCCGGTGCAGCTTTTCGTCACCGAAGCGCATCTGCTGGAAAAGGGCTTTCGCAACTACTGGGGCTATAACACGCTGGGCTATTTCATTCCTGAGCCGGCTTATGCCAGTGGCCAATTCGCCAACGACCGCACCGAATTCCGCCACATGGTCGACCAATTGCACCAGCACGGGTTGGAGGTGGTGCTCGATGTAGTCTACAACCACAGTGCCGAGAGCGACACCTTTGGGCCTACCCTGAGTTGGCGCGGCCTGGATAACACCAGCTGGTACGCGCTGGATCAGGCGGGCCAGTACCTCAACTTCAGTGGCTGCGGCAACAGCTTCAATCTGGCGCAGCCCTGCACCGTGCAGCTGGTGATGGACAGCTTGCGCTGGTGGGTGCAGGCATTCGGGGTTGACGGGTTTCGTTTTGATCTGGCCACTTCTCTTGGGCGTGACCCGCAGTCTCATCATAATTTCCATCCGATGTCCGGCTTGTTGACGGCGATCGGTCAAGACCCGGTGTTGGCCGGCATCAAGCTGATTGCCGAGCCTTGGGACATTGGCCCGAACGGCTATCAACTCGGGAAATTTCCTGCCCGCTGGCATGAGTGGAATGACCGTTTTCG
>JBBQQX010000052.1:0-24081 GCA_038215405.1 Burkholderiales bacterium
TTGAACTCTGATGTCCACAACTGCGGGTTTTCGAGCTTGAGCTGGTTGATCAAGTCAATGCCAAAGTTGCAGTGCATGGACTCGTCGCGCAGGATGTACTGGTATTGCTCGGCGGCACCCGTCATTTTGTTTTGGCGCCCCATTGCGAGGATTTGCGCAAAGCCAACATAGAAGAACAGACCCTCCATCAGGCAGGCAAACACGATCAGCGACTTCAACAGGGTCTGGTCGGCCTCGTGCGTGCCGGTCTTGAAGGCCGGATCCATGATGGCTTCAATGAAGGGAATCAAGAACTCGTCTTTGTCGCGAATGGATTTGACCTCGTTGTAGGCGTTGAAGATTTCGCTTTCATCCAGACCCAAGGACTCTACGATGTACTGATACGCGTGCGTATGAATGGCTTCTTCAAAGGCTTGGCGCAACAAGAACTGGCGACACTCAGGCGCGGTGATATGACGGTAGGTTCCCAACACAATATTGTTGGCCGCAAGTGAGTCTGCGGTGACGAAAAAACCCAGATTGCGTTTGATGATGCGCCGCTCGTCTTCTGTTAGCCCGTTGGGGTCTTTCCAGAGAGCAATGTCACGCGTCATGTTGACTTCTTGCGGCATCCAGTGGTTGGCGCAGCTGGAGAGATATTTCTCCCACGCCCACTTGTACTTGAACGGGACCAACTGGTTGACGTCGGTCTTGCCATTGATGATGCGCTTGTCGGCGGCATTGACGCGCCGGGGGCTGATGGACACGGCTGCTCGGGCAGCGCTCTCATGCAGTGCGTGAACTTCGGCCGATGGCGGCGACGACTCCGTCGAACGGCTGCTGGATGAGCCGCGAGCATGAGGCAATGGCGGTGTGGGCTTGACTTCTTCGTCCCAGGACAACATAGATGATTCCAATCAGCAGATTATGAGAGCAGCGAAATGAAATGAAAAGTATTCATTCACATCGCTGCGATATTGTTTGAACGAGTGTGGTGCAGCAACATCGCATCACCACGATATGCCGAGGCCGTGAGCCTCATTGGCAGGACTCGCAGGTTGGGTCGTCTACGCCGCAAAATTTGATGTCGGTTGCAGGGCCGGTTGCCATCTGCATTCTTGCTGTGGCCGCCGCAGCGTCGAGTGCACTCATGCTGGTACTGGCAGGCTGCAACTCGCTGCCCGAAGCCACTGCATTCATGCGCCCGGCGGTGACGGTCGACTTCTCGGCATGGGTCGCTGACATGGTGCGCAGATAGTAGGTGGTCTTGAGGCCGCGAATCCATGCGAGCTTGTATGTTTCATCGAGTTTTTTGCCGGACGCGCCCGCCATGTAGATGTTGAGCGATTGGGCTTGATCAATCCACTTTTGGCGCCGGGCCGCAGCCTCCACCAGCCAGCGCGTTTCAACCTCAAAGGCGGTGGCATACAGGGCCTTGATATCGGCTGGCACCCGGTCGATCGGACTCAGGGAGCCATCAAAATGCTTTAGATCCATCACCATGACATCGTCCCACAACCCCAGGCGCTTGAGGTCCTGCACCAGATAGCTGTTGATGATGGTGAATTCGCCAGACAGGTTGGACTTGACCGACAGGTTGCCAAAGCAGGGTTCAATCGAGGCGTCGACACCGATGATGTTGGAGATGGTGGCAGTGGGCGCGATGGCAGTGCAGTTGGAGTTGCGCATGCCGTCCTTTGCAATCTTCTGGCGAAGGGCGTCCCAGTCCAACGTGGATGAGCGATCTACTTCCACATAACCGCCGCGCTCGCGCGCCAGCATATCGAGCGTGTCGATCGGCAAAATGCCCTTATCCCAGAGCGATCCCTTGTAGGTGGCGTACTGCCCGCGCTCGCGTGCAAGTTCGGTGGAGGCCCAGTAGGCGTAATAGCAGATGGCTTCCATGGAGGTGTCGGCAAACGCCACGGCCGCATCGCTGGCGTAGGGCAGGCGCAGCTCATACAGGCTGTCCTGAAACGCCATTAACCCTAAGCCCACCGGCCGATGCCGCACATTGGAGTCGCGAGCCTTTTTGACCGCGTAGAAGTTGATGTCAATCACGTTGTCGAGCATGCGCATGGCAGTCGTGATGGTTTTTTGCAGCTTCGCATGGTCAAGCACTTTGGTCGCGTTGGCTGAGCCTGCGGGGGCGTCCTTCAGGTGTTGCAGCAGGTTGACCGAGCCCAGGTTGCAGACGGCGGTTTCCGTGTCGCTGGTATTGAGGGTGATCTCGGTGCACAGGTTGCTGGAGTGGACCACGCCGACATGCTGTTGCGGTGAGCGGATATTGCAGGCGTCCTTGAACGTGATCCAGGGGTGGCCGGTTTCAAACAGCATGGTGAGCATCTTTCGCCACAGGTCAGCCGCCTGCAACGTGCGCGTCGGCTTGATCTCGCCACGGCTTGCCTTCTCCTCATAAGCGACATAGGCTCTTTCGAAATCAGCGCCAAACTTGTCGTGCAGGTCCGGCACGTTGTTGGGCGAGAACAGGGTCCATTGCCCTTTTTCCATGACACGACGCATGAACAGGTCGGGTACCCAGTTGGCGGTGTTCATGTCGTGAGTGCGACGGCGATCATCGCCAGTGTTTTTGCGCAGTTCCAGGAATTCTTCAATGTCGAGATGCCAGGTTTCCAGATAGGTACAAACCGCGCCCTTGCGCTTGCCGCCCTGGTTGACCGCCACCGCAGTGTCGTTGACCACCTTCAAGAACGGCACCACGCCTTGCGACTCGCCATTGGTGCCCTTGATGTGCGCACCCAGGGCGCGCACCCGCGTCCAGTCGTTGCCCAGACCGCCCGCGAACTTGGACAGCAGGGCGTTTTCCTTGATTGATTCATAGATGCCGTCCAGATCGTCAGGCACGGTGGTCAAATAGCAACTCGACAGCTGCGAGCGCAAGGTGCCGCTATTGAACAGTGTCGGGGTGCTGGACATGAAATCGAAAGAAGACAGAACTTCGTAGAACTCGATCGCGCGCGCCTCGCGGTCGATCTCGCCCAGCGACAGTCCCATGGCCACCCGCATGAAGAACGCTTGCGGCAATTCAATGCGGGCCTTGCCCACATGCAAAAAATAGCGGTCGTACAGGGTTTGCAGGCCCAGGTAGTCAAACTTCAGATCGCGCTCTGCCTTCAACGCAGCTGCCAGTCGCGGCAGGTCAAACTGCTGCAGCTTTTGGTCGAGCAATTCGTTATCAATTCCTTTTTTGATGAATTGAGGAAAGTAGTCGATGTAAGCCTGTGCCATATCTGCCTGCAGCACATCACGGCCCAGGACTTCGTTGGCCATGGTGTGAAACAGCAACCTTGCAGTGGCATAGGTGTAGTCGGGATCTTTCTCGATCAGGGTGCGTGCCGCCAGCACGCAGGCCTTGTAGACCTCGTCCATCGGAACGCCGTCGTACAGGTTGCGCATCGTTTCCGCCAGAATGGGCTCGGGCTTGATGTCGCCGCCCAAGCCGGCGCAGGCCGACTCGATCATGGCTTTCAGGCGCGCCAGATCCAGAACAATGCGCTCGCCCTGGTCGATGGCATGCAATAAAGGCGTCGTGGCGGCAGTCGCGATCAATTGCTGGGCACGCTCCTGGGAGCGCTTTTCGCGGTACAAAACATAGGCCCGCGCCACTTCATGGTGGCCACTGCGCATCAGGCCCAGCTCTACCTGGTCTTGCACATCTTCGATGTGAAACGTGCCCCCGGCCGGACGCGAGCGAATCAGGGCGCGGATCACCACCTGCGTCAAATCGTCAACGGATTCACGCACGCTGGCCGAGGCCGCGCCCTGCGTGCCATGCACGGCCAGAAAAGCCTTCATCATGGCGACGGCAATTTTGTTGGGCTCAAAAGGTACCACGGCGCCATTGCGGCGGATGATCTGATACTGGCTCAGTGAGTGGGCTGCGGTGTCGTTGATGCCACCTGCACTGTGCAGCGCCAGCCTGTCGGCTTGGCGGGCGGGGGATGGGTTTGAAACGGTTTGCATGGTGTCCTCGTATGTCTCTGTGTTTTTCGTGGGGCTGCGCCCGAACGGGCGGAACCTGGTCCCGGGATACAGGCTTGCATAGCATCTGCAAAACGCTATATATAGGGGTTACGAGATCATAAACCACTATAGGTAGTGGTTGGGTTAAAAGACCCCATCAATCCGAGGGTGATGATCAGTTAGGGCTTTTCAGCAAAACACCAGCGGGAAAACTGTGCTCACTCAAGCCCAGCGCCTGCTGCACGAGCGGCCAGTCGAAGCCACTGCCGGGATCGGTTTTTCGGCCTGGCGCGATATGCTCGTGACCGGCCACTTGTGTGACGGGATAACGTTGCATGATGGCCGCGCACAGGCTAATCAGCGTTTCGTATTGGCGTTCATCGAAGGGCGCGTCGTCAACGCCTTCGAGCTCGATGCCGATGGCATTGTCATTGCAGTTGCTGCGGCCCCTGTAACTGGACGCGCCAGCATGCCAGGCGCGTTGGTCGCAACTGACAAATTGCTGCAATTCCCCTTGGCGACGGATGTAGAAATGAGATGACACCTGCATGCCCTCAATGCTCTTGAAGTAGGGGTGCGCGTTCCAGTCCAACTGGTTGCTGAACAGGCGCTGCACCTCGTCGCCACCATACTGGCCTGGAGGCAGGCTGATGCAGTGCAGCACGATCAGGTCAATCTCGGCTTGGGGGGGACGGGGACCGAAATTCGGCGACGCCACTGGACCTGCAAACTGGTACCAGCCCCCGCGCCAAAGCGCTGAGTCCTGCGGTGTTTTACCGGGACTCATCGGACAATTCGCAGCCTTGCGGCAATTCAATATGCAGCCTGGCGATGCGATAACGAATTTGACGCAGATTCAAACCGAGTTGGGCCGCAGCGGCAGTTCGATTAAAGCCGGTTTCACGCAGGGCCTGGATCAGTATGTCGCGCTCCTGGTTGTCAAGATGGCCTTGCAGATCGCTGGGGATGGTAGCCTGTTCGTCGTCCGGCGCTTGCGGCGGGCTGTCCGGTAAAGACAAGTCCTGCGTCGACGCCTGGCGCACGGCGAGCTCCAGCTGGAGTTCGTCGCCATCACGCAGAGCGACAGCGCGCTGCAGCAGATTCTCCAGCTCGCGCACGTTACCCGGCAACGGGTTTTGGCAAAGTTGTGCCAATCCGTCGGCTGAGAGCGTCGGCACCGCAATGCCCGCTTCCGAGGCGATCCGGCTTAGCAGTGCCTGGCACAGCGCTGGCAAGTCTTCCCTGCGCTCGCGCAAGGGCGCAATTTCAATTTCAATCACGTCGAGGCGGTAATACAAATCCTGCCGAAAGCGGCCCGCCAGCACTTCCAGACTCAGGTCTTTGTGTGTGGCGCTGATGATTCGGACATCGACCTGCTCTTCCTGGGACGACCCGATCGGGCGCACGCAGCGCTCCTGGATGGCACGCAACAGCTTTGACTGCATCGGCAGGGGCAGGTCGCCAATTTCATCGAGAAACAAGGTGCCGCCGTTCGCGGCCTGGAAAAAACCTTCGCGGTCCTGTGTCGAGCCGGTGTAGGCACCTTTCTTTGAGCCAAAGAATTCAGCTTCAAGCAGGCTCTCGGGGATCGCGCTGCAATTGACAGCAACCCAGGCACTGCCGGTGCGGTGGCTGCTGGCGTGAATGGCGCGCGCCACCAGTTCCTTGCCGGTGCCCGACTCACCATGCACCAAGACCGGTGCCATGCTGCGTGCCACCTTGAGGATGCGCTCCTTGACCCGTTGCATGCTCTCTGATTCGCCTACCAGCCGCTGCATCACGGCCTCGCTGTTCTCAAGGTGAGTTGAGCCGGGACGACTGACCGGGCTTGCCTGTGGCACTGGGGCTTGTACAGCAGAGGCAATGACGGCGCGAAACTGCCTGAGATCCACCGGCTTGGTCAAATAGTCAAAAGCGCCCGCCTTGAGTGCCTCTACGGCATTTTCTGCCGAGCCATAGGCTGTGATGACGACGCAGCGTTCTGCCCGCTGTTGCGAGCGCAGTTGCTGGATCAGCGCCATCCCCAGCCCATCGGGCAAACGCATGTCGGTGATCACGACGTCAAAGCGACGCTCGCCTATCTGTTGCATGGCCTCCGCCAGGTTGGCGGCTGCTTCCACACGGTAACCTTCGCGCAACAGGGTTAGTTCGTACAGGGTGCGCAAATCGGGTTCGTCATCGACGACCAGAATCCGGGCGCTGCTCAGTGGGGTGTTCGATGCCATGGTGTGTCAGATGTGGGGTGGCCCGCCGTCGGGGTTTTACCCATGGCTGCGTGGGTTCGCAAGGTCACCAGAAACTCGTTGCCATCCACCGGTTTGCCTGCCATGCTGCGGCGGGTCCGGCTGTAGCCAATGGCGGCGCCGTGCCCCTCACACAACTCCCGGCAAATATAGAGGCCCAGACCGCTGGAGCGGCTCTCCGAAGAAAAAAAAGGCTCAAACAAATGTCGTTCCACAGATTGATCCATCGGCTGGCCATCGCTCCAGACGCTTAAGGCGCAGTGCTCAAGGGTCGTTGGCCTGACGACCACCTGGATCGCGTTCAGCTGATGACTGGCGTAGCGCCGGGCATTGTCAAGCAAGTTCACCAGAATCCGGCGCAGATGCTCTGATTCGAATGTTACTTCGAGCAAGCCGGGGTGCAGTTGGACGCTTAGCTGGTGCTCGCTGGCGGTTTGGCCCTGCCAGTCACGGCAAATTCTCTCAACCGATTCATTCAAGTTCAGCGCCCCCGCTGCAGGGCCGGTTTCCAGCCGCTGCACCCGCGAGACATTGAGAATGTCTTCGACAATCTTGTCCAAGCGCTTGGCGTTTTGCTGAACCATTCGGGTCAGCTGCTTGTGTTTGGGGTCGACGAGGTCTTCGTCAAGCAGCGCATTGGCCTGGGCGATGGCTGCCAGCGGGTTGCGTATTTCGTGCGCAACCGCGGTCGACAGACGGCCCATGCTGGCCAGTCTTTCGGTTCGCACCCGCGCTTGCATCTCACGCTGATCCTGGAGAAACATCACACATAGCCGCTCATCATCTCCCGCCTGAGCGGCGGTCAGTTGCGTGCGTACCTGGATGCGTCTCGGGCCTTGGCCGGCGGGATGAATGGTGACGTCGGCTGACTGGAGTGCATTTCCGGCAAAACTGCGCTGCACCAAATCGAGCAGTCCCTGCCATTCAACCATGGCGTCCAGATTGAACGAGTTGTCCCTGGCGACGCCACCGAACCCCATCAATTGACGCGCTGCCGGGTTGGCGGCGCGCACGGTAGCGCGCCGATCGACTACCAGAATGCCTTCAGTCAAAGACTCGATCACCAGTTCGTTCACCCGCCGTTGGACGCGCGCGGCCAGCTGGCTGCGATGCGCGCGCAATTCGACGTTCACGAGCCGCGTGGCAATCTGGCTGGCCAGAAATGAAATCACAAAGCAGCCGGCGCCGGTCAACGCAGCCTGCAGGAAATGTGCTGTCACGTCGCCAGGGCTTTGGATGGATATCCAGGTTGCATAAGCAAACAACAACAAGGTGACGCCTGCTGCCGTCCCCATGGCCACCAGCAAAGAGCCCAAAATGGACGCCATCAGAATAGGAAGGGCGAACAAGGGTGCGTAGTTGATGCTGCTACCCTGGACCAACTGCAAAGCACTGAAGGCAAGCATGTCAACGCCAATCGTGCTGACCCACTGGAGGTCAAAGGTGCGGCCCAGTTGACGCGGGTGCGCCAGCAGTCGCACCGACAGTGCAGCGACAAAATAGCCACTGCAAATCAGCAGCAAGGTACTGTCTTGGGCGCTCCCCAGCAGCACAATAGTGCCCTGCAATATCAATAACACAGCACCCAGCGTGGCCCGTGCCGTCATGAAGCCGCGCCAAAGGCGCTCAAACTCTTCGGGCTTGTCTGCCTGTTCCAGACTCGGCTCAAGCAGTGACGGAGCAAACCAGGAGGGCGCTTCTGGCGGCGGTTTCATTCAGCGCTCCGCGCGCTGGCGATGCTCTGCGCTGCAGTACCAGCCCTTTTTCCCTTGAACGCCGTCGCTCGCCGGGAAGTGGACCGCACACAGCGTGCAGCGCAGCATGTCCAGCGGTGGCGGCTCCACCTTTTTGTTCTCACGGTGCTTGCGGGGGTCGCACTGTCGGCTGGAGCGCCACAGCCAGACGCCGGCCAGCACCACCAGCAAGACAAGAAGCAACTTCACGTCGCGCGTCCCAGGATCACCTCCATGACAAAGCGCGAACCGACGTAGCCGAGCAGCAGCAAGCCCGCGCCGATGTACAAGACGCGCACCGCCCGCTTGCCACGCCAGCCAAAACGGGCACGTCCGACCAGCAAAACGGCAAACGTCAGCCATGACAACAATGAAAATGCCGTCTTGTGGTCCAATTTCACGGACCTCGCTGAGCCATATAGTTGTTCGGCGAAAAGAAAGCCAAGGATCAAGGTTGCCGACAAGAGCAAGAAGCCCGTGCCTACGAGTCTGAAGGTTAAGCGTTCCATGGTCAGCAGCGGCATGCCCAATTGGGCGTCGGCGGCCAGGCGAATGCGTTCTTCAGTGCGGCTCATGAACCATGCGTGCACCACCGCCGCGCCAAACAGACCGTAGGACGCAAAACCCAGTGCCCAATGCAGTGGTAACCAGGGCGAGGCGTTAGCGTGCAAAGCACTGCCCGGGAACAAGAGCGCCAGCAGCACAGCGACAGCGCCCAGCGCAGACAGGGTCCAACGCGTTTGCAGTAGCGGATAGACACGGCTCTCAATGGCGTAGACGGCTGCTACCAGCCAGGCCGTGACCGACAAGGCCGGTGCGAAGCCGAAGCGGGGTGCCTCGCCGAACAGGCTCCAAGCCAGCAGCAGACCATGCAGCACCCAGCCTAGCCGCACCGCAGCCCGTGCCACGGTGCTACCCAGACGGGCAGCGCCAACGGCCGATACGCCATAGGCCACGGCGGCGCCAATTGCCAAAGTCACGGTCAAGGGGGAAGCACTGGCTAAAATCATGGCTACAGTTTAGCGTTTTGCATCCGGCCATTTTCTACTGGCCCCCAACCTAGGTTCCGTCCATCGGAATTCCTCATATGGCCTCCGCTCTCTCCGACAAACTCTCACGCCTCGTCAAAGAAATTCGAGGCCAGGCGCGCATCACCGAAGCCAATGTGACCGACATGCTGCGTGAAGTGCGCATGGCCTTGCTGGAGGCCGACGTGGCCTTGCCCGTGGTGCGCGACTTCATTGCCCGCGTCAAGGAAAAGGCGCTAGGCCAGGACGTGCTGGGCTCGCTCTCGCCCGGCCAGGCGCTCGTCAGCATCGTCAACCGTGAGCTCTCTAGCACCATGGGCGAGGGGGTGAGCGACATCAATCTGGCAGCACAACCGCCGGCGGTCATCCTGATGGCAGGCCTGCAGGGCGCGGGCAAGACCACCACCACCGCCAAGCTGGCCAAGCACCTGATCGAGAAGCGCAAGAAGAAGGTGCTGACGGTGTCGGGCGACGTCTACCGCCCCGCGGCTATTGAACAGCTAAAAGTGGTGACGGCCCAGGCCGGTGCCGAGTGGTTCCCCAGCTCGCCGGAGCAAAAGCCGGTGGATATCGCGCTGGCCGCGCTCGACTATGCGCGCAAACATTTCTTTGATGTGTTGCTGGTGGATACCGCCGGTCGCCTGGCCATTGATGAAGCGCTGATGCAGGAAATCAAGGCGCTGCACGCCGCCTTGAATCCGGTAGAAACCCTGTTTGTGGTCGATGCCATGCAGGGCCAGGACGCGGTCAACACCGCCCGCGCCTTCAAGGAGGCGCTACCCCTGACCGGCATCATCCTGACCAAGCTTGACGGTGATTCACGCGGCGGCGCGGCCTTGTCGGTGCGCCAGGTTACCGGTGCACCGATCAAGTTTGCCGGCACCAGCGAAAAGCTCGACGGCCTGGAGGTGTTTGACGCCGAGCGCCACGCCGGGCGCATTCTGGGCATGGGCGACATCCTGGCGCTGGTCGAGCAGGTCACCTCCGGCGTTGACATGGCAGCAGCCCAAAAGCTCGCAGCCAAGGTCAAAAGCGGCGGTGGCTTTGATTTGAATGATTTTCTGGCCCAGATTCAACAAATGAAGCAGATGGGGGGGCTGTCTAGCCTGATCGACAAGCTGCCCGCGTCCATGACCGCCAAAGCCGGTCAAATGGACATGGGTAAGGTGGAAAAGGACATTCAGAGAAAGCAAGGCATCATCCACAGCATGACGCCGCTGGAGCGGCGCAAACCCGAGCTGATCAAAGCCACGCGCAAGCGCCGCATTGCCGCCGGTGCCGGCGTGCAAGTGCAGGAAGTCAACCGCATGCTCAAGGAGTTTGAGCAAATGCAGGACATGATGAAGAAAATGAAGGGCGGCGGCATGATGAAGATGATGAAGCGCATGGGCGGCATGAAGGGCATGCCGAAGATGCCGTTTTGATAACTTGTGGGACAGGCCAAGGCGAAAGGATCGAAGCGATGGAGTTGCCTCGGTTTTCATCTGCTATTTAAGCCTTTTAGCCCTCTAGCCCTCGTGTATATTGCACAATTAGCTATTAAATATATAGTGGCAACAGTCCTTCGACCGTCATGAAGATACAGCCAACTCCGTCAGCAGCCAGGCCTTGGGCAGCCTGCGTTGGCGCACGTCAGCGTGGTTTCACGCTGATTGAGTTGATCATGGTGATCGTGCTGTTGGGGGTGCTGGCGGTGTTCGTCCTGCCCAATGTGAATGCGTTGAAGGGGTTTGATGAGGTGGGTTATCGAGACAAGGTGCGTGGTGCGCTGGAGTTTGCGCGCAAGGCGGCGGTGTCGAGTCGGCGCAGTGTTCAGGTCACCTTGTCGGGCAACAACCTCACCTTCATGATTGATAACGACACCCCGGAGGGTGACGCAAGCCCCAGTTCCAAGGGCACCTACCCGCGCGCCTTGGCCCTGCCGGCAGCAGATCGCGCCTGTGGCGGTGCGACGAACCAGGTGTGTGCGCCGTCTGGCGTCACGTTCACCGCTGCGCCAACAGCGCTCGTCTTCAATCCATTGGGTCAGGCCACCGCCACACCCGCCGCTACGACATATGGGTATACCGTTACGCGTTCGGGTGGCTCAACGTTCAACATCGCGGTTGCCGCAGAGACCGGCTATGTCTACTGAGCGCCGAGTAGGCTATGAGTGCAAGCGGGTTGGCCAGCGCGGCTTCACCCTGATTGAACTCATCATTTTTATCGTTGTCGTGTCATCGGCGCTGGCGGGTGTTTTGTTGGTGCTCAACAATACGGTGAAGTCCAGTGCCGACCCCATGATTCGCAAGCAGTTGCTGGCGATTGCAGAGGGCGTGTTGGAAGAAGTGCGAATGCAAGCTTTCACCTGGTGCGACCCGGATGACACGAACGCTGCCACGGCCACCAGTGCCGCCAGTTGCACCGGTGGCGCCCTCGGTGCCAACGACCAACTTAAAGCGCCATTGGGTCCAACCGCCGGCGAATCCAGAAGCATCGCGCCTCCATTTGACAATGTGGCGGACTACAACGGCTTAAGCGGCATTGCGACCAACATCGCGGGTGCGGCACTCCCCGCGGGGTATTCTGTGGCCGTTACCGTTGCCCAAGAGGCCTTGGGCCCTGCCGCCATTCAGGCACCCGCTGCGGCCACTTTGCGGATCACCGTCACCGTCACCAAAGGCAGCGACAGCATGGTGTTGGAAGCTTACCGTACCCGTTACGCACCCAACAGCCTGCCATGAACTTGCCACGCCATCCCCCTTCAACACGCTGGCGGCGGCGGGCCCGCGGGTTCACGCTGGTTGAAATGATCATGGTCATCGTGATTCTGGGCATCATCGCCAGCATGGTGGCGGTGTTCATTGCCAAGCCGGTGCAGGGTTATGTGGACTCGGTGCGCCGGGCGGAGTTGACGGATGGGGCCGACGTGGCCTTGCGGCGCATCATGCGCGACGTGCGCCTGGCCTTGCCGAACAGCCTGCGCGTAAAAACAAGCGGGGGCTACAACTACATCGAGTTCATCATGACCAACGCCGGTGGGCGCTACCGTGACCCGACCGATGGGTCTACTGCGGGCAACTTTCTTAGCTTCACGGATACCACCAACAAGACCTTTGACGTGCTGGGAACAATGCCTGCCAACCCCACCATCAATGCAGCGGGTCCGACACCCGATTACATCGCTGTGTACAACCTGGGCGAAGGCTATGCCCCGGCCGATGCTTACGTTGGCGGCAACCGTGCCGCGGTGGCTAGCGTCGCTGGCAACTTGGTGACGCTCAGCAGCAACCCTTTTGCCTCGCAATCACCCCCACTGCCTTCGCCCTCCAGCCGCTTTCAGGTCATCCCGGGCGGTGTCAAAGCGGTCACCTACGCCTGCCCCACGGCTGCGGCGGGCAACCTGACACGCTACTGGAACTATGGTTTCAACGCGACCCAGCCCAACACCTTTGCCAGCGGGAGTTCGGCGGTACTGGCCAGCGGCACCGCGACCTGCACCGTGGATTACGCGGCCACCGTGATGGGGCGCAATGGGCTGCTGTACATCAGCCTCACGCTGACCTCCGGTGGCGAGAGCGTGACCCTTTTTCATGAAATTCATGTGGACAATTCGCCATGAAGCCCTCGTCAATACTGCGTAGGTCGCTACAAAAAGCCCAGCAAGGTTTCGCCATTATCTCGGCGCTGTTCATCATCATCGTGCTGGCTGCATTGGGCGGGTTCATTCTGAGCGTCTCCACCAACCAGCAGATCGGCTCGGCGCTGGATGTGCAGGGCGCGCGTGCCTACGAGGCAGCGCGCAGTGGCATTGAATGGGGTTTGTACCAGGTGAATTCCAGCTACAACTTTGGATACAACGCGCCGCCAGCAGACAATCCCAACACTCGGGTCTGCCCGACATCGCCTACCAGTTTCACCCCGGTTGCCCCCACTTTGGCCAGCTTTACCGTCAGCGTGACCTGCCTGGCCACCGCCGGCACCAACGGAGCGCCAACGAGTTACCGTGTTCAGTCCACCGCCTGCAACCAACCTTCAGGCGGCAATTGCCCCAATACGACCAATCCTGGCTCAAACTACATTGAGCGGCGGCTAGACGTAACTTTCTGATGCGGAGACCCATCTTGAAAACTTTCCTTCGCTTCCAGTTTTACCTGTGGGCGCTGCTGCTAGGTGCCCTGCCTGTCAGTGCTATAGCTGCGACCAGTTCGGCAACGCCGGGGACTTGTGCTGATGTCTCTGGCGTGGGCACGCAGAGCTGGGGTAGCCCCAGCAACGCCACGATGCAAGATACCAGTTACGCTGCGGTCGATGTCAACGACAACCAGATAAGTCATTACCTGCAATGCACCGGCTATGGCTTTGCCATCCCGGCTGGCTCGACGATTGACGGCATCACCGTGTCGGTGGTTCGCATGGTCGACAGCACAAACGGAACCACACAGGACAATACGGTTCAGTTGCTCAAAGCGGGACTCGTACAGGTCACCGACAAGTCCAGTACCACGCACTATGCGACTGCCCCGACCACGGCCAGCTATGGCAGCGCCAACGATCTGTGGAGCGGAACTTGGACCGTGGCAGACATCAACGATGCCAACTTTGGGGTCGCCTTTTCGGTGCAAAAACCAAGCACGACCAGCGGTAAGCGGAGGGTCAGCGTCGATGTGATCAGCGTGACCATTGATTACACCACCGACACGACCCCGCCGACAGTGATGTCGATGGCTCTGGCCAGCGCCAACCCGACCAATGGTGCAGGCAGCCTATCCTGGATAGTGACCTTCACTGAGCCTGTCACCGGCGTTGACGCTGCCGACTTTGCATTGGTCCAGTCCGGCGGCGTGAGTGGTGCGGGCATTACCAGCGTGACTGGCAGCGGGGCGGTCTGGACGGTCACGGCAAGCGCCGGTAGCGGGACGGGGTCTCTGGGCCTGAATTTGGTGGACAACGACACCATCCTGGATCTGGCCGGCAACAAGCTTGGCGGGACGGGAACGACGGGCGCGGGCAACGGCAGTTTCACGGGCGCGATATACACCATCACCATCCCTCCGTGCAACCCGCCCAGCAATATCCCGGTCGGGGTGGCGGTGAGTTGTGTGTGCGACAACTTCGCGCGTGCATCAATCAACCCCTCGACCATCTTCGGCCAGAACTGGATAACGAGCACGAGCGACAACACTGGCATCCTGCCCAGCATCGTCAACAGTGGCTATCTGCGTCTGACTAACAATACCGGGAACAATGCCAAAGCCGCCACCATACCGGCTGCTTTTCCGGCGGCCGGCAATTACATCTCGGTGGAATTCCTGCACTATGCCTACAACGGCACCAATCCCGGTGCCGACGGCATCGCAGTGACTTTATCGGATTACAACGTGCCGGCGGTGCCGGGCGCTTATGGGGGATCGCTTGGCTATGCACAGCAGACGAGTATCAACGGTTTCGCCGGCGGCTGGATTGGTGTGGCGCTGGACGAGTGGGGCAACTACCAGAACCCGACTGAGGGTCGTATAGGCGGGCCAGGGTTTATTCCTCAGACCGTCGGGGTGCGCGGGTCAGGCAGCGGCACCAGCAACTACCGCTGGTTGCAGGGCAATGCGGCGGCCTTGTCACCTGGCATTGACAATGCGACGTCCACCAGCCCTTCGCGCGGTTTTCGTTACCAGGTGGTGGTGGACGCGCGCAACGCCGGCTTTCCCACGCCGCAAACCTTTGTGGCAGTGAACCGTGACGCCACCAGCTCAGGCAACAGCTACAGCCCCGTTATCGCATCGTTTGATGCGTTTTCACGCGCGACCACGCTCGGGTTCACCCAGGCTGTGGTGCCCCCCAACTGGCAAATCTCGTTCACCGGCTCCACCGGCGGCTCGAACAATATTCACGAAATCAGCGGCTTGCGCGTCTGCGCCCAGACCGTCGTGCCGCCCAGCGGTGGCGTGGCCTCGGGCTTTGCCGCCATCGATGAGGCCTATGGCACACCAGCGTTGGCGGTACAGAATTACCTCACCGGCCGCATCTACACCAAGCTGGCAGGCACACCGTTCAAGCTCAACATCGCGGCCATCAGTAACAACCAGATTCAGACCGGCTATGTGATCTCCGGCACCAAGAACGTGACGGTCAAGCTGGTGGACAACAGCGACGGCGCTTGCGTGCTCAACAGCACGCAGCCCAACTACTGCAGCGCCGCCTGCCAGGCCAAGCCGGCCGTGGCGGGCGGGAGCCAGGTGATAAGCTTTGCCTCTTCCAACGCCGGTCAGAAGCAGAGTGCGGACTTCACCCTCAACGGCGTCTGGAGCAGCCTGGCAGCCATCGTCAGCGACGCCAGCACGACGGCGTGCTCTACAGATGCATTTTCGGTGCGACCAACTGCCTTTACCAGCGTGAGCAGCACGGCGAGCAATGCCACCTTGGCAGGGAGCCCGTCCTTCAAGGCTGGTACGGACACCTTCGGCATGACGGTGGCAACCAGTGCTGCAGGCTATACCGGTGCTGCGGCGGTTCCTGCGATCAATCCGGCAGCCATTGTGGCCAATACCGCCAGCTGGACGGTCGGAAGCATCGCCCCGTCAACATTCCCCACTGCGTTGAGTTCAAGTTCTACCGGGAGTTTTACCTACAGTGAAGTAGGCAACTTCAAACTGCTTGGTTACAACCCAAGTAGTGATACGTCATCGCCACGCGGTATCTACGACGCC
Source organism: Burkholderiales bacterium (assembly GCA_038215405.1). Taxonomy (GTDB): domain Bacteria; phylum Pseudomonadota; class Gammaproteobacteria; order Burkholderiales; family Burkholderiaceae_C; genus Rhodoferax. The sequence continues at coordinate 15,651 of JBBQQX010000052.1, forward strand.
ACCTGGACGTCCGTAGACCAAGGTACACAGCAGGACTGTATCGCTGGCAGCTATGCCAACACCAAAGACGCCAGCGGAACATTTGCGTCGAATTCAAATTACGGTAAGGTTGGGTGCCTGTTTGGTTTGGTCGCCGATAGCGCATTCTTTGGGCGGTTTGTGCCGGACCATTTCACGCTCATCGCAGGTGGCGTCAGCGCGGCTTGTGCCGGCACCAGCAAGAACTTCACCTACATGGGGCAGCCGAAGCTAGGCATTGCATACCAGTTGGAAAGTCGCAATGGCAGTGACGCAAAGACATCCAATTACTCAGCCAGTTTGAGCTATCCGGTGGTAGCGCCTTCACTGGTTGCAGAAGACCAGGCTGCAGCAAATCAGGGCTGTGATGTGGGCTCGCGCATCAGCGGAGCAAGCACCGGCACCTGGGCCTTGGGCGCTTACACAGTGTCTACCACCAGCGCCATTTTCAGTCGCCCCGCCAGTGTCCCGCCTTCAACGCTCAGTGGCGCTACCTGCAGTACCACGCGCGCGAATGCTGGCGGACCATTCTCAAGTCTGGATATTGGTTTGAAAATCGTGGATGGCGGCGCCAGTCTTGCGCCATTGGACATGGATGCCGATGCCTCCGGCACGTGCATTGGGGCTGCCTGTAAAGCAAAGAAGCTGGGCACAACTGCGGAGTTGCTGGGGCGCATCAATGTGCTCAATGCCTATGGGTCCGAGCTTCTGCCTTTGCTGGTACCAGTGCGAGCCGAGTACTACAACGGCAACTCCTGGACGTTGAATGCCGACGACAAATGCACTACGCTCAGCGCAGCCTCACTGGGTGTCGGCAGCGTATCGCAAGCTTCCGGTTCTAGCTTGGCGCTGTCGAGCAGTAGCGTGGCATTGACGCCCACGGTGACACTTGTTGGTGGGACTACCAGTTTTAGAATTTCACCCTCTACCATAGGTGCTGGGACCGTGGACTTGGTACTTAACATGGGCACCGGTCTGACCAACCTTACCAACTGGTGCGGCAACTGGGGAAGTGGGCCGATTGGCGGCACCGGCGTCGCCGCCAGTCCGGATATGAGCTACTTGGCGGGCAACTGGTGCGGGGCAGCCTATGACAAGGCGCCCGCTGCGCGCATCAAGTTTGGCAGCCCCAAGGCGCCTTACATCTATCTGCGGGAGCGATACTGACTTCAATTTGTTGGACAATGAGCGAAAAGCTATTGATCGTTGTCATGATTGTGTCACTAGCTACTAAACTTAGAGCAGACATTTTTTCGGTTCACTCCATCCATGATTGAAGCAAGCATTATCTCTGGCCCGCTGAACTTGCGGGCGCGCGGCTAGCCATGCGGTGGCCCTGGAAGCGCAAGGCTTCGCAAGACCAACTGATCGTGTCCTGGTCTGGGGACACCTTCGCATACGTGCGTGCACACGCCAGCGCGGACGGGCTGTTCGAGATTCAGCAGATGGGCGTCGAGCGCCCAGACACGGGCAGCACCGAAGACTTGGTGCACCGACTGCAAGTCTTGGGCCTGAAGGGTCTTGAGGCCAGCTTCATGCTGCGACCCGAGCAATACCAACTGCTGCAAATCGACACCCCGGCTGTGCCGCCAGAAGAGTTGCGCGCGGCGGCCCGTTACCAGATTCGGGACATGATCAACACCCATGTCGACGATGTCACGCTGGACGTGATGCGGGTCGGTGATGACCGGCAAAAGGGCAAGAGCCATCTTTTTGTGGTGGCCGCGACCAATGCGGTGGTGCGCTCGGTGCTGGAGCTGGGCGACGCGATGCATTGGGCGGTGGCGGTGATCGACATTCAGGAGACCGCGCAACGCAATCTGCAAAATGCCCTGGCGACGCGCGACGGTCAGACCGACCGGGTCAACGCGACTTTGGTGGTGGTGAACGGGCAAGAGGCGGTGCTCACCATCAGCGCTAACGAGGAGTTGTTTTACGCACGCAGTTTTGATCTGCCGGAGGGTTTTGTTGAAGCCTCCTGGCGGCGAGAAAATGCGGAATTGGCAGCAGCCACTATCGGTGCTGAGGCGGCTGCCTTCACCCCGGTGCAAGACTATATGCCTGACTACAGTGGCCAGCAGGGCGCCTATGGCCATGATTATTCGGGCACGTCCGGGGGTGACCTCTCGGCGTCGCCGGGGATGAGTGTGCATGATGAGTCGGCCCAACGCTTTTTGGTCGAGGTCCAGCGTTCGCTCGATGTGTGGGACCGCACTTGGTCGAGCATGCCGCTCCATGGGTTGAGCGTCTATGCCGGTGGACGCAGCGATGAGCTGGCAGAGTGGCTGACAGCGCAGTTGGGGCAGACGGTGGTCGCACTCGATGTGAGAGCCATGTTCCCGGGTTATGAGCGTGCGCCAACCGATGTCCAGGCCATGTGCTTGCCCTTGCTGGGTGTGTTGCTGCGCAGCGAGAGCCGCAAGCTCTGAGGCTTGCCAGCCCTCAATTAATCATACGATCACCTCAACGCCCACTGCTGCCATCTGGCCCTGCCAATTTCCCTCATGCCCCAACAAATCAACCTTTGCACCCCGATTCTGCTGACGCAAAAGCGTTACTTTTCGGCGCAAACCATGGCTCAGGCCCTGGCGGTTTTCGTGCTGCTGGGCGGCGGGCTGTGTGCTTACTGGGTCTGGAGTCTCAATAGCGCCAGCGAAGGTTTCAAGCTGACGCTCGCCACGCAGGCGCAAGAGTTGGCGAGTCTGCAGGCGGCGATCCAGCAGGGCAAGGTCAGCAGTGTCCCGATGGAAGCTGCTTTGGCGCAGCAGTTGCAGGGCCACAAGCTCGATTTGCAGCAGCGCCAGAGTCTGATGGAAGCGCTGCAGCGCGGTTTGTTCCGGCCCGGTTGGGGCCATGCGGCGCGCTTGCAACTGGTGGCGCGCAGCATTCCGCCTCAGGTGTGGGTCACCGACCTGATGGCCGATGAGCATCAACTCAAGTTAACCGGCTTTACGCTGGAGCCCGCCGCCCTCAATGGCTGGGTCAGCAGTTTGGCGGCGAGCCCGCTGCTGCAAGGGCAAGAGTTATCCACGGTCAAGGTGGAGCAAGCCAGCCCTGCTGTGCTGAAGACATTGGGCGGCACGTCAACGCCGGTCACCTCCATAGCAAGCCCCGCCACGGCTGCTGCGCAGCGGCCGATGTGGTCTTTCACCCTGGTCAGCGCGCTGGGCAAGCCCGGCACTGGGGCGGGGGCCAAACTATGAAGCTCTGGTGGAAAAACTGGTGGGGCCTGCAGTCTGGGCGCATCAATGCTTTGAGTCTGCGTGAACGGGTATTCTTGTTTCTGGCCATCATCGCCGCTTGCATGGCCTTGGCCGATGTGCTGTGGTTGTCGCCCGCGCAAGTAGCGCACAAGCAATTGACGCAGCGCTTTGAGAAGCAAAGTGCTGAGTTGCAGCGTGCGCGTGATGAACTCAAAACGGTAGCCCAGCCGGCGGACGCTGGCCGCGCGGCGCGCGATGAAATCGCGGCCATCAACAGCCAGTTGGATTCCGTCAACCTGAGCATCAAAGAGGTGCTGCCCGACACGGCACGGGCAACGCCGTTGACGCAGGCACTGGGCCACTTGCTGCGTCGCCATGCTGGCTTGACCTTGGTACGAACCTCGGCTCTGGCGCCTGAAGTGAGTGTGGTCAAGCCGGGGCAAACCGCCGACGCAGCGGCGCTGCCAGTGGGTTTGACGCGCCAGGGCATTGAGCTGACGGTTGCGGGCGCTTATCCCGATTTGACGCAATACGTTCAGACGCTTGAAAGCGCGATGCCGCAGGTGCGCTGGGGCGTCATGACGCTCAAAAGCGACTCCTTGCCGCCGCAGCTCACGCTGCAATTGTTCTTGCTGGGGGTGCAACCTTGAAGCGCCTGCAGCAATGGTGGATCGGCCTGCTGCTTGCGGCGGCCCTTGGCGTGGCGGGTGCCCAGAGCCTGCGTGACCCGACGCTGCCACCGTTTGATGCGGGCGTGGCCAGCGCACCCAGTGCTGCGCGTTCGCTCAGCTTCGACTCAAACGCCACCACTGTGATTGTGCGCAATGGCCGCAAGTACCTGGCGGTGGGCACGCGCCTGTATGCACCGGGTGAAAAGCTGGGTCAGGCGCGTATCGAGCGCATCACTGAGACCGAGCTCTGGCTGCGCGAAGGCGGTGCGCTGCGCAAACTGCCCTTCTTTGATGGCATTGAGCGCCATGCCGCATCAAAGCCGACGGCTAACGCACGCAAATCCCGTGTCCCTGCCCGTACCCGAACCGCATTGCCTGGCGTCGCTCCTGCCTTTGATGTTCGACCCTGAGCCCTATCTAGAAAAGCTGACCCCATGATGACTATTTTTCAGCCCACCCGACCAGGCCTGGCCGCTTGTCCGCCCGCAGCTTCCCGGTCGGGCTTGTGTCTGGCGCTGGGCGTGAGCTTGCTGGCGGGCTGCGCGGCGGAGCGGCCCTTGCGCATGCCCAATGTGGGCGAGACGATTCGCGCGGACCTGGCCGCGCCTGCCAAGCCGGTGCTGGTGCCCGCGCGCATCAGTGAAGCCCTGGCCGAACCCGCACCGCCGGCGGTGGCCCTGGCACCCGAGCCCCGGCTGGACTTGCTGGTCAACAACGCCCAGGCGCGCGACGTGTTTTTGGCCATCGTGGCTGACACGCGCTACAGCATGATGATGCACCCTGACGTGGCTGGCACCCTGTCGGTCACGCTGCGCGGCGTCACCGTGCTGGAGGCACTGGAGGCGATTCGCGATGTCTACGGTTACGACTTCAAGATGGAAGGTCGGCGCATCACCGTCTATGGGCCGGCGCTGCAGACGCGGATTTTTACGATCAATTACCCGCATTCGCAGCGGGTGGGCAACAGTGACTTGCGGGTGTCGCCGGGGGCGGCGCTGCAGGCCAGCACATCGGGTGGAACGACCTCCGGTTCGACTCAGCCGACTGCGAGCAGCCAGCAGGGCGAAGGCAGCCGCGTCACCACAACGTCCAAAACTGATTTCTGGGCCGAGTTGACGGCCGCAGTCAAAGGCCTGGTGGGCGCCGGCCCCGGGCGCAGTGTCGTGACCAGCCCGCAGGCCGGCATCATGGCGGTGCATGCCATGCCCGATGAGTTGCGCCAGGTCGACAAATTCCTGAAGGCGGCGCAGATTGCGGTTGAGCGGCAAGTGATGCTGGAGGCCAAAATTGTCGAGGTCGAGCTGCGTGATGGTTACCAGAGTGGCATCGATTGGTCGGCCTTGAAAAACGGCGGCGGCTCGACCGGTGCCATGGGCGTGGTTGGTGGCAATACCAACAGCCCGATCAGCGGTTCTGCGTCCACCATCACCTCTACCAATACCCTGGTGCGCGGTGTGCAGTCCAATCTGCCCGGCTTTTCCGGCGGGTCGTCGCTGTTGGCCGACGCGATCTCGCTGCCCGCGGCCGGCGCAGGCCTGTTTGGTCTGGCCTTTGCCACTGATGGTTTCCAGGCGGTGCTCGGCTTTTTGGAAACCCAGGGCGATGTACAGATACTCTCGAGCCCACGCATAGCCACCCTGAACAACCAGAAGGCAGTGCTCAAGGTCGGGGCGGAAGATTTCTTTGTGACCAATGTGTCGGGTGGCACCACGACGAGCACCAGCAACAGCTCCAACGCGACCGCGACCATGCCGTCCATCACCTTGACGCCGTTCTTCTCCGGCATTTCGCTTGATGTGACACCCCAGATCGATGACGGCAACAAGATCATGCTGCACGTGCATCCGTCGGTGACCACAGTGAGCGAAAAAGCCAAGCAGATTGATCTGGGGAGCGCGGGCAATTATGTGTTGCCCTTGGCGTCGAGCAGCATGAATGAGACCGACACCCTGGTGCGCATTCAGGACGGCAACATTGTGGCCATTGGCGGCCTGATGCAGATCGAGTCCAACCGCAAGTCCTCGGGCTTGCCCGGTACCAGCGATGTTCCGTTTTTCGGAACACTTTTGGGAAATCACGCCAATACCGGTCGAAAAAAAGAAGTGGTGGTCCTGATCAAGCCCACTATCATCCGCACCGCGCAGGACTGGGAAGCGCAAACCCGGCGTAGCCGCGCGGCGCTCGACGACATGGAAATCGTGCGCGCCCGCGTGATACGCATTGACGGCACGGTGCATGAAGGCGTTGCGAAAACCCCCGTGCAGTGATGTATTTGCGGCACTTTTCGCTGCGTGAGGCGCCGTTTTCAATCACGCCCGACAGTGCCTTCTTCTACGCCCATGACGGCGCGCAGGCCGCGCTCAACATGCTGTTGGTGGCGCTACGCAGTGGTGAGGGATTTCTAAAAATTGTCGGCGAGGTTGGCTGCGGCAAGACGGTGCTGTGTCGCCAGTTGCTCAAGACGCTGCAGGGCGAGTGTGTCACCGCCTACATCCCGAATCCGGACATGGGGCCAGATGATTTGCTGATGACCTTGATGCAGGAGCTGGGCATAGACCTGTCCACGCGTGCGGGTCGGCGTCCCTCCAAGCGCCAGACGCCCAGCCGCTACGAATCGTTCAACACGCTGCGCGATTGCCTGCTCATGCACGCCCAGGCCGGCCGGTCGGTCGTGGTCTGTATTGACGAGGCGCAGGCCATCCCTCTGGCGACGCTGGAGAGTCTGCGTCTGCTCTCGAATCTGGAGACCGAAAAGCGCAAACTGCTGCAACTGGTGTTGCTGGGGCAGCCCGAACTTGATGTCACGCTGTCGCGCCCCGAAATCCGTCAACTGCTGCAGCGCATCACCTTCAGTGAATACCTCGGTCCGATGGCAGCCCACTATGTGCCAACCTATCTGGCGCATCGCCTGGCGACGGCTGCTCTGGACGAGGCCACCGATACCCAGGTCTTTGAGCTGGAGGCCGCGCAGCTGCTGGCGCGCCTGAGTGGAGGGGTGCCCCGCCTGGTGAATATATTGGCGCACAAATGTCTGATGCTGGCCTATGGCGAGAATATGTACCGCGTCAATTGCCAGCATGTGCAATTGGCTGCGGCCGACACGCCGGGGGTGCGGGCGCTTGCGCCTGTGTCCTGGCTGGCACGCTGGCTGCCTTGGAAGTCACGCGGACCGAAGCAGAAAATTCAGAATGATCAGCAGGGAGCAGCGCTGTGAGTGTGATCAATAAAATGTTGCGTGACCTGGACGGGCGCCAGACGGGCGGCCCGGCACCAGTCTCAACCCCGACTCTGGGGATAGAGGAGCGCCCCGGTGTGGCGCGCGATACGCTGAGCGTCAAGAGCACTGAGCCGCCGGGCCGCCAGGTGCCCTCGCTAGCTCGCGCTCTGCAACTGGTGACTACGGTGCTGACCGTGTTGGGCGTGGCAGCCTGGTGGTATTTGAATCAAGGCGTTGAGTCGCAGCCTGCGGCTGCACCCACGGCGCAGGTCGCCATCACCGCGACGCCGCCGGTTGAGCCAGTAGTCCCAAGCTCGTCCCCGGTGGCGACAAGCAACGCGACGGGAGCGTCGCCTGCGGCGGGCACCACGCCGGTCAGTGTGCCCACCAAACCGGCTGTTGTGCCTCGCCCGGAGTCGACCAGTTTGCCGGCAGCAGTCGCCGTGCCAGCGCCCAAGCTTGGTGCGGCCTACCTTGATCTTTCGCTCAAGATGGACAATTTCCTGCTGCACACACCCAGTCCAGCCGTGGTGGCTAGGCCCGCAGTCGCTGGCATAACGCGCGCCGCCGCTGCGCCGACCTTGGCCCCCGCCGCCCCGAGTGAGCCAGCACCAGCCCCGACTGCTGCTATCAAAACGATCGCATCTGCCGCATCCACGGCAATCACCACGCCACCGGGCCCGGCCCGAGCCCCTGCCGCGCAGGAAGCCCTGGCGCAAGCCCAGCAACTGTGGAACGCCGGTTCGCGCTCTGCGGCCATCGATCTGTTACATGAAGCGTTGACGCTGGCCGAGCGGGCCAACCAGGCGGGCGCGCCGGCCGGCTCCCCGTCGGTGGTGGCTGCCATTGCCCGCGAATTGGCGCGCATGGAGCTCGCTGAAGGTCGGGTCAGCCAGGTTCTGGCGCTGCTGACCCGGCTGGAGCCGCAGCTGTCAGGTGTTGCCGATATCTGGGCGATTCGGGGCAATGCGGCGCAGCGCCTTGGTCAGCACGGGGCGTCGGCCTCCGCCTATCTGATGGCCTTGAGACTGCGTCCGAACGAGCCGCGCTGGATGCTGGGCGCGGCCGTCTCGCTGGCCGCACAGGGTCAAGCAACCGCTGCCGCAGAAATGGCAGAAAAGGCGCGTGACGGCGGGGCACTCACGCCCGAAGTCGCCAACTACTTGCGCCAATTGGGCGTGCTGCTGCGCGAGCGCTAAGGCCTATACTGAACTTTGGTTACCAGGGATCAGTTCGTGCTAAAAAAAATCAGTGTTCATCAGCTTAGTCTCGGGATGCATCTGCAGGAATTCTGTGGCTCCTGGATGGAGCATCCATTTTTC
>JBBQQX010000053.1:0-23828 GCA_038215405.1 Burkholderiales bacterium
GCCACGCAACAGCGCCATCACCGATCAGGCTCTTTATGCTGGCCGGCGCGATCTCATCAAACTCCTGGCCTCTGGCGCCGCAGGTGCAGCGCTGACCACCTGGGCCTCGCGTGAGGCGCTGGCGCAAGGCGCTGCCGCCCCCGCGCGGCCGGGCAAGCTGGCGGCGCTACCGAGCGTCCAATCCGCTGTCGCCGGTGCGGTGACGCTGGAAAAGCTCACCGACTACAAGGACGCCAGCAGTTACAACAATTACTATGAATTTGGCACCGACAAGTCTGATCCGGCCAGACACGCCCATGCCCTCAAGACCAGCCCCTGGACCGTCGAGATTGAAGGACTGGTCAAAAAGCCGGCCAAATACACGCTGGAAGACTTGCTCAAACTCAGCGCCCAGCAAGAGCGCATTTATCGCTTGCGCTGTGTGGAAGGCTGGTCCATGGTGATCCCCTGGATCGGTTATTCGCTCAGCGAGTTGATCAAAAAGGTGGAGCCGCTGGGCAACGCCAAGTATGTGGAGTTTGTCACGCTGGCCGACTCCAAGACCATGCCGGGCGTCGGCTCACGGGTGCTCGATTGGCCCTACGTGGAAGGCTTGCGCCTGGACGAAGCGATGCATCCGCTGACCCTGCTGAGCTTCGGCATGTACGGCGAGGTGTTGCCCAATCAGAGCGGGGCTCCGGTGCGTTTGGTGGTGCCGTGGAAATATGGTTTCAAGAGCGGCAAAAGCCTGGTCAAGATCCGTTTCACTGACAAGCAGCCCGCCACCGCCTGGAACAAGTCCGCCGCCAACGAATATGGCTTCTATTCCAACGTCAACCCGAACGTCGACCACCCGCGCTGGAGCCAGGCGACCGAACGCCGTATCGGCGAGGACGGCCTGTTTGCCAAGAAGCGCAAGACCCTGATGTTCAATGGCTATGAGGCCCAGGTCGGGCAGCTCTACGCGGGCATGGACCTCAAGAAGTTCTACTGATGTCGGCGCTCGCCAGTGCACGCCCAGCAGTGCCATTGCGCCAGTTGCTGCGCCACCGTCTGGCCAAATCGGTCGCCTTCGGCTTGTCGCTGTTGCCATTTTTCTGGCTGCTCTACGCGGCGATCTTCAACCAACTCGGCGCCAATCCGGCCGAGGCGCTGGTTCGCGCCACCGGGGACTGGACGCTGCGCTTCCTGTGCCTGGTGCTGGCGGTCACGCCACTGCGGATCATGAGCAACTCACCGGCGCTGGCGAGCTTTCGACGTATGTTGGGTTTGTTCGTGTATTTCTACGTCGTGCTGCACTTGCTGAGCTACAGCTGGTTTGACATGGGCTTTGACGTGACAGACATCGGGCGTGACATTGCCAAGCGGCCGTTCATTCTGGTGGGTTTTTCAGCTTTTTTGCTGCTCACCGCGCTGGCTTTGACGTCCTTCAACCGCGCCATCAAGACCCTGGGTGCCAAGCGCTGGCAGCTCTTGCACCGGCTGGTTTACGCCGTTGCCGGCTTGGCGCTGCTGCATTTCTTCTGGATGCGCGCTGGCAAAAATGATTTTGCCGAAGTGGCGCTGTATGCCTTGATTCTGGGCATGCTGCTGGGCTGGCGATTGATCAGGTTTATAAGAAAAATAAGGCGCTAGCCCTCGTGGAACATACCTAAGCAGCTATTATATTAATAGCTACCTGGGTTCACCGACGACCAGATACTCGCTTTGAATCTGATCTGCCACGGTCTCCCTGCGTCGGATCAGGTGCGACTGGGTCCCTTCCACCAGAATCTCAGCCGCGCGTGCGCGCGAGTTGTAATTGCTCGCCATGCTCATGCAGTAGGCCCCGGCTGACAGCACTGCCAGCAGGTCACCGGACTGCACGGCCAGAGCGCGGTCATGCCCGAGCCAGTCACCACTCTCGCAGATGGGACCCACCACATCCCAGGTCTCAGGCGCATCCAGGCGTGGGCTCAAGGGCACGATCCGGTGGAACGCCTGGTACAAGGCCGGACGCGGCAAATCATTCATCCCGGCGTCAACAATGCAGAAGTTCTTGTGCGCGCCGGGCTTGAGGTACAGCACCTCCGACACACACACACCGGCGTTGCCCACCAGTGAGCGTCCCGGCTCGATCATCAGTTGGCGCTGGCCAAAGCCGCGCGCATCAAGCCGGGCGAGCAGCTTTTGCCAGAGCAGTTCGGCATCGGGCGGGGTCTCGCCGTCGTAGTCAATGCCCAGGCCACCGCCAAAGTCGATGTGCTGCAGGGGCACGCCCGCCGCTTCAACCGCTTCCACCAGATCGAGCATGCGGTCCACCGCATCCAGGTAAGGCCCCTCTTGCGTGATCTGCGAGCCGATATGGCAATCAATACCGACCACCCGCACGCCCTCCAAGGCCGCGGCGCGCTGGTAGGTCGACACCACCCGCTCGTGGGCAACGCCGAATTTGCTGTCTTTCAGGCCAGTAGAAATGTAGGGGTGCGTCTGGGGGTCCACATTGGGATTAACGCGAATGCTCACCGGCGCGCGCAAGCCCAGGGCCACAGCCACTTCACTCAAAACCTCAAGTTCCACTTCGCTCTCGACATTGAAGCAGCCGATGCCGGCCTGCAGGGCACGCCGCATTTCCGCACGTGTCTTGCCAACACCTGAAAAAATTATTTTTCCCGCCTGACCGCCAGCGGCCAGCACGCGCTCCATGTCACCCCCCGAGACAATGTCAAAACCGCAACCGGCTTGTGCAAATACCTGGATCACGCCGAGCGCCGGGTTGGCTTTCATGGCGTAACAGATCCGCACCTTGCGTCCGGCGAAGCCGCGCTGGTAAGCGGCCAGCGCCGCCAGCATGGCGCCTTTCGAGTAGACAAACAGCGGCGTGCCATAGGCTTGCGCCAGATCCCTTAAGCGAATTTCTTCACAGAAGAGTTCGTTGCCTCGGTAGGCAAAATAGGGCTGGCCGGGAAGGTTTTGAGCTGTCATTGGGGCATTGGGGTGGGTCGATCGGCGGGCGCAGGGACCGTCGGAACCTGTGGCACGGTGGTCCTTTTTGCAGCGTTCCGATCAGCCGGCAAATACAAGGGTCCCTGTTGGCCACAGGCGAGCAGGCCCACCGCACTGCCGGCAAGCGCAATCGCACTGACTAAAATTTGAAGAAATCTCAACATGGTGAAATTGTAATGACCGACCTTGAATTCATGAACCGCGCTGAAAATCTGCTCCAGGCGGTTGAGACCAGTTGCGACCGCATCAACGATCAGGCCCTGGCCGATATCGACAACCAGCGCGTAGGGGGCATGGTGTCACTGATTTTTTCGAACAAGAGTCAAATTGTCCTCAATATACAAAAACCCTTACATGAAATCTGGCTGGCGGCCAAGGCGGGCGGTTATCACTATAAATTCAACAATGAACGCTGGCTTGATACCAAGGGCCAAGGTGAGTTCTTCAGCAATTTGTCGCGCTGCGCCAGCCAGCAGGCGGGCTGCCCGCTGGTACTCAATTCCTGAACAAATCCAGAATTTTGTTTCTTTCATCTGCCGGCGGCATCGGAATCACCTGGCCGCCGTCTTGCCCACTTGAAGCACTATCGAGCCCAACACTGGTGACGCCGGCGCGGTTCGCATATTCGGTATAAAACCATTCACCGCCCGAGTTGACAACGCCCTCGGGCACTGCCAGCTCAGCGACCGGAACGTGGGCGAGCGCCTCCTGCATGTACCTGATCCAGATCGGCAGACTCAAGCCGCCACCGGTTTCACGCGCCCCAAGTTTGCGCGGCGTGTCGTAGCCAATCCAACTCACCGCCGCCAGGGTGGGCTGGAATCCGGCAAACCAGGCGTCCAACGAGTCGTTGGTGGTACCGGTTTTGCCATACAAGTCAGGGCGTTTGAGAATAGCCTGCGCGGAGGCCGCCGTGCCGCTGCGGGTGACTTCGTTCAGCAAGCTGTCCATGATGAAGGCATTGCGCGCATCAATGGTTCGCATTGATTCGTCAAGTACCGGCGGTTTGGTCTGCAACAGGACTTTGCCCTTTTGCTCGGTTACCTTGCTGATCAGCCACGGATTGATGCGGTAGCCACCATTGGCAAAAACCGAATAGGCCGAAGCCAACTGCAGGGGCGTAACAGAACCGGCGCCCAGGGCCATGGTGAGGTAGGCCGGGTGCTTTTCAGCTTCAAAGCCAAAGCGCGTGATCCAATCCTGCGCATATTGGGCTCCCACCGCCTGCAGGATGCGAATGGAGATCAGGTTCTTGGACTTGGCCAGCCCGCGTCGCATCGTCATCGGGCCTTCAAACTTGCCATCGTAGTTTTTGGGCTCCCAAGGCTGGCCCCCAGTCACGCCGGCACTGAAAAAGAGCGGGCCGTCGTTGATGATGGTGGCCGGGGTAAAGCCTTTTTCAAGGGCGGAAGAATAAATGAATGGCTTGAAGCTGGAGCCGGGTTGACGCCAGGCCTGCGTCACATGGTTGAATTTATTTTTCTCAAAATCAAAACCACCCACCAGCGCCTTGATAGCGCCATCGCGCGGGTCCAGCGCCACAAAAGCACCTTCAACCTCCGGCAACTGCGTAATTTCCCATGTATTCTTTGGCGTTTTGGTGACCCTAATCACGGCACCGCGGCGAACCTTGACATTGGGGGGGGCTTTGTCCGACAAGCCTGACTGGGCCGGCTTGAGTCCCTCACCCGTAATTTCAACGGTTTCTCCGTTCAGGCGCAGTGCGGTTATCTTCTTCGTATCAGCGGTCAAAACCATGGCCGACATCACGTCGCCGTTGTCGGGATGTTCAGCCAGTGCCTGGTCAATCGCGTCCTCCAGTTCCTGCGGATCGGCCGGCAACGTGACGAATTCCTCCGGTCCGCGGTAAATCTGGCGCCGCTCAAAATCCATGATGCCGCGGCGCAGCGACTTGTAGGCCGCCTCCTGGTCCGCCGCGCGCAAGGTGGTGTAGACATTCAGGCCGCGGGTGTAGGTCTCGCTGCCATACTGCGCAAACATCAATTGCCGCACGGTTTCAGCCGCGTACTCGGCGTGCACTTTGCCGTGCTCTGCACCGGACTTGATGCTGAGTGCTTCCTGCTTGGCGGCAGCGGCCTGCTCTGCCGTGATGAAGCCGTTTTCCTGCATGCGATCAATGATGTGCAACTGGCGCGCCTTGGCACGTTTCGGGTTGACGATCGGATTGTAGGCAGAAGGCGCCTTGGGCAATCCAGCCAGCATGGCCGCCTCGGCCACCGTGATGTCTTTCAGCGGCTTGTCAAAATAGGCTTCAGAGGCAGCGGCAAAGCCATAGGCCCGGTTGCCCAGAAAAATCTGATTCATGTAGATTTCAAGAATCTGGTCCTTGCTGAGCAAGTGTTCCAGTTTGAAGGTCAGCAAAATCTCATAAATCTTGCGCGTGTATGTTTTTTCCGTGGACAGGTAGACATTGCGTGCCACCTGCATCGTGATGGTGGAGGCACCCTGGCTCTTGATGCGCCCCAGGTTCGCCAGCGCCGCGCGCATGACCCCCTTGTAATCGACACCGCCATGTTCATAAAAACGAGCATCCTCAATCGCCAGAACAGCATCCACCATAACCTTCGGGATGTTCTTGATCGGCGTCATTTGCCGGCGCTCCTCACCAAACTCACCGACCAAAATACCTTCTGCCGAGTACACGCGCAAGGGCAACTTGGGTCGGTAATCAGACAAATCAGAAATGTCGGGCAGATTGGGAAAAGCCACCGCCATCGCAATCGCAACGATGATAAGGATGGACAGCATCCCTGCCAATATCAGACCACCGGTCCAGAGCACAATGCGCAGCAGCCAGTTCAGGGCACTGACGCCAGAATTGCGATTGTCGGGTGGGGTGGGCTCAATAGCGGGTGATTTGGATGACATAAAAAATTGGATAGACACTCGTTGCCATTATAAAAATGATGTTCGCATCGCTTTGGCGCGGTAGTATCCGCTATTGTTACTGGCCCGCTCCATGCGGTCTGTTCGCCTGCCACTGTGAAGCCCGATCAAGCCTAAAGCGTCAACTTTTGGCAACACTGGTAATCCCTAGATAACAGAAAAACCTTTGCTGGACAATAGCCTTGCTGCTAGCATTGAAGTGAAGTCTTAAGTTTCGCTGATCGTTGATTGGCCTGTTTCAGGGGATAGTCTTGATCTCATTGGGGTCCTTGTTTAGTCGTCAGCCCGCCCCCATGCTGGGCTTGGATATCAGTTCTTCCAGTGTCAAACTGGTCGAATTGGGTCAAGACAAAGCTGGCAATCTGGTGCTGGAACGCTGTGCGATTGTGCCGCTTGAGCGCGGCTGGATTACTGACGGCAATATCGAGAACTTCGATGAAGTCGCGGATGCCGTGCGCCGCTTGGTCAAGAAAAGCGGGACCAAAACCAAGAATGTTGCGATGGCTCTGCCGCCATCCGCAGTCATCACCAAGAAGATAACGTTACCGGGTGGCATGTCCGACCAGGAGTTGGAGATGCAGGTTGAGACCGAGGCCAACCAGTACATACCGTTCCCACTGGACGAAGTCAGTCTTGATTTTTGCATTGTCGGGCCCAGCGCCACGTCTGCCGGCGACGTCGACGTCCTCATTGCCGCTTCGCGTCGGGAAAAGGTGCAGGACATTCAGGGCTTGGCCGAAGCCGCCGGCCTGAAGCCGGTGATTGTGGATGTGGAATCTTATGCGTCGCGCTTGGCCACCAGTCGTCTGATCGCCAACCTGCCCAACAAGGGCCTTGGCAATATCGTGGCCTTGTTTGAAGTCGGAGCGCAAACCACCAGCATGCAGGTCATCCGCGACGATGAAGTGTTGTACGACCGGGATCAAGCTTTTGGCGGTGCCCAGCTCACTCAGCTGATCGTGCGCCAATACGGTTTTTCTCTGGAAGAAGCGGAAAGCAAAAAGCGCAGCGGCGAATTGCCCGATGACTATGACACCAGCGTGTTGCGTCCCTTTGTTGAAAGCATGGTGCAGGAAATTGGTCGTGCACTGCAGTTCTTCTTTACCAGTACGCCCCACAACAAGGTCGACTACGTCATGCTCGCTGGCGGCTCTGCAGCGTTGCCGGGGTTGACGGCGGCGGTCGCCAAGCACACCACTTTCGCTTGCACTTTGGTGAATCCGTTTGAGGGCATGGAAATGGGTGAAGGGGTTCGCTTGAAGAAGATCACCCGGGAAGCCCCCTCCTATCTCACTTCCTGCGGGCTGGCTTTGCGGAGGTTCATGCAGTGATACTGATCAATCTATTGCCGCACCGCGAAGCTGCGCGCAAACGTCGCAAAGACGCATTCAATGTCAGCTTGGGGTTGGCGGCCCTGGCCGGTGGCTTGCTTGCCGGTGTTATTTATCTGGCATTCCAGTCCCAAATTTCTGCTCAACAAGGACGCAACCAACTGTTGCAGACCGAGATCAAGCGTTTTGATGCGCAGATCAAGGACATCGCCGGCCTTGAGTCTGAAATAACCGCCTTGCGAGCGCGCCAACAAGCGGTTGAGGACTTGCAGGCCGACCGCAATTTGCCGGTTCATCTGCTGACCGAGCTGGTCAAGCAGCTACCGGATGGCGTCTACATCGTCAGCATGCGCCAGGACAACCAGACCGTGACACTGCAAGGTGTTGCCCAATCCAACGAGCGAGTGTCTGAACTGTTGCGCAATCTCGGCAACAACACGCCCTGGTTTTCCAAACCGGAGCTGATTGAAATTGTGGCGGGCTCGGTCACTCTCCCGCCCAGAGAGCAGCGCCGGGTGGCCAATTTCACCATCCGCGTTCATTTGATGCGCGCCAGTGAAGCTGAAAAGTCGCGCGTTGCAACAGCTGGCACCGCGCCCGCCGCGCCCGCAGCCTCAATCCCTGTCAAGCAATAGGCGCACGGCACCATGGCAAGCAAACCCGCATTGAATATCGATTTTCCCGCCCTGCAGGAAAAGCTGTTGGGCCAGTTCCGCAACCTCGATCCCAAAGATCCGTCCAACTGGCCCGCGCTGCCGCGCTACCTGATGTTTGTCGCCATTTCTGTTCTGTTCGTGGTGGTGCTCTGGTTTTTGTGGCTCAACACGTCTGAACAAGAATTGACCGCCGAGCAAGCCACAGAGGTGAAGTTGCGTGAAGAGTACAAGGTCAAACTCGGTAAAGCGGTGAACCTTGAAGCGCTGAAGAAGCAGCGTGAACAGGTACTGCAATACGTCACTCAACTTGAGAAGCAACTTCCCAGCAAAGCCGAGATGGACGCTTTGCTGTCTGACATCAACCAGGCGGGCTTGGGGCGTAGCCTGCAATTTGACCTGTTCCGCCCTGGACAAGTCGCCGTCAGAGATTACTATGCGGAGTTGCCAATTGCAGTGCGCGTCACGGGTCGCTATCACGACATCGGCGCTTTTGCCTCAGACATTGCCAACCTGTCACGCATCGTGACATTGAACAACCTGAGCATCTTGCCCGGCAAGGAAGGAACCTTGACGATGGACGCCACAGCGAAGACATTCCGCTATCTGGACACTGATGAAGTGGCCGCTCAGCGCAAAGCGGCGCCCCAAGGAGCGAAGAAATGATGGCTGTGTACAAGCTGCTCTTCACAAGCATGCTGCTGGCGCTGGCTGCTTGCGGTCCCTCGGGCGAAGATGAACTGCGGCAATGGATGGCGGATCAACAGAGTCAGACCCATCCTAAGGTCGCGCCCATTTCAGAGCCCAAGCAATTCAAGCCCGAAAGCTACACCCAGGTCACCGCGATAGAACCGTTCAGCAACCAGAAGCTAACCCAGGCCCTCAAGCGCGAGTCCACCCAATCGGTCAGCAGCGGCGCCTTGATCGCCCCCGAATTGGCACGTCGTAAAGAGGCCATGGAAGCGTTTCCGCTGGATGTGATGGCCATGGTGGGCAGCCTGACCAAGGCGGGACTGCCGGTGGCACTGATCAAGGTGGACAATTTGCTGTACCAAGTCAAGCTGGGCAACCATCTTGGGCAGAACTATGGTCGCGTCACCAAAATCACCGAAACTGAAGTCACTCTCCGTGAAATTGTGCAAGACACCGTGGGTGAGTGGATTGAACGCCCCGCTACTTTGCAGTTGCAAGAGAAATCAAAATGAACCATCAAAACTACTGGATGACAAAGCGGATGTGGCAGCGGGTCTTAACGGCAACATGGCTCATGGTGCTGGCGCTTGGCGCACACGCCCAGACAGCGATCGAGGCCGTGTCGGGTTCGATTCAAAGCGGGGTTGAGGTCGTCAGAATTGATTTGTCACAGCCGCTGGCAGCCATCCCGACCGGGTTTTCAATCCAATCCCCAGCCCGGATTGCGCTTGATTTTCCAGGCGTTAGCAGTGCCATGGGTCGTTCCACCGTCGAGATCAACCAAGGCAACTTGAGGTCCGTCAGTGTGGTGCAGGCCGGGGACCGCACCCGCGTGGTGCTGAACCTGAAGCAGGCCACGGCCTACAAAGCACAGTTGCAGGGCAAATCGCTGCTGGTGGTGCTCGATGCCGTGGCACTTGCGGCGCCGGCAGCGTCTGCCACCCCCGTTTTTGCAGAGAACCGCAGCCGTGACACCCTGCCGCTGAAAGACCTCGATTTCCGTCGCGGTGAAGAAGGCTCGGGCCGCATCGTGGTGTCTTTGCCCAACAGCCAGGTCGGCGTCGACATCCGCCAACAAGGGGCAACGCTCGTCGTTGAGTTCATGAAGTCCACCCTGCCCCAAGGCATGCGCCGCCGTCTGGACGTCAGTGACTTTGGTACCCCGGTGCAAACCGTGACCACCTTCGCCGTTGGCGACCGCGTGCGCATGGTGATTGAGCCCAAAGGGCAATGGGTGCACAGTGCCTACCAAACAGACGACCAGTTTGTGGTAGAAGTCAAACCGGTGAAAGTGGACACTTCCAAATTGACGCAAGGGCCCGGCTACAGCGGGCAAAAGCTGTCGCTCAACTTCCAGAATATCGAAGTGCGCTCCTTGCTGCAGGTGATTGCCGACTTCACCAATTTCAACATCATTACCTCGGACTCAGTCACTGGCTCCGTCACCCTGCGCCTGCAGGATGTGCCCTGGGATCAAGCGCTGGACATCATCTTGCAGGCCAAGGGCCTGGGCATGCGAAAGACCGGCAACGTGCTCTGGATTGCACCCAAAGATGAGATCAATGCCAAGGAAAAGCTGGAGCTTGAATCAGTCGCCTCGCTGCAAAGCCTGGAGCCCCTGCGCACCCAGTCCTTCCAGCTCAATTACACCAAGGCGGCCGAAATTGCCGCCCAACTCACCGCCACCGGCGGCGGCACCGGTGCCAGCAGCTCGCGCATGTTGAGCCCGCGCGGCAGCACCATCTCCGAGGCCCGCACCAATCAGCTGTTTGTGACCGACATCCCCAGCAAGCTCGAACAGGTGCAGGAATTGATCAGCAAACTCGATATCCCGGTGCGCCAGGTGCTGATTGAAGCGCGCATTGTGGAGGCGTCGGACACCTTTGGTAAATCGTTGGGTGTCAGGCTCGGTGGCGTCGATCTGCGGGCGCAAAGAGGTGGCGACGGAGGTTACCAGCTCTCAGGAGACAATCGCGTGGCTTTTGGAACCAATTATGGCAATGCGGTGGCCAGCAGCGGCGCCGGGGGGGCCACCAGTTTGACCAGCAATTTTGTCAATCTTCCCGCTATTGGCCAGGGGGGGGCTGACCCCGCCACATTTGCGCTCGCCCTGTTTAGCTCCGCAGCCAATCGCTTCCTGAATCTGGAACTGTCTGCACTGGAGGCAGACGGCAAGGGAAAGATCGTGTCAAGTCCGCGAGTCGTCACCGCTGATCAAAAGGAAGCATCCATCGAGCAGGGCGTAGAAATTCCGTTCCAAAAGGCAACGACCTCGGGCGCTACGGCCATTGAGTTCATCAAGGCCAATTTATCACTTCGGGTAACGCCTCAAATTACGCCGGAAGGCAGCATCATCATGGATGTTGAAGTGAACAAGAATTCAGTCGGACAGGCTACTTCGGCGGGTCTTGCGATCAACACCAAACGCGTCAAGACACAGGTTTTGGTCGAAAATGGCGGCACTGTAGTGATTGGCGGCATTTTCGAATTGACCGAAAGTGAAAATGAAACCAAAGTGCCATTTTTCGGCGATTTGCCAGGCGTGGGCAATCTGTTCAAGAGCCGGGCCCGCACATCAAACAAGCAGGAAATGCTTGTCTTCATCACACCCAAGGTGGTGGCGGACCGGGCAGCACGCTGAGTTATCTAGTTAAAAATGAATTGCAGGAAGATGGATATGAAGTTATTGAACTATGTTTTGGGTCTGGCGGTGGCGGTTGCACTGACGGCTTGCGGTGGTGGCGGTGGGAATCCGGGCGGGACCAGCCAACCAACAACCGGCTCCGGCACAAGCAACGCCGGTGATACTCAGACAACGGCTGTGGGCAGCGTGTCGTTGGCACTAGTCAACGGTGCGGGCCAAGCTACCAACTCTATTTCTGCAGTTGAAATTGCTCAAGTAAAGGTCATTGTCAAAGACGCTGCCGGCGCTTTGGTTTCTGGAACCGTCGTGAGTTTTTCGGAGTCTGGTGTCGGTCTCCTGAAATTTGCCCCTGCGGCACAAACTGCGATGACAACGAGCGAAGGATTGGCAGCTATAGAAGTACGCGCCGCAGACCAGACCAAAACGGGTGCAACGTCCGTCTCGGTCTCCGCAACCGTCGGTGGTCAAACCATTACGGCAGTAAAAACTTTGGAAGTGACCAACGCTCCTGTAAGCGGGGGAACAGTGATCGATCCCCAGACACTGGCAAGCTCAATCAATTTTGTTTCAACCGACCCTGCTGACAAGTCCATTGTTTTGGCAGGTGCTGGCGGCAATGGCCGTACCGAAACTGGCGTCCTGACCTTTCGCGTAGTTGATAAAAATAACACGCCCGTCAAAGGCGTTCTGGTTGACTTTGTCGTCAACCCCAGCATTGACGTGACGTTGAACATTGTCCAAGGTACGACAGATGCCGATGGCGTGGTCATTACCTCCGTATCGTCCAAGACTGTCGCTACTTCGGTGGTGGTCAAGGCAACCGTGAACGGAAAAAGCATAACGACTCAGTCTGATCAATTGAAGGTCACGACTGGGCTTGGTGTTCAAGCCGGATTTGAAATCCTGCCGCTCGTTTACAACCTTGACGGTGCTCTTTCCGGTGACTCAACAGATATCACAGCGCGCCTTGTAGACAGCAATAGCAATCCAGTGGCCGATGGCGTGCCGGTCGTGTTTGTAGCGACGGGCGGCAAGATTGGCACTTCCGCAGCAGGTGGCTGCAATACGCTCAATGGTGCCTGTAGCGTGAAGTTCGAAGTTCAGGAACCTCGCCCGGCCAATGGCATTGTGACGGTCAGCGGGTCGGCCAAGGTGGGGCAGTCAACCACACTCCTGCGGCAAATCAACCTGCACATGTCATCCGCCCCGTTTGGTGTCTACGAGCCTGCCGCAGGTGTCCCAGCGGCACCGTTAACTTCACCTTTGCCAGTTGCGCTGACATCGTGCACAAAGCGAAGTCTCCCCTACATGGTGGCCAATGCGCTAGGCTATTCAGCCCCAAGCGGGACCACACTTTCAGCTCTGGGAGACCCCGCGACAGGCCTCGGCGCTGCCATTGGTGCTGACAATACCGTATTGGATGTCGGCAACTTTGGACCTAGCTCCTTCAACGTACTCGTTGATCCAAGTAGCGCCAACAACCCGGCCTGTAACGTCAATGGCATCGCAATCACCGGCGCAACCGTGGAAGTTTCTGCAAATGCTCCGAAGTCAAAGCGAGTTTCAAAGCAACCAATTGCGGTGACCTATCCCGCGGGGAACCTGGTTTTACTCAGACCCAACTCAGCGGCAACGCCGGCTTCAATCACTATCGGCGCATGCGGCGTCAGTGAGACTACCGAAGTGCAAGCCATTGGCTCTGATGGGTTGGCGATACCCGCTGGAGCTACCTTTTTTGTAAGCCCTTCGGACAGCAATGCGGACGCTGGCGTGTATATCGCAAATCCTGGAGCAACGGTCGCTGGCACCTTGGCTGGCTCCGCTACGTTGCTTGTTTCTTCAAGCGATGCAAGCCGAAAATCGTTGTGGTTGGTTGTCAAGGCTCCGACCAGTGGCCCGGCGGCCTGTTCGACCACCGGAACGACAGCTGGAACGGGTACGATTACTTTGGATGTGACCGTACAAATCGGAACCCGCAGGAACACACAAAATGTAACTGTGACTTACCCAATGAAATCCTAGTGCCAAGGTTGACCGCCAATCGAGAAAAGAACATGCATGGGCGTAGATAAGGGAGCGATCTCCCTCATCGGCCTGCCCGGCTCCGGCAAAAGCACGGTTAGTCGCCAACTGGCCCGGCGGCTGCAACTGCCGCTGTTTGACTCTGACCAGGTGATCGAGCAGCGCCTGGGCTGCTCGATCCGTGAGTTTTTCGAGCGCGAAGGCGAAGACCGTTTTCGCGACATTGAGGCTGAAGTCATCGACGAGCTCACGCAGCAGCCGTGCGGGGTGCTGTCCACGGGCGGCGGCGTGGTGTTGCGTGAAGCCAATCGACAGCATTTGCGGGAGCGCACGCAGGTGGTGTACCTGAATTCATCACCGGACGAGTTGTTTCGCCGCCTGCGGCACGACAAAAACCGCCCGCTCTTGCAGGTGTCAGACCCCTTGGGCAAGCTGCGCGATCTGTATGCGCAGCGTGACCCGCTGTACCGCGCCACCGCTCATTTCAGCATCGACACTGGCAGGCCCTCGGTGGCCAGTTTGGTCAACATGATCCAGATGCAGCTGGAGCTGGCGGGTGTGCCTCTCAAGCCCCTAAACTCACCCCCATGAACGCCACCGATCTCCAAACCGTCGCCATTGACTTAGGCAACCGCAGCTACCACATCGCCATTCGCCGCTCGCTGTTTGACAACCCCTTGAGCTACACCGAATTGCCCAGCGCCAGCAGCGCGCTGATCGTGACCAACAGCACGGTCGGGCCGCTCTATGCGCAGCGGCTGCAGTCCGCACTGCAGGGCAAATTCAAACACATACACACGGTCGTGCTGCCCGACGGCGAAGCGTTCAAGACCTGGCAGACGCTGAACCTGATTTTTGACGCCCTGCTCTCGCACGGTTGCGACCGCAAGACCATTTTGTTTGCGCTGGGCGGCGGCGTGGTGGGCGACATGACCGGTTTTGCCGCTGCCAGCTACATGCGCGGAGTGCCTTTTGTACAGGTGCCAACGACCTTGCTGGCACAGGTCGATTCGTCTGTGGGCGGCAAGACCGGCATCAACCACCCGCTGGGCAAAAACATGGTCGGCGCGTTTTACCAGCCGCTCAAAGTCGTGTGTGACCTGGACACGCTGAAAACCCTGCCCGAGCGCGAACTCAGCGCCGGGCTGGCCGAAGTCATCAAATACGGCCCGATTGCCGACCTTGACTTTTTGGCCTGGATTGAGGCCCATATCGACGCCCTCATGGGGCGCGAGCCGCAGGCACTGGCGCACGCCGTCAAACGCAGCTGCGAGATCAAGGCCTGGGTGGTGGCGCAGGACGAACGCGAGGCGGGCCTGCGTGCCATCCTCAACTTTGGCCACACTTTTGGCCACGCGATTGAGGCAGGGCTGGGCTACGGCGAGTGGCTGCACGGCGAGGCTGTGGGCTGTGGCATGGTGATGGCAGCGCACTTGTCGCTCAAACTGGGACTGATTGATGCGGCGCTGGTGCAGCGTCTGACGGCGCTGATCGAGAAGGCGGGGCTCCCCGTCAAGGGGCCGCAGTTGTCGCCCAGCGACAATGCCGGGCGCTACCTCGAACTGATGCGCCTGGACAAGAAGGCCGAAGGCGGCGAGATCCGGTTTGTGCTGATCGACGGCCCAGGCAACGCCAGCGTGCGCGGCGCACCAGACGCGCTGGTGCGTGAAGTCATCGACTATTGCTGCGCCTGACAACTATTAAAACAGTAGCTACAAATTCATATTTCACGGGGGCTAGAGCCCAGTTTCTTATAAATTTATGACGCTTTCCTGCTACGCCTGCGACCCGGCTCAGTCGCGCGGCCGCCACTACCCCCAAGCCCCAGCGCCGACCCGCAGCGAGTACCAGCGCGACCGCGACCGCATCGTGCACAGCACCGCGTTCCGGCGGCTGGTCTACAAGACGCAGGTGTTCTTGAACCACGAAGGCGACCTGTTTCGTACCCGCCTGACGCACTCACTGGAGGTGGCGCAACTGGGGCGCTCGGTGGCCCGGTCATTGCATCTGAATGAAGACCTGGTTGAAGCGATTGCGCTGGCGCACGACCTCGGCCACACCCCTTTTGGCCACGCCGGGCAGGATGCGCTCAACGACTGCATGCGCACCTTTGGCGGCTTTGAGCACAACCTGCAAAGCCTGCGCGTGGTCGATCACCTGGAAGAACGCTACCCCCAGTTTGACGGCCTGAACCTGACGTTCGAGACGCGCGAAGGCATCCTCAAACACTGTTCCCGCAGCCATGCGCAAGCACTGGAGTTGAAGGAGCCCGGTGGTGTCGGCCAGCGTTTTCTGGATGGCACGCAACCCAGCCTGGAGGCGCAGTTGTGCAACCTGGCAGACGAAATTGCCTACAACGCGCACGACATCGACGACGGCGTGCGCTCGGGCCTGATCACGCTCGAGCAGCTTGAGGACGTGCCTCTGTTTGACGACTTCAGGCGCGAAGCGCTGGCCGAGTACCCGCTTTTACAGGAGGCCGCGCAGGGACGGCGCCTGCTCTATGAAGCGACCCGGCGCATGCTCACGGCGCAGGTGTATGACGTGATCACCGCCACCACGGCCGCGTTGCAGGCCGCCTCACCGGCCAGCGTGGACGCAGTGCGCCAATTACCTCCCTTGCTTCAGTTTGGCCCGACCATGCGTCTCAAATCACAGACGCTCAAGACGTTCTTGCTGCATCAGCTTTACCGCCACCCTCAGGTCATGCAGACCATGGACCAGGCGCAGAGAATCGTGCACGAGCTGTTCAGCGCCTATCTGAAACAGCCGCAGGAAATGGGCGAAGGCTTCATGGCGCGCGCGCAAGTCGCCTGCGGCGCGGCGGACCCCCACAGTGCCAACGCGCGCGTGGTGGCCGACTACATTGCCGGCATGACCGACCGTTTTGCCGCGCGCGAGCACGAGCGGCTCACGGGCGTGAAGCTGCTGTGATAATTGAAGCCAATGATCAACACGCCTGTCTCGTCACAAGTCGCCATCGATGACACCCGCGCCTGGGTCGAGCGTGCCGTGATCGGCCTGAACCTGTGCCCCTTTGCCAAGGGCGTGCATGTCAAACAGCAGGTGCACTACGCCGTGAGCCAGGCGACCAGCGCGGCAGCGCTGGTGCACGACCTTGAATCTGAGCTCAAAGCGCTGCTGGCCCTGGATGCATCGGCGCGCGACACGACGCTTTTGATAGCTCCTGACTGCCTCGGCGACTTTCTGGATTTCAACGATTTCCTGACCGCAGCCGACCGCGTGTTGCTCGACCTTGATCTGGACGGCATTTTGCAGATTGCCCCTTTGCACCCGCTGTTCCAGTTCGCCGGAACGGCCGACGACGACATCACCAACTACACCAACCGCTCGCCCTACCCCACCCTGCACCTGCTGCGCGAAGAAAGCATCGACCGCGCCGTGGCTGCTTTCCCCAATGCCGAGCGCATTTTTGAAGTGAATATGCAGACCATGGAGCAGCTTGGGGCGGCAGGCTGGGCCGCGCTGGGCGTGGGCCGCTCAGTCGGCTGCCCGGTGCATGCAGCCGACGCGGCAGCGCTGGCCCCCGTGCCGAAGGCCCCGCACGATCCGAGAAAAGCATGAAAACGAAAAGCAAAGCAACCGCAGCGGCAGCGCAGGCCAACGACGTGCGCCCCGGCCAGTCACTGGAACTGCTCAAGGAGTTGCACATCCTGACGGTTGAGGGCAAGCTCAACCAGGACTCCCGGCGCAAACTCAAGCAGGTTTACCACCTGTTTGGCTTCATCGAAAAACTGTTGCTGGAGCTGATTGATCAACCGGACGGCATCACGCTCGCCGACCACGGTGCGGGCAAGTCGTATCTGGGCTTCATCCTGTACGACCTGTTCTTCAAGGCGCAAAAAAACGGGCACATCTACGGCATCGAAACCCGCCCGGAGCTGGTGCAAAAGTCGCGCGAGCTCGCCGACCGGCTTGGCTTTGACCGCATGTCGTTCTTGAATTTGAGCGTGGCCGAGTCAGCGCAGTCGGACCAGTTGCCGCAGCGCATCGACGTGGTCACCGCCTTGCACGCTTGTGACACCGCCACGGACGACGCCATTGCCTTTGGCCTGCAAAAGCACGCTCGCTTCATGGTGCTGGTGCCGTGCTGTCAGGCCGAGATTGCGCGCGTCTTGAACCAGCACAAAGCCTTGTCGCTGGCGCGCACGCCGCTGGCCGAGCTGTGGCGCCACCCGCTGCATGCGCGCGAGCTGGGCAGCCAGCTCACCAATGTGCTGCGCTGCCTGTACCTGGAGGCCTCAGGCTACCAGGTGACCGTGACCGAGCTGGTGGGCTGGGAGCACAGCATGAAGAATGAGCTGATCCTGGCGCGCTACACAGGACAGAAGAAACGCGCGGCGTTTGAACGGCTGCAGGCAATTCTGCAAGAATTCGGTCTGGCGCAGTTGAACGAAACGCGCTTCAAGTTGTCAGATCAACTTTAACCAAAAGGGAAAACGATGAAAGTTTTATGGACCATGGGTCTGCTAGTTGTGCTGGGCGGCTGCGCCACCAGCAGTCCGGATGTCATCCAGCGCGGTGACGCCCAGCGCATGTCCGAGGTGATCGACGCCACGGTGTTGAGCGTTCGCCCGGTAACGGTCGATGGCAGTCAGTCGGGCGTGGGCGCTGCCGCGGGCGGGGTGGTCGGCGGCATCGCCGGCTCCAGCGTGGGCGGGCGGCGCGAAAATGCCGTCGTCGGTGTCCTGGGCGCGGTCGTCGGCGCGGTGGCAGGTAATGCGATCGAGCGCATGGGCACGCAAGAAGAAGCGATCGAAATCCTGGTGCAACTCAGGAATGGCAGCCGCCGTGCCATTGTGCAAGCCAAGGGCAACCAGAGCTTGCTGCCCGGCGATGCGGTCGTCCTGGTCACCACCGGGGGCAAGGTGCGCGTGGTCCGGGCGCTCAGATAGGCACAGACGACGCGGCGGGTTTTGTACAAAACTTTAAGCGTTTTCGGCCTCTAGCCCGCGTCGTATATGCTTGTATTGCTATATATTTGGATAGCAACCGCCCGGTATTCCCAGTTGCGTTGATTTAGCGCATCCGATGTAAAACCATGGCCCGTCTGCCCCGCCTCACCCTGCCCGGCTACCCGCACCACATCATCCAGCGCGGCAACAACCGGCAGGCGATTTTTGCGACAACAGCGCACTATCAGACCATGCTCGACCTGCTGGAGGAAAACGCCAGCAAGTTCGACGTTGCCGTTCATGCCTATGTGCTGATGAGCAACCACTTTCATCTGCTCGCCACACCGCACAGCGCAGACGGACTGCCACAGATGATGCAGGCGGTGGGGCGGCGTTATGTGCGCTACTTCAATGACAGCCAGCACCGCAGCGGCACCCTGTGGGAAGGTCGCTACAAATCCACCCTGATCCAGACCGAGCGCTACTTGCTAGCGTGCATGACCTACATCGACCTCAATCCGGTGCGCGCGGGTCTGGTGGCGCAGGCGCGCGACTATCCGTGGTCCAGCCACAGCCATTACACCGGCTTGCGCACGGACAAACTGATCACACCGCATCCGCTGATCTGGGAATTGGGTAACACACCGTTTGCACGCGAAGCCGCCTACGCCGAATTGGTGCAAAGCGGCCTCACATCGGTGCAGCAGTCGGCTTTGACAGACGCGACGCTGTGCGGCTGGGCGCTGGGCGACGCTGACTTTGTGGCTGATTTACAAAAAAGAACGCAACGCCGGGTGAGCCAGATCAGCGCCGGCCGGCCGGTTTCTGTTCAAAAAATAGTACAAAATGAGCCTCTAACCCGCGTCGAATAATCGTCAACAGCTCTTATTTTGATGTGTCCCCAATTATTTGTTGACAATATTATTCAGGAAATAATTGGAATCTGACCCCAATTATTTTGCTTGGCACTTTTGTTGCGGTGCGCTATTCTTGCCCTTCCTCACAATTTTTTAGGAGCGCGCCATGACGACGGCTGCCGAGATCAAGCATCTCCAGGAACACGGTTTGTATTCATCCACCCAGGAGCACGACGCGTGCGGGGTCGGGTTTGTGGCCCACATCAAGGGCGTGAAGTCGCATGAGATTGTCAAAAACGCGCTGAAAATCCTGGAAAACCTGGACCACCGGGGTGCTGTAGGCGCCGACAAACTCATGGGCGACGGCGCGGGTATCCTGATTCAATTGCCCGACGCGCTGTACCGCGAAGAAATGGCGGCACAGGGCGTCACCCTGCCCCCGTTTGGCGAGTACGGCGTGGGGATGATTTTTTTACCCAAGGAACACGCCAGCCGCCTGGCCTGCCAGGAGGAACTGGAACGCGCCATCAAGGCCGAGGGCCAGGTGCTGCTGGGCTGGCGTGACGTGCCGGTCAACCGCGACATGCCGATGTCGCCCAATGTGCGCCTGAAAGAGCCGATTCTCAAGCAACTCTTCATTGGGCGCGGCAACGACGTGATCGTGCAGGACGCGCTGGAGCGCAAGCTCTATGTGATCCGCAAGACCGCCAGCGCCGCCATCCAGAACCTGCAGCTCAAGCACAGCAAAGAGTATTACGTGCCCAGCATGTCGAGCCGCACCGTGATCTACAAAGGCTTGCTGCTGGCCGATCAGGTAAGCACCTACTTTCTGGACCTGCAGGACGAGCGCTGCGTCTCGGCGCTGGGCCTGGTGCACCAGCGCTTTTCGACCAACACCTTCCCCGAGTGGCCGCTGGCGCACCCGTACCGCTATGTGGCGCACAACGGCGAGATCAATACCGTCAAGGGCAACTACAACTGGATGAAGGCGCGCGAAGGCGTGATGAGTTCCCCGGTGCTGGGCGCAGACCTGCAAAAGCTCTACCCGATCAGCTTTCCCGACCAGTCGGACACCGCCACCTTTGACAACTGCCTGGAACTGCTGACCATGGCTGGCTACCCGCTGGCGCAAGCGGTGATGATGATGATCCCGGAGCCCTGGGAACAACACGCCACCATGGAAACCCGGCGCAAGGCTTTTTATGAATACCACGCCGCCATGATGGAGCCGTGGGACGGCCCGGCCAGCATCGTGTTCACGGACGGCCGCCAGATTGGTGCCACGCTGGACCGCAACGGCCTGCGCCCCTCGCGCTACTGCATCACCGATGACGATCTGGTCATCATGGCCTCGGAGTCCGGCGTGCTGCCGGTACCCGAAAACAAGATCGTGCGCAAATGGCGGCTGCAGCCCGGCAAGATGTTCCTGATCGACCTAGAACAGGGCCGCATGATCGACGACGAAGAGCTCAAGGCCAACCTGGCCAACAGCAAACCGTACCAGCAGTGGATCGAGAACCTGCGCATTCGCCTGGACGATGTGGTGGGTGGCAGCGAGCCCGCCTCGGCCTCTGAAGTAGAGGTCAGCCTGCTGGACCGCCAGCAAGCTTTTGGTTTTACACAAGAAGACATCAAGTTCCTGCTGGCCCCGATGGCCAGCAACGGCGAAGAAGCCACCGGTTCGATGGGCAACGACAGTCCGCTGGCGGTACTTTCCGACAAGAACAAGCCGCTCTACAACTACTTCAAGCAGTTATTTGCCCAGGTAACAAACCCGCCGATCGACCCGATCCGCGAGGCGATTGTGATGAGCCTGGTGTCGTTCGTCGGACCCAAGCCCAATCTGCTCGACATCAACCAGGTCAACCCGCCGATGCGCCTGGAGGTGAACCAGCCGGTGCTGGACTTTGCCGACATGGCCAAGCTGCGCGACATCGAAAAGTACACACGCGGCAAGTTTCGCAGCCACACCCTGGACATCACCTACCCGCTGGCCTGGGGCCATGAGGGGGTGGAAGCGCAATTGGCCTCCTTGTGCGCCGAAGCAGTGGACGCCATCAAGAGCGGCAACAACATCCTGATCATCAGCGACCGGGGCATCAGCGCCACGCAAGTCGCCATCCCCGCCCTGCTGGCGCTGTCTGCGGTGCACCAGCACCTGGTGCGCGCCGGGCTGCGCACCACCGCCGGTCTGGTGGTCGAGACCGGCACCGCGCGTGAAGTCCATCACTTTGGCGTCCTGGCCGGCTATGGCGCCGAGGCCGTGCATCCGTACCTGGCGATGGAAACCCTGGCCGATATTTGCAAGGACTTGGCCGGTGAGCTCAGTGCCGAGAAAGCCATCTACAACTACGTCAAGGCGGTTGGCAAAGGCTTGTCCAAGATCATGTCCAAGATGGGCGTCTCCACCTACATGAGCTACTGCGGCGCGCAGTTGTTCGAGGCCATCGGTTTGTCCAGCAACGTGGTGGCCAAGTACTTCACCGGCACGCCGAGCCGGGTCGAAGGCATCAGCGTGTTCGACATTGCAGAAGAAACCATTCGCATGCACAAGGCGGCTTTTGGCGCCGACCCGGTACTGACCAGCATGTTGGACGCCGGCGGCGAATACGCGTGGCGCACCCGTGGCGAAGAGCACATGTGGACGCCCGACGCCATTGCCAAGCTGCAGCACAGCACGCGCGCCAACAACTGGAACACCTACAAGGAATTCGCGCAGATCGTCAACGACCAGAGCAAACGCCACATGACGCTGCGCGGGCTTTTTGAATTCAAGATTGACCCGGCCAAAGCCATTCCCGTGGAGCAAGTCGAATCCGCCAAGGAGATTGTCAAACGCTTTGTCACCGGTGCCATGTCGCTCGGCTCGATTTCAACCGAGGCGCACGCCACGCTGGCCGTGGCCATGAACCGCATCGGCGGAAAAAGCAACACCGGCGAAGGCGGCGAAGACCCGGCGCGTTACCGCAACGAGCTCAAAGGCATTCCAATCAAACTCGGCGACACGCTCAAGAGCGTGATTGGTGCCGATGTGGTGGAGGTCGATTTGCCCCTGCAGGACGGCGACTCACTGCGTTCGCGCATCAAGCAGGTGGCCTCGGGTCGCTTTGGCGTCACCGCCGAATACCTCAGCAGCGCCGACCAGATCCAGATCAAGATGGCGCAGGGTGCCAAGCCGGGTGAAGGCGGGCAACTGCCCGGCGCCAAGGTGTCGGACTACATTGGCCGCCTGCGCCATTCCGTGCCCGGCGTGGGTTTGATTTCACCGCCGCCGCACCATGACATTTATTCGATTGAAGACCTGGCGCAACTGATTCACGACCTGAAAAACGTGGCGCCACACGCCAGCATCAGCGTCAAGCTGGTCAGTGAAATCGGCGTTGGCACGATCGCCGCAGGCGTTGCCAAGTGCAAGGCCGACCATGTGGTGATCGCGGGCCACGACGGCGGCACTGGCGCATCGCCCTGGTCGTCCATCAAACACGCGGGCAGCCCCTGGGAAATCGGTCTGGCCGAAACCCAGCAAACGCTGGTGCTCAACCGCTTGCGTTCGCGCATCCGGGTGCAGACCGACGGCCAGATCAAGACCGGCCGCGACGTGGTGATTGGTGCGCTCCTGGGCGCTGACGAGTTTGGCTTTGCCACCGCGCCGCTGGTGGTCGAGGGCTGCATCATGATGCGCAAATGCCACCTCAACACCTGCCCGGTCGGCGTCGCCACGCAAGACCCGGCCTTGCGTAAAAAATTCTCCGGCAAGCCCGAGCATGTGGTGAACTACTTTTTCTTCATCGCCGAAGAAGTGCGCCACATCATGGCGCAGTTGGGCATCGCGAAATTTGACGACCTGATCGGCCGCTCGGATCTGCTCGACATGCGCGCCGGCATCGAACACTGGAAAGCCAGCGGCCTGGATTTCAGCCGTTTGTTTGCGCAGGTCAACGCGCCGGTCGGCGTGTCGCGCTTCCAGACCGAAACACAAGAGCACGGCCTGGAAAAGTCGCTCGACAACATCCTGATCGCCAAGAGCCGCGCCGCCATCGACAAGGGCGAAAAAGTGCAGTTCATGGAAATGGCGCGCAACGTCAACCGTTCGGTCGGCGCCATGCTTTCCGGCGCGGTGACGCAGGTCCACCCGGAAGGCCTGCCCGACAACACCATTCGCATCCAGTTGGAAGGCACTGGCGGCCAGTCCTTCGGCGCCTTCCTGGCCCGGGGCATCACGCTCTACCTGATTGGCGACGCCAATGACTACACCGGCAAGGGCCTCTCGGGCGGCCGTATTGTGGTGCGCCCCAGCATCGAGTTTCGCGGCGATGCGATCAAAAACACCATCGTCGGCAACACCGTGATGTATGGCGCCACCAGTGGCGAAGCGTTCTTTGCTGGCGTGGCCGGCGAGCGTTTTGCGGTGCGCCTGTCGGGTGCGACCACCGTGGTGGAAGGCACCGGCGACCATGGCTGCGAGTACATGACCGGCGGCACGGTGGCGGTGCTGGGCAGGACCGGGCGCAACTTTGCGGCCGGCATGTCCGGCGGCATTGCCTACGTGTACGACGAGGACGGCCAGTTTGCCAGCCGATGCAATACCAGCATGGTGTCGCTGGAGCGGGTACTGACCCAGAAGGAGCAGGGCGCCGGTGCCCGAACGCGGATGCACTGCGACCAGAGCGACGAAGCGCAACTGAAGAAGCTGCTGGAAAACCACAACCGCTGGACCGGCAGCAAACGCGCGCGCGAATTGCTGGACCACTGGCCTGCGGCCTGCCAGAAGTTCGTCAAGGTATTCCCCAACGAGTACAAGCGGGCCCTGGCCGAGATGCACGCCCGCGATGTGCTGGCCT
>JBBQQX010000054.1:0-23631 GCA_038215405.1 Burkholderiales bacterium
GATGCGACCGGTGAAGACTTCCTGCAGCAACCACATGGGCACCGACTGGGCGCGCGTCGTTCAGTGGGATGGTGCCAAGTGGCAGATCAAGTCCGACTGGTATCAGGCCGACAAATCCAACATCGATCCGCTGGTCAAGGAGCTTGCTGACAAGTATGCGAAAGACAAGAAGATCGAGCGTCGCAACTGCTCTTAGGCGATCGTGGCGCTGCTGAGAGGCGCCCCCGTCTCGCCCCACCTTGGCGGCTCTGGCGAGCCGCCAATCGACAGAGCTGCGCTGCAGACCTGTCGATTGTCAAAAGGTAGCGACTCATGGAACCAAAAAAAATCGTTCTCAACGTCAATGGCATCGAGGTCATTTACAACCACGTTGTCCTGGTGCTCAAGGGCGTTTCACTCAACGTGCCGGAGGGCAAGATCGTGGCCATTCTGGGCGGCAACGGCGCGGGCAAGACCACGACCTTGCGTGCCATTTCCAATCTGCTGCGCGGCGAACGCGGTGAAGTCACCAAGGGCTCGATTGAGTTGCGCGGCGAGCGCATCGAGAATCTTTCACCGTCTGACCTGGTGCAGCGCGGCGTGGTGCAGGTGATGGAAGGGCGGCATTGTTTTGCGCACCTGACGATTGAAGAAAATTTGCTGACCGGCAGCTACACCCGCAAGGACAAGGCGGAGATTGCCCGCAACCTGGAGAAGGTCTATTCCTACTTTCCACGCCTGAAGACGCGTCGTACCAGCCAGGCCGCTTACACCTCGGGCGGCGAGCAGCAGATGTGCGCCATTGGCCGCGCCCTGATGGCCAACCCCAGCATGGTGCTGCTCGATGAGCCGTCCATGGGGCTGGCACCGCAGATCGTGGAAGAAGTATTTGAGATTGTCAAAGACCTCAACAGACGAGAAAAGGTCACCTTCCTGCTCGCCGAGCAAAACACCAACATGGCCCTGAAATACGCCGACTACGGTTACATCATGGAATCCGGCCGGGTGGTGATGGACGGTGTGGCCAGCGACCTGGCCAATAACGAAGACGTCAAGGAGTTCTACCTTGGCATGGGCGGGGGCGAGCGCAAGAGCTTCAAGGATGTGAAGAGCTACAAACGGCGCAAGCGCTGGTTGGCTTGAAGACGATGTTTGCCGCGCGTCGACCCCATACGGCCAGTGCCCTCCCAGGAAACACCATGACTGACTATTACGATGCGCTGGAAACGCGCGACCCCGCAGCGCGTGAAACGGCCCTGATGGCGGCATTGCCGGCGCAGCTGGCCCATGCCAGAGATAAGTCGGCTGCCTTCGGGCAGATTTTGCAAAACGTCAACCCGGCTGCGGTGAGCAACCGGCAGGCCCTGGCCGCGTTGCCGGTCACGCGCAAGCACGAATTGCTGGAGCGCCAGCAGGCCAGCCGGGCTCTGGGCGGCGATGTGTTTGGTGGCTTTAGTGCCGTGGGCTTTGGCGCACGCATGCCGCGCATTTTTGCCAGCCCAGGCCCGATTTATGAGCCTGAGGGCGCGGCACGCGACTACTGGCGCATGGCCCGCGCCATGTTCGCCGCGGGTTTCCGTGCAGGCGAGCTGATTCACAACAGCTTCAGCTACCACTTTGTGCCGGCCGGCTCCATGATGGAGTCGGGCGCCCATGCGCTCGGCTGCACCGTCTTTCCGGGCGGTACCGGCCAGACCGAGCAGCAGGTGCAAGCCATGCGCGAGTTGCAGCCGGCCGGTTATATCGGGACGCCAAGTTTTCTGAAAATCATTGTGGACAAGGCGCATGAAATGGGTGTGATGCTGCCCAGCGTGAAGAAAGCCATGTTTGGCGGGGAGGCCTTTCCGCCGTCGCTGCGCGACTGGTTCGCCGAGCGCGGCATTGCCGGTTACCAGTGCTACGCCACCGCTGACCTGGGCTCGATTGCCTATGAGACGGCGGCCAGAGAAGGCCTGGTGCTGGATGAAAATGTGATCGTTGAAATTGTGCGGCCTGGCACAGGCGACCCTGTGGCAGAAGGTGAAGTGGGTGAAGTGGTGGTCACGACATTGAATCCTGATTATCCGCTGATTCGCTTTGGCACGGGCGACTTGTCGGCGGTGCTCGCCGGGCCTTGCCCGAGCGGGCGCACCAACACGCGCATCAAGGGCTGGCTCGGGCGCGCTGACCAAACCACCAAAATCCGCGGCATGTTCGTGCACCCGGGGCAGGTCGCCGACATCATCAAACGCTTTCCTGAGGTGACGCGCGCCCGGCTGGTGGTGACCGGCGAGATGGCCAACGATGCCATGACGCTCAAGATAGAGACGGCCTGCAGCGGCCCGGACGCGTTGGCCGCCAAGATTGGCGAGGCGATTCGCGATGTCACCAAGCTGCGCGGCGCGGTCGAAATTTTGCTGCCGGGCAGCCTGCCCAACGATGGCAAGGTGATTGAGGACGCCCGCAGCTACCGCTAAGCCAGGATCAGCCGGCGGCGTTGGAGGCGGCTAAACGCCCCAGACGACGTCGCTGCCATCTTCCATGCAGCGTTGCAGCATCTCGATGAAGGGCAGTGCCCGCTGGCGCAGCGAGACGGATTCAAAGTGGGGCGCTGGCTCATGGCGTGCCAGAGCTTCGGCTATAGCTGCTTTCTGATCGGCTTCTTCTCGGGCAATGGCCGCTTCGAGCGCGGCAATCGCAGCAGGCATCTGCTCGGGCAGGATGATGCCTTTTTCGCCCGTGGTCGTGATGTCCTCAGGGACCTCTTTGCCAATGATCTGCAACACACGCCGTCCGTTGGGCTGCAGCATGATGACGTCACCGGTGTTTTTAGATTTGAATTTGTAGAGCATGGTGGCATATCGTAAACTGTTTTTCTGATGCGTACCTTGCGAATTCTCCTGCTCCTGAGCTTCATTCCCTGGCTGGCCAGTTGCGCCGACACGGGCTACTACCTGCAATCTGTCGGTGGCCATCTGCAAATGATGAAGGCAGCCCGACCGATTGCGCAGCTGCTGCTCGACGAGCACGTCGCGCCGGCCCTGAAGCAGCGCCTGCTGCTGGCCGGGCGCATTCGCGCCTTTGCCGTGACCGAGCTGCAGCTGCCCGACAACGCCAGCTACCAGCGTTATGCCGATCTGCAGCGTCGCTCGGCCGTGTGGAATGTGGTGGCGACACCGGAGTTCTCGCTGACACTCAAGACCTGGTGTTTTCCGGTGGTCGGCTGCGTCGGTTACCGCGGCTATTTCAGTGAGATTGAGGCGCGCGCGCAGGCGCTCGCGCTCAAGCGCGACGGGCTGGAGGCCAGTGTCTATGGCGTGCCGGCCTACTCGACCCTGGGTTGGATGAACTGGGCCGGTGGCGACCCCCTGCTTAGCACCTTCATCGGGTACCCCGAAGGGGAATTGGCGCGCATGATTTTTCATGAACTGGCGCATCAGGTGCTGTACGTCAAAGACGACATGGGCTTCAACGAGTCCTTTGCCACGGCGGTGGAGCGGCTGGGCAGCGCGCGCTGGCTCGCGCTCCACGGGTCGCTGGCTGCCCGAGCCGAGTACGCCGTGTTTGATGGACGGCGCCGCCAGTTCCGGGCGCTGTTGGCGCAGACGCGTGCCCGTTTGGACGCAATCTACAAGAAAAATGACGCCCTGGCCCTTGATCGGCGTACGTTGATAGCTATGAAAAATGGAGTCTTGCAGGATTTTCGGGGTGACTATGCGCGGTTGAAAATCAGCTGGGGTGGGTATGTGGGTTATGACCCCTGGGTCGCGGGCGCCAACAATGCGGCCTTTGCCGCCTGGGCTGCTTATGACGAACAGGTGCCCGCTTTTGAGGCCTTGTTTGAGCGCCAGGGGCGCGACTGGCAACGGTTTTATGATGCAGTGCGACGCTTGGCGCAACTGCCGCAGGCTGAGCGCGAACGCGCCCTGCAAACAACAACAACGGAGCACTTCAGTGGCTGATCTTCATATTCTGCGTCACCACACGCTCGGGTTGGTGAATGCCCGCAAAGTGGCTTTCAAATGGGCCGAAAACGCCGAGCAGGAATTTGGCATGCGCTGCACGTACGAAGAAGGCCATAGCGCAGACGAAGTGAGCTTTGTCCGTTCTGGCGTTCAAGGCACCTTGTCGGTCACCAAGGATAAATTCGAACTCCAGGCCAAACTCGGCTTCCTGGTGGGGGCGTTCAAGGCCCGGATTGAGAGCGAAATCACCAAGAATCTGGATGACTTGCTCACGCCCAAGCCCCTGCCGAGGCCGCATGGCAAAACGCGTGTGAACAAGAAGCCATGAGTTGTAGGGCGGGGATGCGCGCCAGGGGCGGCCCAGGCGCTGCCGGGGCCCGATTTAGCTCAGCGACTCAATCAGGTCAATGTACTGCTGCATGGCATCGGCGCTGCTGGTGCCTTTGAGGTTGTTCCAGGCCTCCCATTTGGCGCGCCCCACCATGTCGCTGAAGCCGGGCTTTTTCTCGGCGTTGTCGCCGACACTGGCTTGTTTGTAGAGGGCATAGATTTTGAGCAGGGTGCTGTTATCCGGGCGTTCGCTCAGGTTTTTTGACGCGGCCTGCGCAGCTTCGAATTTTGTTTTCAGGTCAGACATGGTTTTCTCCAATAAAAATCAAAGACCCGCACGATTGGGGCCAACCGGGCGTATCTTAGTGTGCGCCATGGAGACAGAATAGGGGGTGTTCCCCAAGGAACTGTTTTTTTTGTTTGTGCTTTGCCCCGTCAGGAGTGTTTATGGTCACCCGAATCGTCAGCCAAATAGTCGACAACAAGACCGCCCGCCCAGGCGCGGCCCAAGGGGTAAAAGAGAATGCGTCCGCTGCAGCGCCGGGGCCTTGCGGGCCAACCCAAGAGCGCATGAGCAAGGTTGACACGGCCTGGCTGCGCATGGATTCGCCCAGCAATCTGATGATGATCGTCGGGGTCTGGATCATCAAGCCCGGTGTCAGCTACGCGGCGGTGTGCCAGCG
This sequence comes from Burkholderiales bacterium, assembly GCA_038215405.1. Classification (GTDB taxonomy): domain Bacteria; phylum Pseudomonadota; class Gammaproteobacteria; order Burkholderiales; family Burkholderiaceae_C; genus Rhodoferax. Next base: position 4,937 of record JBBQQX010000054.1, read on the forward strand.
CATCCAGGATCGTCTGCTGCAATACCCGCGCTTCGGTCAGCGCGTGCAGCAAGATGCCAGCGGCGCCAGTTGGGTGACCGATACCGACTTCCGGATTGAACGCCATGTGGTGCGCGAGACTTTGAAGGTGGGGGTCAAGGACTCGGAGCAGACGGCCTTGCAGGAGCGCCTGGCAGAACTCGCCATGCAGGCGCTCGACATGTGCCATCCCTTGTGGGAGTTTCGGCTGATCGAGCATTACCAGGGGGGCTCGGCCTTGATGGCGCGCCTGCACCATTGCATTGCAGATGGCCTGGCGCTGGTTGCTGTGACTCAGACCCTGGTCGATGGCGGCGCCGCACCGCCGCGCGCCAAGGCCAAGCCGGCGCCGGGTGACGCGCCGGGCGGCGACGACTGGCTTGCTGACACGCTGATCCGGCCGTTCACCGAGGCAGCGGTCAAGGCGCTGGATGCGGTGGGCGATGGCGCGGTCAATGCCATGGAAATGCTGATTGATCCACAAAAAGGACTGGAGCATGGCCTGGAGAAGGGTCTGGCCGGTTCGTTGGACCTGGCCAAAATGGCCTATCACGTGGTGCGCGATGGTGCCGCGCTGGCGCTCATGCCCGACGACTCGCCAACCCGTCTCAAGGGCACCCCCGGCACGCGCAAGCGCGTCGCCTGGTGCGAACCGATTCCACTGGACGAGGTCAAGGCCGTGGGGCGCGCGTTGAATTGCTCCATCAATGATGTGCTGCTGAGCTGCGTGGCGGGCGCCCTGGGCAGTTACCTCAAGTCCTTTGGCGATGAGATCGAAGGCAAGGAAATCCGGGCCATGGTGCCGGTGAACCTGCGCCCGGTCGAAGATGCTTACGAATTGGGCAATCGCTTCGGTCTGGCGCCGGTGGTGCTGCCCATCGGCATCGAGAACCCGATCGAGCGCGTGTTCGCGGTGCGCGCGCGCATGGGCGGCATGAAAGACAGCATGCAGCCGCTGCTGGCCTTTGCGCTGCTGGCGGTGGCCGGGGTGCTGATGAAGCCGGCGCAGGATGCGCTGCTGAGCCTGTTCTCCAAAAAGACCACTGCGGTCATGACCAATGTGCCCGGGCCGCGCCACAAGCTGAAGTTTTGCGGCGCCACGCTGGAGCAAAACCTGGTCTGGGTGCCGCAATCGGGCTCGGTGGGCTTGGGCGTCTCGATTTTGAGTTACGGCGGGGGCGTGCAGTTCAGCGTCATCAGCGACACCATGCTGTGCCCCGATCCGCAAAAAATCATTGATCGGTTCGAGCCGGAATTTGCCAAACTGACGCTGCTGACTCTGATGCTGCCGTGGGGCAAGTAACCCCAATTGCTGTCAGTTAAATTGTTTGGTACGCCCGTTGCGTCCGGGCTGGCCTCATCCGCCGTCAATTGCCGTATTGTTTTGCCACCCAGTCGCGGTAGCCACCGCTTAGCACGTTGGCGACCCAGTCGGGATTTTCCAGGTACCACTGCACGGTCTTGCGGATGCCGCTCTCGAAGGTCTCGGCCGGTCTCCAGCCTAGTTCCTGTTCAATCTTGCGTGCATCAATCGCGTAGCGCCGGTCGTGGCCCGGGCGGTCGGTGACGTAAGTGATCTGCGCCTGGTACGGTTTGCCGTCCGCACGCGGTTTGAGCTCATCAAGCAGGGCGCAAACGATGTGCACGATGTCGAGGTTCGGCTTTTCGTTCCAGCCGCCAATGTTGTAGACCTCGCCCACCCGGCCCGCCTCTAACACCCGGCGGATCGCGCTGCAATGGTCTTTGACGTACAGCCAGTCGCGAATCTGCTGGCCGTCACCATAGACCGGTAGCGGCTTGCCGGCCTGCGCGTTCACGATCATCAGCGGAATCAATTTTTCCGGAAAATGGAACGGCCCATAGTTGTTGGAGCAATTGGTGGTCAGCACCGGCAGGCCGTAGGTGTGGTGGTAGGCGCGCACCAGGTGGTCGCTGGCCGCCTTGGAGGCCGAATACGGGCTGTTGGGCTCGTAGCGGTGCGTCTCGGTGAAGGCCGGATCAAGCTTGGCCAGCGAGCCATAGACTTCGTCGGTGGAGACATGCAGCAGCCGGAATGCGGCCTTGGCGTCAGCCTGCAGCGCGCCCCAGTAGGCGCGCACCGCTTCCAACAGGTTGAAGGTGCCCACGATATTGGTCTGGATGAATTCGCCCGGGCCGTGGATGGAGCGGTCTACATGCGACTCGGCGGCAAAGTTCACCACAGCGCGCGGCTGGTATTGGGCCAACAGGGTGGCCACCAGCGCGGCGTCGCCAAAATCGCCCTGCACAAACACATGGCGCGCATCACCGTGCAGTGACGCCAGGTTTTGCAGATTGCCCGCGTAGGTGAGCTTGTCGAGGTTGATGACGGCCTCATCCGATGCGCCAAGCCAGTCGAGCACGAAGTTGCTGCCAATAAAACCGGCGCCGCCGGTGACGAGAATACTCATAGTGGATCGTCCCTGTAAATATGCGATTGGCCTGATTATCACGGCTCAATTGGCCGCAAGCCTGAACAGGTAGGTTGGTTTATTTTATAGATGAAATTGGCCTCTAGCCCCCGTAGCTATAGCGCATAAAGCTTCTTTTATGATAGCAATATTGTGTCTCCTGGCGGTCTGCTTCACCCCCAGGGCGAGGGCACAGTCCGACTTGGCGACAACTCAGCTTGCGCTGACTGGTCGCTGCACCTACCGAAACGCGAGCAGGCCCGCCCTACAGCAGTTGCATTTTTTTAGCCGCCTCGGTCAGTTCAAAGCGGAAGTCCGGGTGCGCGATCGAGATCATCTCCTGGGCACGCTGTTTGGCTGATTTGCCGCGCAGCTGCGCGACGCCATATTCAGTGACGACGTAGTTGATGTCGTTCTTGCTGGTGCTCACGTGGGTGCCGGGTGCCAGCGTCGGCACGATGCGCGTCAGACGGTCGTTCTGGGCGGTGGACGGCAGCACGATGAAGGCCTTGCCGCCGCGCGAGCGGTTGGCAGCGCGCACAAAATCAGCCTGGCCACCGGTGCCGGAATAGGGCACCGAGCCCAGGCTCTCGGAGCCGCATTGACCCAGCAAATCGATCTGCAGCGTAGCATTGATGGCCACCAGCTTGTCGTTCTGGGCTGCCAGAAACGGGTCATTGGTGAAGTCAACCGGGTGGATTTCAAGTGCCGGGTTTCGGTCCATGAACTGGTACAGTTTTTTGGAGCCGAGCGCAAAGGTGGCGATCATTTTGCCCGGCAGATAGGTCTTTTTGCGGTTGGTGATGGCGCCGCTTTCCACCAGTGTCAGGATGCCGTCGCCAATCATCTCGGTATGCACGCCCAGGTCATGCTTGTGGGTGAGCTGCATCACGACCGCGTCAGGAATGCCGCCATAGCCGATTTGCAGCGTGGAGCCGTCGTCGATCATGTCGGCCACATACTTGCCAATGGCGACCTGCACTGGGCCAATCTTGGGCAGTCCCACTTCCATCACCGGATCGAAACTCTCAACCAGCGCCGCCACTTGGGAAATATGCACATGGCAATTGCCATTGGCAAACGGCACATTCGGGTTGACTTCCAGCACCACTGCACGCGCTTTCGCCACGGCGGCCATGGTGTAGTCGGCGCCCAGGCTGAGTGCGAAATAGCCGTGCTGGTCCATCGGCGACGCGATCGAAAACACCACGTCAGCTGGAATCTGACCGCGCTCGATCAGGCTCGGCATCTCCGAGAAATAGCTGGGAATGAAGTCGATCCAGCCAGCCTGCCCGCCGGCGCGGGTTGCGGCACCAAAGAAGAACGCCACGTGGCGCACGTGATCGACGGTTTCCGGGTCAATGTAGTCAAACTTGCGTACCGCCAGAATCTGCGCCACCTTGACGTCACGGAAGCGCCGGCGCTGCTCGGACAAGGCAGCTAGGAGCGCGGGCGGCTCGCCCACGCCTGTGGGAACAATGATGCAGTCGCCGTTCTTGACATGCGAAATGGCATCGGCTGCGCTACCGAGTTTGCTTTGGTATTGGTTCTTGAATGACATGGTGCGGAATGTTCTCCAGGTGGGTTCAGGTGACTGGGCAGGAATTTGGCTTGGGGAACGCGTGCCTGCCCGGCGCGAGTTGTTCCTGGTCCGTCATCCAACAGGCTGAGCTGCGCAGCGTTACTGCGCCGTAATCAACCGCCGCTCTCGACGCTGAAAGCGGCGTGCTGGTCTTGTCCGAGCAGCTCGACCAATTGGGGCAGCGCGAGCTGCAATGCCGCCTTCAAGGTGTGCGGCGGGTTGATGATGAACATGCCACTGGCGGGCAGGCCCGGGCGGATGACTTCGCCCTCTTCATCGGCGGTGAGCTTGCTCGATTTGACGGTGAGTGTGGCGTTCAGCCACGGTTTGCCGGCCTTGTTGGCCAGGGTTTTCAGTTTGCGCGGCACGTCGTGCGCTTCGGGGCGCGGAATGATCGGGTACCAGACGGCATAGGTGCCGGTGGCAAAGCGGGTCAAGGCATCGGCCACCATGGCGACCACGCGGGCGTAATCGGTCTTGATTTCGTAGCTGGGGTCGCTCAGCACCAGCGCCCGGCGCGCGGGCGGTGGCAAGAATTTCTTGATGCCCTCAAAGCCATCCTCGCGCAACACCGCCACCTGGCGCCCGGCTTCGAGTTGCGCAATGTTCGCCGACAGTGTTTTGGCGTCGGTCGGGTGGATTTCGAACACCTTGAGCTTGTCGCGCTCACCGAGCAGGCGTTGGATGATGAACGGCGAGCCGGGATAAACCTTGTGGCTACCCTTGCTGTTGAAGCTCGCCACCAGGTCCAGGTAGTCCTTCAAGGCCGGAGCCAGCGTATCTGTGGTGGTTTTTGACTTAACTACTTTTTTTGTAGCTGCTTGCGCTTGACTGGCGGGGGCGACAGGCTCATTTAATGCAGAAACCAGGCGCAAAAAACCCTGGCCCGCTTCACCACTGGTGGCAGCGTATTCACCATCGAGCCGGTACAAGCCGGCACCGGCATGGGTGTCAAACACCGTGAGCGCCGTGTCTTTCTGCAGCAAATGCCGCAGAACGGCCAATAGCACGGTGTGTTTGAGGACATCGGCATGGTTGCCGGCATGAAAGGCGTGGCGGTAACTAAACATAAGGCTAATAGTAACCGGCAGCGGCTTGGCTTACTGCAATTGCACCGGCGCTGCCAGTGGGCGGGCGGTGGTTGGGGCTGGTGGATCGGATGTCCGCTCTCTGGCCTCCTCGCGGGCTTTCGGGGTTGGTTTGCCGTCGTTAAGGCGTCAACTTGTCATTTATATGCGCCTGCGGGTGGTCACCGCGAATGGGGCCGCCGATCGGACACCCGGTCCACCAGCCCAAGTGACGATTTAGGTGGCTGGAGGAGTTGGATGCGATGCTGCAGCTTTCGGGAGACTCAATGTCAATAGTCGGCTTGCCGGCCAGCGGGCTTTCGCTGCCACGAGAAAATTGCCCTTGGTCGAGCTTTGCGCCTTGGGTTTCCACTCAAAGCTTTTTCAAACTTGCGCGACCACTTCGACCCTTTTGATTAACCAATCCCCTTTGCCAGTGGTTGTCATCCCCATTTTTAGGCGTTTACTAACGTATGCTTACATAAGAATCAACTTCCTAACGCCAGCTACCAAAAAGTTCTGATGCAGGTCAAACCGCAAATAAGGCTCGCAACTACGATGAACCTCGGTTTTACCAAAACTTTACTAAGGATTTACGCATGAAACGAATTCGAATTCTGTTTATCGGGCTGGCGCTGTCTGCCGGGTTTGCAAGCACACAGGCCCAGGTCGTTCAACCCGGGCGCCTGCTGGCTTCCAATTGCTTCCAATGCCATGGCACCAATGGGAAAGGGCCCGGCTTCGACGCCATTGCCGGCAAATCCGTCGGTGAAATCTACACCAAGCTCAAAGAGTTCCAGGCCGGCAAAGAAGGCAACGGCATCATGGCCAAACATTCGCTGGGCTTTACTGACCTGCAAATGCAGGCCCTTGACAAATGGTTGTCCAGCCAGCACTAGACCCCTAATTACCGAACATAACTTGGAGAGATTCATGGAAAGACGTCATTTTTTGAACACGACTGGGGCCGCATTGGCCGCCAGCTTATTGGCGGCGTGCGGCGGCGGCGGATCTGATCCGAGCGCCAAAAGCGCTGGACCGCAGCCCGCTATGGCGGCGCTCACGGGAGCCAAATCCCGCGTGATCGTGATCGGCGGCGGCATGGGCGGCGCAACCGTGGCCAAGTACCTGCGCCTGTGGGGTGATGCGATCGACGTGACACTGGTCGAGCGCATGACCACCTACACATCCAGCATCATGAGCAGCATGGTGCTGACCGGCCAGCGCACAATGAGCAGCCTGTCCTTCAACTACGACACGCTGCGCAGCAAGTACGGCGTCAAGACGGTGTTTGGCGAGGTGGTCGCGATCGATCCCGTGGGCGTCAAGGTCACGCTGGCCGACGGCACCATTCTCACGGCCGACCGCATCGTCATGGCACCGGGCATCAGTTTCGATGCGGTCCCCGGCCTGGGCACTTCCGACAAGATGCCGCACGCCTGGCAAGCCGGCCCGCAGACCGCCCTGCTGGCCCGACAACTCAGTGCGATGGCCAGCGGGCTGAACCACAATGTCGTGTTGACCATTCCCAAGACGCCCTACCGTTGCCCGCCCGGCCCCTATGAACGTGCTTGCCTGATCGCTGACTGGCTGAAGGTGAAGAAGCCCGGTTCCAGGCTCATCGTGCTCGACGCCAACCCGGGCATCGTCACCGAGGTGGACAACTTCACCAGCGCCTTCATGGGCGTGCACGGCAACGTCATCGACTACCACGCCAATGCCGAAGTCACGCAGGTTGACCCGGCCACCATGTCGCTCATCACCACTGCGGGCACGTTCCGCGGCGATGTGATCAACATGATTCCGCGCCAGCGTGCCGGAGCCCTGGTCACCACGGCAGGTTTGAATAACGCCACCGAAGGCCGCTTTGCCGGCGTCAACGTGCTGAGCTACGCCAGCACCGTGTCGGGCGCAGACAAGGTCCACATCATCGGTGACTCCAGCGCCACGACCCAGCCCAAGGCCGGTCACATCGCCAACCAGGAAGCCAAAGTCTGCGCGGATGCCGTCAGCCGCATTCTGTCCGGTGGCTCGCCTGACCCGGCGCCGGTGACCAACTCGGCCTGCTTCTCCACCATCACCATGAGCCAGGCCTCTTGGCTGACGGCGGTGTTCCAGTACAACCCGGCCTGGACCAACCCGGCGACATCGATCACCGGGCCGGCCATGGTGCCTGTGGCCGCCAGTTCTGCCGCCTCAACCGGCTGGAACAGTGACAGCTTTCAAGACATGGGCAAATGGTTCGATGCGCTGATGAGCGAAACGTTCGCCTGACGCAGCCACTCGCCCATCGCCCGCCTGACACAGAAGAAACGGGGCATTCCTCCGAATCTTCTATAATGCTAGGCTTCGCAGCGCTTTTGTGGCTCCGCGGCGAAGCTTGAACCCCACCTAAGAGATTCCCATCAGAGGAACGCCGACCGTGGAAAAGAGCCCGACAAACCCTCTCTAGTAGAAAACTCATGACCAAAACTTTCAGCGCTAAAGCAGCTGACGTGGTGCACGAGTGGTTTGTGATTGACGCGACCGACAAGGTCCTCGGACGAGTAGCCAGCGAAGTTGCTCTCCGTTTGCGCGGCAAACACAAGGCCATTTATACGCCTCACGTCGATACCGGCGACTATATTGTCGTCATCAATGCAGCCCAGCTGCGTGTCACCGGCGCCAAGTCGACCGACAAAATCTATTACAGCCATTCTGGCTATCCGGGCGGCATCTCCAGTGTCAATTTCCGCGATATGCAAGCCAAATTCCCGGGTCGTGCCCTGGAAAAAGCGGTCAAGGGCATGCTGCCCAAGGGTCCGCTTGGCTATGCCATGATCAAGAAGCTCAAGGTGTACGGTGGCGCTGAGCACCCGCACACTGCCCAGCAACCCAAAGTGTTGGAACTTTAAGGAGCCACTGATGATTGGTGAATGGAACAATGGTACCGGCCGTCGCAAATCAAGCGTCGCCCGTGTTTTCCTGAAAAAAGGCTCCGGCCAGATCGTGGTCAACGGCAAGGCAATTGAAAAATTCTTTGGCCGTGCAACGTCCATCATGATTTGCAAGCAGCCTCTGCTGCTGACCAACCACGCTGAAACGTTTGACATCATGATCAACGTGGCTGGCGGTGGTGAGTCCGGTCAAGCCGGCGCGGTGCGCCACGGCATTACCCGTGCCCTGATTGACTACGATGCCACGCTCAAGCCTGAGTTGAGCAAAGCCGGTTTCGTCACGCGCGATGCACGTGAAGTGGAACGTAAGAAAGTTGGCTTCCACGGTGCACGTCGCCGTAAACAGTTCAGCAAGCGTTAATTTCGTTTCAAATTACGCCAACGACTTGTTGCCAAATAACAGCCGCCAGAATGCAAATTCCGGCGGCTGTTTGTTTTTTTCCCCAGCACATTGAATTTCTCCCATGCGCCTGCGCCTGCTCATTCGCCGCCTGACGGTCAGTGCTCCGCGCATGGCGGTGCGCAGCGCCATGCCCTGGCCCTTGCGCTGGCTGGCGCTGGCGATTGTTTTAGGTTTTTGCGCCGCTCTTGCTTTGTGGGCGTTCGAGTTTGGCAAAGACATTGCCGGACTGGAACGAGGAACCAAAGTGCAATTGCAGCAGGTACGGACCGAACTGGCGGCGCTGCAGCTTGAGTTGGCGACGGTGAAGAGCGCGCGTGACCTGGCCCAGTCTGTCGCTAACACGGTGGACACTTTGCTGACCACTGAAAAGGTGGCGCAGGAGACACTGCTGGCGCAAAACAAGCAACTCGACGCCGAGAACCGCAGTTTGCGTGATGATCTGGGTTTTTTTGAGAAACTGATTCCTGCGCCGGGCGGCGGCGCAATCGCGATCCGTGGCCTGCAGGGAGAACTGCGCAACGAGCACGAGATCAGGTGGCAGGTCCTGGTGATCCAGGCGAACAAGAATGCGCCGGAGTTCAACGGACAACTGGAGCTAAGCTTCAACGGCTTGCTCAATGGCAAGCCGTGGCTCGCCGCCTTGCCGGGCGGGGCCCAGGCTGTCAAGCTGAAGCAGTATGGGCGCATGGAGGGTGTGTTTGAACTACCGCCGCAAGTTGAGGTCAAGGGTCTGAGCGCCAGATTGCTGGAGGGTTCCGTGGTGAAATCGGCGCAATCCATCAAGCTATAGTGGCGCAGCACCAGCAGCAAATACCAGGAGACAAACGTGTTCAACAAGAAGAAGCAACCTCCCATCAAAAGTCTGATCGGCGAAGGCAGTCAGATTGAGGGCAATATCAACTTTACCGATGGCTTGCGAATCGATGGGGCGATTGTTGGCAACCTGTATGGGAAAACCGACCAGGCCAGTATTTTGGTTATTTCGGAGTCCGCGACGGTGGTTGGCGAGATTCATGCCGATCACATCATCATCAACGGTTCAGTCAAAGGGCCAGTGCATGCGCGGGTCATGCTGGAGCTGCAGCCCAAAGCCCGCATCCAAGGCGATGTGCACTATGCGGCGCTGGAGATGCACCAGGGTGCCATCATCGCCGGGCAACTGGGCCCGTTGGTGGGCGTTGAGGTGGAAGAAAAGCCCCTTCTGAAACTGGCAGCAAACAACGCCTGACTGAATGGTTGAGCAAATTGCGTTAGTATTCCTCTATTAAATTCAACGGAGAAATCCATGAGCGCCGTCGCCGAAACCGTCCAGACCGAAATGCCAAGCCCGATTCTCTTCACCGACAGTGCCGCCGCCAAAGTCGCCGACCTGATTGCTGAAGAGGGCAACCCTGACCTGAAACTGCGCGTGTTCGTGCAGGGTGGCGGCTGTTCGGGCTTTCAGTACGGTTTTACCTTTGATGAAATCACCAACGAAGACGACACCACCATGACGAAAAATGGCGTGTCGTTGTTGATCGACGCCATGAGCTACCAGTATCTGGTGGGCGCCGAGATTGATTACAAAGAAGACCTCGAAGGTGCTCAGTTTGTGATCAAAAACCCCAACGCGACGACGACTTGCGGCTGCGGATCGAGCTTCTCGTAAAGGAATGAGAGCGTCGCCCGGTCAGGCCGGGTAGATTGCACCCAGGATACGGGCGCCACTGGCGCCCGTTACTCCTTCAAGGCTTGACGTCTTGCCCAACAATGTATTGCGCGCCAACCAGGCAAAGGCTGCGGCCTCGACTTGTGAGGGCGGCAAACCATAAGCTTGCGAAGAAGTGATTTGCACCTCTGGCAGCAGCGCCTGCAGCCGCTTCATCAGGTGGCTGTTGAAGGCGCCACCGCCGCACACAATCAGTGTTTTGCTGTCAGAGCCGTAGCGCTTGACGCAGGCGGCGCAGACGCTGGCCGTCAGTTCGGTGAGTGTCGCCTGCACATCCACTGGCGCAACTGATGTGAATGCTTCAAGTTTCCAGCCGAGCCAGCCCGCGTTGAACAGGTCGCGCCCGGTGCTTTTGGGCGCCGACTGAGCAAAGTAGGGTTCATCCAGCAGTGCGGCCAACAACTCGCCATGCACCCGCCCGGCCGCCGCCCAGGCGCCGTCGGCGTCAAAGGGCTGGCCGGTGTGCTGCCGGCACCACGCGTCCATCAAGGCGTTACCAGGGCCGCAGTCGAAACCCAGCACGACGCTGTCTGGCGCGTCCGGCTTTGCTTCAGGGGCGAGGTAAGGCGTCAATACGCTCAGGTTGGACATGCCCCCCAAATTGAGAACGGCCAGCATGTGGCCAGCCTGTCCGAACGCCGATTGGTGAAAAGCCGGTACCAACGGCGCCCCCTGGCCACCAGCCGCCACATCGCGGCTGCGAAAATCGGCCACCACGTTGAGGCCGGTCAACTCGGCCAGCAGGGCGGGGCTGTTGAGTTGCAGGGTGTAGCCGGTGCCGTCAAAGGATTGCGGCTGGTGTCGCACGGTCTGGCCATGAGCGCCAATCGCCGCCACGGCGTTGTGTTCAATACCCGCCAATTCAAGTAACTGCGCCACCACGTGCGCATAGACGCGCACCAGGGCATTGGCGGCCAGTGCCGCGCGGTGCAATTCATTCGTACCAGGGCTGTTCAGGGCCAGCAACTCGTCGGTCAAGGCCGTTGACAACGGCGCATTGACATACGCCAGAACGCGCAGGGGCGTCTCAGAAAAATCAACCAATACGCCGTCGACCCCGTCCAGCGAGGTGCCAGACATCAGACCGATGTAGAGCTCAGACATGCGGTGAGACAGGTCTGTTGGGCAAAGGCAAGGCAATTACTGGGCGCTGCCTGTCTGCATGGATGCCGCCGCGGCGAGTGCAACCCGGTTTTCGGCGGCGAGTCTGGCAAAAACAGGCTTGGCGGAGTTTGACAGAGGCGTGGTCCCGTTTTCCCGGGCAATGTTCTGCGGATCCGTGTAGACGCCGTTGATGCGATATTCAAAATGCAAATGCGGCCCGGTGGCCCAGCCAGTGGCGCCGACAGCGCCGATATTTTGTCCCTGGCTGACGCTTTCGCCCTTGCGCACATTGATGCGGCTCAGGTGCGCGTAAACGGTCTTGTAGCCATTGCGGTGCTGCAGGATGATGATATTGCCGTAGCCATTTTGGACGCCGGCAAAATCGACCACACCGTCGCCGACGCTGCGTACGGCAGTGCCCATGGGGGCACCGTAATCCACGCCTTGGTGCGCGCGCATGACTTTCAAAATGGGATGCATGCGCATCTTGAAGCCGCTGGTGACGCGGGAAAATTCCATCGGGGAGGCCAGAAAGACGCGGCGCAGGCTTTGGCCGTCCAGGGTGTAGTAGCCGCCTTTGTTGCGGGCACCGGCCGCTGTTTTGGCCGCGCTGGCCGTCACAGTCCCGGTCTGTACGGGTTCCTGGAACCACATCGCTTGAAAGGTCTTGCCGTTGTTGACGAATTCGGCGCTCAGGACGCGACCGGTGCTCAGCGGTTCACCATCGCCTTCCAGGGTTTCGTACACCACTGAAAAACGGTCACCCTTGCGCAGGGCACGATGGAAATCGATGTCGCCGGCAAAGATCTCGGCGACCTGGGTCGAAATGACGTCCGGAAGTTTGGCGTCGTCGGTGGCCGCAAATAAGGAACTCTGAATGGTGCCGCTGGCAAGGCGACTGGTGGCGGTGAGCGGCGCAGACTCAAGGCGGGATGCAAAGCCCTGGGCGGTCTTCTCCAGCACCAGCCGGCTGAATTTACCTTCGGCGTCGCCGCTCCAGCGCGCACTGAGTTTAAGCAAGCGGTTGCGCTCGCTGGTCTCGACGGTCACACTGCGGCCGCTACGTCCGAGCAGCGCCTGGCGCGCGGTCGCATCGGAGCGCAGGAAGGCCGCAGCCGCGGCGTCGTCGACGCCCAGGCGCTTGAGCAGGGTATCGGCGGTATCGATGGAACGCGTGACATCTGAACGGAACAGCTGAAGTGCCTGCAGGTCCAGGTCAGCCGGAACCGTGATGGGCAGTGCCTGCACTTGCTCAAACACTTCGCGCACGGGCAGTTCGGCAGGATCGGGCGCGAAAGAGGCGACCGCATAGGCGCCGCCGCCGCCGCTGAGCAACAAGGCCGCGATAGCGGCCGTTATACGTTTAGGATGCTGGTGGATGATCTGGCTGGAAACCGTTAGCAAGGCTTTTCCAGCGCCGATGAGGCTGTTTATCAAAACAAGTAGTCCAGGTAAAGGTTGCTATGTGCGCAACCGAACAGACAGGAAACCTGTGCCCGGCGAATTAAACTCAGGCACTTGAGAAAACGCAAGTATAACTTCGCCCGATGGGCCGGTATCCAGAATAACCCTTATGAATCAAGCTGCTAACGCCAACTCTTCTGTAACAGACCGTGTCTTGGAAGCGCTCGCCGTGACGCTGCGCGGCTGTGAGGAACTGATCCCGCAAGACGACTGGGTCAAGAAACTGGCGCGCGCCGAGGCGACCGGGGTGCCGCTGCGCATCAAACTGGGGCTCGATCCGACCGCCCCTGATATCCACATTGGCCATACGGTTGTGCTCAACAAAATGCGCCAGTTGCAGGACCTGGGCCACACCGTGATCTTCCTGATTGGCGACTTCACGACGCTGATTGGCGACCCATCGGGCCGCAACACCACCCGTCCGCCGCTGAGTCGCGAGCAAATCGAGGTCAACGCCCAGACCTACTACCGCCAAGCCTCGATGGTGCTGGACCCGTCCAAAACCGAGATTCGCTACAACAGCGAGTGGGGCGACACCTTGGGCTCGCGCGGCATGATCGAACTGGCGGCCAAGTACACGGTGGCGCGCATGATGGAGCGCAACGACTTTCATGACCGTTTCAAGTCGGGCACGCCGATCAGCGTGCATGAGTTCTTGTACCCCTTGATGCAGGGCTACGACTCCGTGGCCTTGCGCAGCGATCTGGAGTTGGGCGGCACCGATCAGAAATTCAACCTGCTGGTCGGGCGTCATTTGCAGGCAGAGTACGGCCAGGAGCCGCAATGCATCCTAACGATGCCGCTGCTTGAAGGGCTCGATGGCATCGAGAAAATGTCCAAGAGCAAGGGCAACTACATCGGCATCAGTGAAGACGCCAACACCATGTTTGCCAAGGTGCTGAGCATCTCGGACGTGCTGATGTGGCGCTGGTACACCTTGTTGAGCTTCAAGAGCGAGGCGCACATTGCCGCATTGAAAGCCGAGGTGCAGGCCGGGCGCAACCCGAAGGATGCCAAGGTGGCGTTGGCCAAGGAGATCACGGCGCGCTTTCACTGCGCCGGCGCAGCCGAAGCTGCCGAGCAGGATTTCATCAACCGTTCGCGCGGCGGCGTGCCTGACGAAATTCCCGAGCTGGCGTTGGCGCTGGGCGAAGGTGGCGCCCCGCTTGGCATTGGTGCTTTGCTGAAAATGGCTGGCCTGGCGGCGTCCAGTGGTGAAGGCAACCGGCTGATTGACGGCGGCGGCGTGCGTGTCGATGCCGGCGTGGTCAGTGACAAAGGCCTGAAGCTGGGTGCGGGCACCTACGTGGTGCAGGTGGGCAAGCGCAAGTTTGCTCGGGTCACGCTCGGGTGAGGCAGTATGAGCTTTATTCCTGAGCGCTTTCTAACGCCGCAACGTCTGCTGCTGGCCTCGGTGGTGGTGGCCATCATCACCATCACACTCAAGACACTGGCCTGGTACATCACCGATTCGGTCGGTTTGCTCTCCGATGCAATGGAGTCACTGGTCAATTTGGCCAGCGCTATTTTTGGCCTGCTGATGGTGACCATCGCGCAGCGCCCGGCGGACGACGACCACCCCTACGGGCACCACAAGGCCGAGTACTTTTCCAGCGGCTTTGAGGGCGTCTTGATCATTGCGGCGGCAATGGGCATTATTTGGGCCGCGGGTCACCGGCTGCTGGACCCGCAGCCGATCGAGCAGGTCGGCTGGGGCCTGGCCTTGTCGGTTGTCAGTTCGGCCCTGAACGGTTGGATGGCCTGGTTCCTGTTTGGCGCAGCCAAGGTGCATCGCTCGATTGCGCTGGAGGCTGATGCGCGTCACCTGGTGACCGACGTCTGGACCTCGGTTGGCGTCGTCATTGGCATCAGCGCGGTGGCCCTGACCGGCTGGCTTTGGCTTGACCCGGTGGTGGCGATCGGCGTCGCGCTCAATATTCTGTGGGAGGGCGGGCACCTGATGTGGCGCTCGTCGCAGGGGTTGATGGACGAGGCGGTCGAGCCTGAAGTGCTGAACCAGATTCAGCAGACGCTGGGCGAATTTGACCACCCGACGATCCGCTTTGACCATGTCACGACACGCCGCTCGGGCCAGCGCCGTTTTGTCGATATGCACATGCACATGCCCGCGAGCTGGTCGCTCGGGCGCGCTGCGGCCGTGCGCACCAGCGTCGAGCAGGCGCTGATGAGCGCCGTGCCAGGCTTGCGCGCCACCATTCAGCTGCTGCCCAATGACGTGGAAGCCCATTTTGACGACCGGCGGGATCTGATATGAAAAAGCGTCAGAACCGCCCATGATCGCCGTGCTACAGCGCGTCAGCCAGGCGCGGGTGCTGATTGACGGGCAGACCGTTGGTGAAATTGGCGCCGGCTTGCTGTTGTTGCTGTGCGCCGAACGCGGCGACAGCGAAGCCGAGAGCGACAAATTGCTGGCCAAGGTGCTCAAGCTGCGCATCTTCAACGACGCGGCGGGCAAAATGAACCACAGCCTGCAGGACATGAATGGTCAGGGATTGGTGGGGGGCCTGCTGGTGGTGAGCCAGTTCACGCTGGCGGCGGATGCCACGGCGGGCAATCGGCCCAGCTTCACGGCCGCCGCGCCGGCGGATGAGGGCCGTCGGCTGTACGATTACTTTGTGATGCAGGCCCGCCAAGCGCATCCCTTGGTGCAGACCGGCCAGTTTGGCGCCGACATGCAGGTGCATCTGGTGAACGACGGGCCGGTGACGATCCCCCTGCGCATGGCGCCGCAAACTGTTTGATGTCTTAAGACTATCTATTTGATAGCTTAATAGACAATGGATACGAGGGCTAGAGCCGGATTTAGCCAATATTTCTTCAAGAAGGACGAATGATGACAAGCACACTGCAAGACCGTTTTTTTAGCACCTGTGATGCCGCCCTGCGCACGCTGTTTGTCACGCCCCACGCCGAACGCGCCTGCCCGACCTTGGCCGGCGACGCGACGGAGCTCACCGATGCCGAAAAAGCCCAGTCCGGCGCGTTGATGCGCGTCAACCACGTCGGCGAGGTCTGTGCCCAGGCGCTCTACACCGCGCAGGCTTTTGCCACCAACAACGAGGCGTTGCGCGCGCACTACAGCAAAGCCAGCGCCGACGAGACCAACCATCTGGCCTGGACCCAGCAGCGCCTGAACGAGCTGGGCGCGCGCCCGTCCTTGTTGAACCCATTGTGGTACGGCGCCGCCTTTGGCCTGGGCCTGGTGGCCGGACGCCTGGGCGACGCGATCAGCCTGGGCTTTGTGGTGGAGACCGAAAACCAGGTGGAGGCGCATCTCGAGAGCCACCTGAGCCTGCTGCCCGCCAATGACCACGCTTCGCGCGCCATCGTGGCGCAGATGAAGGACGATGAGATGCGCCACGCAGTGGATGCGCAAAAAGCCGGGGCCGCAGTGCTGCCGCCGCCCGTGAAAAGCCTGATGACCGCTGCCGCCAAGCTGATGACGACGGTGGCGCACCGGATCTGACTTAAACCTCGAACACCTCAAAACTGGTCGTTATTTCAGCGCTCTTGGCCAGCATGACGCTGGCCGAGCAATATTTGTCGTGGCTCATGGCAATGGCGCGCTCGACGGCGGCGGCCGGGATGCCTTTGCCCGACACGGTGAAGTGCATGTTGATGCGGGTGAACACCTTGGGATCGACCTCGGCGCGTTCGGCGCTGAGCTTGACGCTGCAGCCGCGCACCTCGTGGCGCCCGCGTTTGAGGATCAGCACCACGTCGTACGCGGTACAACCGCCGGTGCCGGCCAGCACCAGCTCCAGCGGGCGCGGCGCAAGATTCAGGCCGCCGTTCTCCGGCTTGGCGGCGTCCGGCGCGCCGTCCATGACCAGCGTGTGACCGCTGCCGGTTTCTGCCACAAACCCCATGCCCGAACGGGTCCCCAAAGCGCCGGTCCAGCTGACTGTGCATTCCATCGTATTGCCCACCTTGCTTTAAAAAAGGTGTGAATTGTCGCTTGAGCTGGGCGTTTATCATCGAAGGCTACGCAAAGCCCCCTATGACGACCGAACACCTCACACCTGCTGATTACCTGAAAAAAATACTCAATGCCCGCGTCTATGACGTCGCCGTCGAGTCCGCGCTGGAGCCGGCCCACGCCCTGAGCCAGCGCCTGCACAACACGGTCTTGCTCAAGCGCGAGGACCAGCAGCCGGTGCACAGCTTCAAGCTGCGCGGCGCCTACAACAAGATGGTGCAGCTCACGCCCGCGCAGTTGAAGAACGGCGTGATTTGCGCTTCGGCCGGCAACCACGCCCAAGGGGTGGCGCTCAGCGCCAAGCGTCTGGGCGCGCGCGCGGTCATCGTCATGCCGACCACCACACCGCGGCTCAAGGTCGATGCGGTGCGCGGTTTTGGCGGCGAGGTGGTCTTGTTCGGCGACAGCTATTCCGATGCCTACGCCCATTCACTGGCACTGCAAGAGCAGCAGGGACTGACCTTTGTGCATCCGTTTGACGACCCCGATGTGATTGCCGGCCAGGGCACGGTAGCGATGGAAATCTTGCGCCAGCACCAGGGGCGACTCGACGCCGTGTTCGTGGCCATTGGTGGCGGCGGCCTGATCTCGGGCGTGGCCAATTACATCAAGGCGGTGCGCCCGGAGATCAAGGTGATCGGCGTGCAAATGAACGACTCCGACGCAATGGCGCAGTCGGTTGCCGCCAAAAAACGCGTCAGCCTGCCAGATGTGGGCCTGTTCTCGGACGGCACCGCGGTCAAACTGGTGGGCGAAGAGACCTTTCGCATCAGCCGCAAGCTGGTCGATGACTTTGTGCTGGTGGACACCGACGCGGTCTGCGCAGCCATCAAGGATGTGTTTGTCGACACCCGCAGCATTGTTGAGCCCGCCGGCGCGCTGGCCGTGGCCGCTATCAAGCAGTATGTCGCCACGCACAAGACCAAAGGCGAAATCTACGCGGCCATTCTGTGCGGCGCCAACATGAACTTTGACCGCCTGCGCTTTGTCGCCGAGCGCGCCGAGGTCGGCGAGGAACGTGAGGCCTTGTTTGTTGTGACGATTCCTGAAGAGCGCGGCAGTTTCCGGCGTTTTTGCGAGTTGATCGGCAACTTGTCGGGAGGCCCGCGCAATGTGACCGAATTCAACTACCGCATCAGTGACTCGGCGCAAGCCCATGTGTTTGTGGGCCTGACCACGCACGGCAAGGGTGAGTCAAGCAAGATCGCCGCCAAGTTCTCCAAGCATGGCTTTGCCGCGCTGGACCTGACGCACGATGAACTTGCCAAGGAGCACATCCGCCACATGGTCGGCGGCCATTCAAAACTCGCGCAGGACGAGCGGCTGCTGCGCTTTGTGTTCCCGGAGCGGCCCGGCGCCCTGCTGAAGTTCCTGAGCCTGATGCGCCCGGGCTGGAACATCAGCCTATTCCACTACCGCAACCAGGGCGCGGACTATGGCCGCATTCTGGTTGGGCTGCAGGTGCCCACCGCCGATGATGCCGACTTTGCGGACTTTCTCGACACCGTGGGCTACCCCTATGTGGAAGAAACCGCCAACCCGGTGTACCGGATGTTTTTGCAGTCATGAGCGCCTCGCTTGAGGGCAAGCTGGTGGTGGCGATCTCCAGTCGTGCCTTGTTTGACTTTGAAGAAGAAAACGAAGTCTTTGAGCAGGGTGACGACCGCGCCTACATGGCATTGCAGCTGCAGCGGCTCGACCTGCCCGCCAAACCGGGGGTGGCGTTTTCTCTGGTGCAAAAGCTGCTCGCGTTCAACATGGTAGGCGGCAACGACCAGCCGGTCGAAGTCGTGATCCTGTCGCGCAACGACCCGGTCAGCGGCCTGCGCGTGATGAAGTCGGCCGCGCACTATGGTTTGCCCATCATCCGCTGCAGCTTCACCCGTGGCGAGTCGCCTTGGCGTTACCTCAAACCCCTGCACGCCAACCTGTTTTTGAGTACTCACCTGAGCGACGTGCGCGCCGCGCTACAAGCCGGTGTGCC
>JBBQQX010000055.1:0-23516 GCA_038215405.1 Burkholderiales bacterium
CGCCCATGTAAAGGAATCCGATGTTTTGCAGGTGGTCGTCGACGTTGGTGATGAGGTGATGAAACACCAGACGGCGCCACAGCTCGTGAGCGTCGTCCACATAGTTCGCACAGACCCCTTTCATCACCGCGATTACCTCGGTGTAAGCGTGGTCAGCTTGTCGACTCGCCTGGAGCAGCGTAGCGCCTGATAGGTAGGGGATGCGCGCATCCTCGGGCGCGCGGTCGAATCGGCGGATGACCGCTACCGGGGTGCCTTGCACCACAGCCACATGGGCATGCGCAGCGTTGATGCCCGCCAAGCTCGCCAGCTTGAGCGCAAGGACCTCTGCACGCGTCACATTGCGCTCGTCCTTGATGCTCGGGAACTTACCCAGGGCCAAGAGCCCATCCTCGTCCAGGATGCTGCATTTCGGGCGCATGCCTCCCAGGGAGGTGCCCTTGCCTCGCAGATAGGCCAAATCCTTGGCTGTTTCCTTGCCCAGCTCGACCGCTCGTGAAGCCGAAAGCATCTTCTCGAGTTCCAGCATTGGCGGTGTCGCACGCCGGCCGCCAGGTGCGGACTCCAGATAAGCGCCATGCGTATTGCGCAAGCGCAAGGCGCCCATGCGGCTGAAGTCATCGACCGCGCAAAGGTAATCGAGCTCGGTCAGCGCCCCCAGAGTCGGGTCATCCTCGCGGCGCTTGGCATGCGCGCGGGCGATGACACGGCGGCCCCAGGCATCCGGTTCGGTGTCTCCTAGCGCGAGAAAGAACAACGAGTCCTCCTTGGTCGCGGCCTTGCGGGTCTGGTACCCCGGCGTGGCTGTGAGGTCCGGTGATACGTTGAACGTGTCCTTGTTGTCCAGCCAATCCTGAAAGTAGGCGAACTGCGTGAACACTCGAGGTCCATTGCGCACAAACACGAGTTTGCCCACGGACGTGCCTACCTTGCCCAGACACACATCGAGTTCCGTCTTCATGTTCTGTGCCGCAGCACCTGCTCGCCTAGCCATATGGTGCCAACCCTTCAAAATGCTTTCGGTACCTTACGGCGTTTGCTGTAGACCCGAGTGGGTAGTTCTGCATCCATCAGCGCGAGCCCCACGGAATCAGTCGGCGTGTCCAGAAGCAAGCGCAGCTTCTCCAGCTCACCAAAGACCTGAAGAGCGCTGCCCAGGTAGGTGAGCGCCGTTCCAGAATGTCCGTCCTCCAGCCGACGTACCGTGCTTACCGAAACGCCCATGCGGGACGCCAAGTCGGCTTGAGACATTCCCCGTCGTCGGCGCGCGAGCTCGATGTTCTGGCCTAGCGCCTTGAGGGCTCGGTCTACGGAGAGGTTAGTAGCAGTAGCCATGTAAAATCGTCCTCATAAGAACGCTTTAATTATACAAGCGTTCTAATAAGAACCATTCTAGCAGACTGGCGCTTCACCTCAATCGGCCACAAACCCACGCCAATATTGGCTCTACGGCGCTTCTTGGGTCACCAGCGTAGTAAAACCCCAGTCCATACAACAAAGCCACCCAAAGGTGGCTTTGTTCACGAAGCAAAACTGCCAAAAATCATTTCACCACTTGCGCCAATTCGCCACGCGCATATTGCCCCGCCACCACGCTCAGTGAATGGCCCTTGATCTTGGCACCCTGACCTTCGCAACCGAACTCCAGGTAGCGCTGTTTGCACAGGGCTTTGGCGGCTTCCCGGGCGGGCTTGAGCCAGTCTCTGGCATCAAACTTTTCCGGGTTTTCAAACATGAATTTGCGCACCGCGGCGGTCATGGCCAGGCGGATGTCGGTGTCGATGTTGATCTTGCGCACGCCGAACTTGATGGCTTTTTGAATCTCTTCGACCGGCACACCGTAGGTTTCGCGCATCTTGCCGCCAAACTGGTTGATCAGGGCCAGCGATTCTTGCGGCACGCTGCTGGAGCCGTGCATCACCAGATGGGTGTTGGGAATGCGCTTGTTGATCGCCATGACACGGTCGATCGCCAAAATATCGCCAGTGGGCTTGCGCGTGAACTTGTAGGCGCCGTGGCTGGTGCCAATGGCAATGGCGAGCGCATCGAGCTGGGTGCGCTTCACGAATTCGGCCGCCTGCTCGGGGTCGGTGAGCATCTGCTCGCGCGTCATGGTGGCCTCGGTGCCGTGGCCGTCTTCCTTGTCGCCTTTCATGGTCTCCAGCGAACCCAGGCAGCCCAGTTCGCCTTCGACCGTCACGCCCACGGCGTGCGCCATGTCCACGACCTTGCGCGTGACTTCCACGTTGTAGTCAAAGCTGGCGATGCTCTTGCCGTCCGCCATCAAGGAACCGTCCATCATGACCGAGCTGAAGCCCAGGTTGATCGCGCCCTGGCATATGTCCGGGCTTTGGCCATGATCCTGGTGCATCACCAGCGGAATATGCGGGTAGGCTTCAATGGCCGCCAGGATCAGGTGCTTGATGAACGCCTCGCCCGCGTATTTGCGGGCGCCGGCGCTGGCTTGCAGGATCACGGGCGCACCGACCTCATCGGCGGCCGACATGACGGCCTGCACCTGCTCCAGGTTGTTGACGTTGAAAGCCGGGATGCCGTAGCCGTTGACCGCGGCGTGGTCGAGCAGTTCGCGCATTGAAACAAGTGCCATGGTGTGTCCTTCAAGAGTTGGTAACTGACTGGTAACTGGCTCTGATTTTAACGGCGCACTAGGGGTGCGAGCCAGCATCATGTCCAGAGTCCTTTACGCTGGTGTTAATCCGCGCAGGTCACAATGATACTTTCGCAACACAGCCCAGCCACCATGAAATTCTCAATCACCGCGCTTTTGAACCTGCTCGCTTTATTGCCCGGCCTGGCTTTGGCGCAGAGCAGCGCGCCTGCCAAAGCACCCGCCAAGGCCCCTGCCGCCTCGGCGCCGGCAGGCTTCAGCCGGGAAAAGGCCTCTGACATCTGCACCACTGCGCCGCGCAGCGAGTGGCTCACCCAGGACGAGATGAAGTTGCTGGCCGAGCACCGTGGCTACCGCATCAAGACCTTCAAGCTGACCAAAGGCGACTGCTATGAGGTCTATGGGTTTGACCGGGAGGGCCGTATTGTCGAGGCCTACTTCAACCCGGCGACATCTCGCCTGGTGCGTCAAAACATCGCACAATAAGCATTCTTGGCAGCATGCTGCCTAGCCTACCCTGCAAACTTTGAGCATGTTGGTCCCCCCGGGCGAACCCATCGGTTCCCCGCAGGTGATGGCATAGATATCGCCGGCCTGCACGATGCCGCGGGTTTTCAGGTAGTTCTCAGCCTCGTTCAGTGCGGTGTCCCGGTCGGCACTGGTGTCAATGAACAAAGGCCGCACGTTGCGGTACAGCGTCATCTTGCGCTGTGTCGTCACCTTGGAGGTGAGCGCGTAGATCGGCACCTGAATCAGGTGGCGGCTCATCCACAGTGCGGTGGAGCCGCTATCGGTCATGGCCACGATCGCCTTGGCGCCCAGGTGATGGGCGGTGAACAAGGCGCCCATGGCAATCGACTGGTCGATGCGCTTGAAGGTCTTGCCGGTGAAGTCAGCTTCGAGCTTAAAGTCTTCGCCGCCTTCGGCCGCATGGCAAATCTTGGCCATCTCGATGACGGTCTCCAAGGGGTATTTTCCCGCTGCCGTCTCGGCTGACAACATGACGGCGTCGGTGCCGTCGAGCACCGCATTGGCCACGTCGCTCACTTCGGCGCGGGTTGGTACCGGGTTGGTGATCATCGACTCCATCATCTGCGTCGCGGTAATCACGACTTTGTCGTGCTCGCGGGCGAGCTTGATCA
Source organism: Burkholderiales bacterium (assembly GCA_038215405.1). Classification (GTDB taxonomy): domain Bacteria; phylum Pseudomonadota; class Gammaproteobacteria; order Burkholderiales; family Burkholderiaceae_C; genus Rhodoferax. Next base: position 3,772 of record JBBQQX010000055.1, read on the forward strand.
TGCGCTTTTGCAGCGCTGGCACCACCGCATTGCCGACTTCAACCGCGAGGTCGCCGCGCGCCACCATGATGCCGTCGCTGGCGAGCAATATCTCTTCGAGTTTGGGGATGGCCTCGGCGCGCTCAATCTTGGCAATCAGTCCGGGCCGGTGACCATCTTCGGCCGCCACGTTGCACAACTGGCGCGCCATCTCCATGTCGGTCGCGTTCTTGGGGAAGCTGACCGCCACGTAGTCCGCGTGAAAGCTCATCGCCGTGCGGATGTCGTCCATGTCCTTGGCGGTAAGTGCGGGTGCGGTCAGGCCACCCCCTTGTTTGTTGATGCCCTTGTTGTTGCTCAACTCGCCACCGAGTTTGACGCTGGTGTAGATCGCCGCGCCTTTGACGGCGTCGACCGTGATGACGATCAGGCCGTCGTTGAGCAACAAAACGTCGCCTGCCTTGACCTCATTGGGCAAAGACTTGTAGTCCAGCCCGACAGCATCAATGTCGCCTAACTCGGTGCGCGCCGCATCGAGCACAAACTGCTGGCCCGGCACAAGAAACACCTTGCCGTCGGCAAACTTTCCGACCCGAATTTTGGGGCCCTGCAAGTCGGCCATGATGCCGATCTCGCGTCCGGCACGCTTGGCGGCTTCGCGCACCAGCCTGGCCCGGTCAATGTGGTCCTGCGCGGTACCGTGGCTGAAGTTCAGCCGCACCACGTTGACACCGGCACGAATCATCTGTTCCAGCAGCGCGGGGTCACTGGAAGCAGGGCCAAGAGTGGCGACAATTTTGGTGGCACGACGCGACATGGAACGGTCTCCTTGTAATTAGGTTTTTATTTTTACATGGAAACGGTTACATGCCGGCAACGAACTGCACAGGGTCGTTGCCGCCCAGGCCCGAGAACTGGGCCGAGAATTGACTATCGACCGGCCGAGCGCTCTGCCAGGTAAATCTCAATGCGACGGTTCTGGGCGCGGCCGCGTTCTGAGTTGTTGTCGGCAATGGGTTCATACGAGCCGCGGCCATCGATTTGGATGCGTCGACCGTCCACCCCACGGGCGACCAGGTAGTCGCGCGCGCTGGCGGCGCGGTTGACTGACAGCGGGTTGTTGATGCTGTCCGAGCCCGTGCTGTCGGTGTGACCGATGATGCGGATTTCGGTGTTGGGCTGGTTCCCCAAGCCCTGAGCAAACTGGTCCAGGATCGGTCGCATATTGGACTTGATGTCAAAGCGATTGACGTCGAAGGAGATGTCGCTCGGAATATTGAGCCTGAGCTGGTTGTCCGCGGTCTGCATGACGTCAACGCCCGTGCCTGCCGTGGCGCGCTCCATATCCGCCTTCTTCTTGGCCATCTGCTGCGACCAAATGTAACCACCCAGTGCGCCCACGCCAGCACCGATCGCGGTCGACTCGCGGCTGTCACCAATGGCGGCACCGGCCAGAGCACCCACACCGGCACCGATGGCCGAGCTGCGCTGGGCATCACTCATGTTGGCGCAGCCGCTGGCCAGCACGGCAACCGCCCCTAGGCTGAGAATAAATGCACGCGATTTTGCATTGATGGTGTTCATGTTCGGTCCTGTTGAGTTGTTCATGTGTTTCGTTATAGCAGCCATATCGCGGCTTTTTTTGACAAAACGCATGTCCTACATGCGAAATGGGTGCTGTCTGACCTGAGTGCGGGTGATGCGCTTTGTGGCTTGTCCGTCATTGATGCGTGCGCGCCGGCGGCCTGACTGGCGGCATTGGTTTGACTCCGCGTAAACCGCCGCGCTGCGCGTGGTTAGTTCAGCAGAGCGGCCAGCGCGGCCACGGCGGCGGTCTCGGCGCGCAGCACGCGCGGCCCCAGCGTTACCGGCACAAAGCCAGCGGTCAGTGCGGCGGATTCCTCGGCGGGGCTCAAGCCGCCTTCAGGACCTGACAAAAAGGTGATGGCCGCGTCGCTGGCACGGGCAATGCCAGGGTCGGCGCCAGCGCTCACGGCCGTGCGCACACCCGGCGCACCGGGGCGAAATGACAACAACAACTTTTTGCCGCTCGCCTCAAGGGGACGCGCCTTGAGCCACGCTGACAAGGTCGTGACGGCATGAATCACCGGCACCCGGTTGCCACCGCACTGCTCAGACGCGGCCACCGCCACACTTTGCCAATGCGCCTGCTTTTTACCGGCGCGCTCCGCGTCAAGCCGCAGCACGCTGCGTTCGGTCATCAACGGCTGAATGCTGGCGACGCCCAACTCACTGGCCTTTTCAACCAGCCAGTCCATGCGATCGTTCGCCGGCATACCTACGACCAGATGCACCTGATGCGCTGCCTCGCGTTCCAGCGCGTGATAGTCGCCGACCTGCACCTGCACATCGCTGCGGCCCATGCGCGTGACGACGGCGTCGAACTCGCCACCCTGGGGATGCATGGCGTCGCCCGCGTCCCAACCGGGCCCGCCATTGAACAGCGTCAGGTGGTCGCCCGGCTGCAGGCGCAAGACCTGCACATGGCGCGCCGCACTGGCCGGCAGGTCAAGCAAATCACCGCAGCGCAAGAAAGTCGGGCAATAAAAACGGGGCATAAAAAACGGAAGTGACCTGTGCTTGCTACTAAATAACTAGCTGCTTGCTCATATTCCACGCGGGCTAGAGGCCAAAAACTTATAAAAATGCCGACCATGAGTCGGCATCGTGGGTAGCACGCGGGGCTGCTACTTGGCGGCTGAAGCCGCTTCAGCCGGGGTTGCGGCAGCGGCAGCGACGTCAGGCTCTGCAAACTTGCCGCCGGCGGCGTTCACCATATAAACCACCGCGCGACCCACTTCCAGGTCCCGGAACTCACCGCCACCTTGGGCTGACATGGCGTTCTTGCCTTTAAGCGCCGAGTTCAACAGGGCGTCGTAGCCAGTCAGGATGCGTGGCGCCCAGGCCGCTGCATCGCCAAATTTGGGAGCACCGACCAGGCCAGCAGTGTGGCAGGCCGTGCACTGGGCTTTGAACACCTCTTCACCGCTGCGCAGCGGCCGGTTGACATCGCGAATTTCGATGCTGCCAATCTTCTGGATCCGGGCGGCCACCGCCTGTTCCGAGTTGGCTTCGGTGGCAGCGGGCTTGTTGCCCATCGTCACGTAGTAAACCAGGCCGATGATGGCAAAGATCGGAACCACAAACGAATAACCAACGGCCAGCAACATTTGCTTGGGGGTCTTGATGGGGCCGCTGTGCGCCTCATCGGAAGCAGTCGCGGTGCTGTTGTCGTTCATGGTGTCCTCTGAAAATCGGGGGGCTGGAAAAGCAGCTGCAGATTATAGCGGCCACCCCTTTGAAAGCACCTACAATGCACCCTTCCAAGTTGCGGCTGTAGCTCAGTGGATAGAGTATTGGCCTCCGAAGCCAAGGGTCGTGGGTTCGATCCCCGCCAGCCGCACCAATAGGGCGCTTCAATCGTAGTGAGTGCTAACTAAGCTCTCGCTAGTCGCCTTTTCATTTGGGCCCATTTGGGCCATGCCCCGAGTCAGGGCAATGGTCACGAGTCCGCGCCGATGTAGTCCATGGCCCAGCCGTGGCCCACGCGCGATCAAATAGATTCCTGGATCTGTCGTTTATGACCATTGGCCCGTAGCCCAGACCAGCGTCAGCTATTGAAGGTCAAGCGCCTCTAGTTCAATGTCACCGGCAACCCAAGGGTGGCCGAATCTGGGCAAAATTTGTCCATGAAATCCTGTGCTTGCAGCCATTTCCAGTTCCAATCCTCGTATTTCGAGAAAATTCCTGCAAATACAGGAATAGATTGAGTTTGACGCGGCCTCATGGTGTAATTCCTGCATCAGCAGGAAAAATTATGCATATCCCCGTTCACTCTGTCGCCGATTTGGGTCTTGCCCTGCGAGCCACCCGCAAAGGCACTAAGGTCCGACTGGATGACTTGGCGGCCATCGCTGGGGTCAGCAAACAGTTTGTATCCGATGTCGAGTACGGCAAGCAGACCGTACAGATGGGGCTCGTGCTGAAGCTGCTTGACGAGATGGGGCTCCGGTTGACCCTGGACATCCCAACCGAGGCCGAAGCAACCTATGCGGCATTGCAGTCAAAGGGTGGCGTCGGTCGCCGAAAGAAGCCTGACCAATGCGCTCCCTTGATGTTTTTTTGAACAGCATCCATGTGGGGGTGCTGTCTGAAGGTGAGGACCTGTGGACGTTCGATTACGACGCTTCATGGGCAGCTGCGCCGGATGGTTTCGACCTAGCACCAGGGTTGAGTCGAGGCCAACTTCGACACACCGACGGGGGCACCATGCGCCCCGTACAGTGGTACTTTGACAACCTGCTGCCTGAAGAAAAACTGCGCGATACGGTCAGCAAAGAAGCAGGCCTCAAAGGCGACGATGCCTTTGCTTTGCTTGAATACCTCGGTGCCGAATCCACTGGATCACTGGTTTTGCTGCCACCCGGACCGTCTGCATCGCCTGCCAATGGGTTGCAACCATTGACCGATGATGCGCTGAGCCTGCGCATCCGGAACATTAACCGCGTGTCATTGAGTCATGGCGCGCCCAAGCGGATGTCGGTTGCTGGTGCACAGAACAAGTTGCTGGTGATCTACCGCAACGGTGAACTGTTTGAACCGGTGGGGGCAGAACCCTCGACACACATACTGAAACCAAACCACACCAGTGACGACTACCCCGCATCGGTCATCAACGAATACATTTCGATGCGCTTGGCCGACAAACTCGGCTTGCAACCGCCATCCGTTTACCGGCGGTATGTGCCCGAGGCTGTTTACATTATTGAACGGTTTGACCGCTTCTTGGACGCATCAGGGCAAACCCAACGCCGTCACGTCATAGACGCATGCCAGTTGCTCAACAAGTCGCGCAGCTTCAAAAACCATTCAGCGAACCTGGACGCGCTGGCGGCTTGCATCAGCCAATGCCGCAACCGCGCCAGTGCCCGCATGGGGCTGTACCGGTGGCTGGTGTTCAACATCCTGATCGCCAACGATGACAACCACCTCAAGAACATTTCGTTCAATGTTGATCCACACGGCATTGATCTTTGTCCGCCCTATGACTTGCTGAGCACAGGGATTTACCACACCCGTGCGTTTGCCGACCACCGCGCCATCTGGCCTATGCTGCCGATGATGATTCCCCTACCAGGTGCCCCCACTTTTGGAGAGGTCACACGGCCATCTTTGTTGGCGGCTGCTGAGGTATTAGGTCTGCCTGGTAAGGTTGCTGAGCGGGAGCTGGACAAAATGGTCCGGTCGATGCCCACCGCAATGGGGCACTTAATGGCCGAGGTTGAGGCAGAAAACCACCAATACGCGGATTCAGTCCGTACCCAGTTGGGCGGTGAATTGCGTCTACTGCGAACGATGCAGTATGTGGTCATTCCCGAGATGATTGGCCGGGTGCGCCGCTCCGACAAGGGCTAATGGAGTGACACAAATTGGCCACTTTTATTCCTGACACGACATTGTCACGTTGCACGGCATTCAAGATTCAGCGACTCCCTGATGTCCTAGGTCTATCCGGGAACTTGTTGGCACGAAACCCGAATCGATTGCGGGACGACTGCCTGATCAGAATCAGAAGTCCTTTCAATGGGCCCCTGCCAAGCCGCCGGAGGCCCCCCCCCTGGCGCACAAGTGCCGAGATGCACGGCTGTTTTGTTCGCTGTTGCCCCGTTCATCTGAACCGGCACTTTCAGCCTGCATGAACACCGCAGCGCTGTCGCAAACAAGATAAGCCGGTTTCGTTTTGTTAATGTTCGTGGTGACTAAACCCAAACCTAACAACAGAAGACCAGCCTATGCACAGAATTGTAGCGAGCATCACCTCCCTTGAGTTACATGCTGCGGCACTCGCATCTGGCTGTGAAGCCTACCGTCATGGTGTTTTCTTGTCAATTGTGGCGGCAAAACCGATGGGGCGACTGGGTGGGGCGACTGGCTTCATCAGCTCGCGCAGAGCCGTTCGGCGTCCGCCACGCCCGGTGTTTGAGGTCACAGTTTGTGACCTCAAAGCCGAGAACTCATCGACTGGCAGCAGCAAAATACGTCCCCCAATCAGAGATTGCAGCGGTGCAACCACCTGCTTGTCAGTGATTTGGGGGGTTTTGGGGCTAGCATGTTAGCGTGTGGAGTCAGACATTACTATTTAATTGATAGCGTATTATGTAGATTCTACGGGGGCTAGAAGCCTGTTTGGCTTAAGAAGTTAGCCTGGACCAACGCCAAACCGTTTTCCATCATGGCCTTTTGCTGGCTTGCTGGCCATTTACTTCAAGCTGCAGTTCCGCAATCACTGTCTGCAGGTGTTCGTATTCCGCCATTTTGCGTTTCAAAAAGCGCGCAGTAAGAGCGCTTTTTTCAGCGATTCCGCTGGGAGTGAGCAGGTAGGCGTAGGCGAGCTTGTTCTGGCTCTTGCGAAAGCTCTGCACTTTGATCAAACCCTTGTCCACCAGGGCTGTGATACAAAAGTTGGTTTTGCCCAGTCCCACCCCTAGATTCTCACTCACCTCGCGTTGGCTCAAACGCGGGTTGCCCTCCAGCAGGCGCAAGACCTTGAGGTGGGTTTCTTCATGCAATTCGGTAGGGGTCATTGTGTAGAGTGAAGCTCGTCAGCGTCGCTTGCAGTCCGTGGCAGTGGACCGTTCTAACGCGGAACGGACTCGATACTCTTCACAAACTCCGCCTTAATGGCCACCAATTGGTTGGTCAACAGCCGGTTGCCGTGCTGGCTGACCACGGCGGCTGCGGCTCGGTTGGCCAAGTCGGCGGCTTGAATGTTGCTGTAGCCCTGCGTAATAGCATGCAAAAAGGCGCCTGCAAACATGTCGCCGGCGCCATTGGTGTCTACCGCTTTCACGGGGGTTGCCGACACGGTGTTGGTTTGATGGCGTTCAATCACCACGCAGCCCAGCGGCCCACGGGTCAGGCACACCGTGGTGGCCAGGCGGCTTAAGGTGTTGCAGATCAGCGTCAGATCTGTGCTGCCACACCACACCTGGGCCTCTTCTTCGTTGCAGAAAAGATAGTCCAGGCCGCCCGCAATCATGGCGTCAAGGCCGGCGCGGCAAAAGTTGATCATGCTCACGTCGCTCAGCGTCGTGGCCAATGCCACGTCAGCCTCTTGGGCGATCTGCTTGCCGTGCAAAGCGGCTTGCAGCCCCGTGGGGGACGCGGCCAGGTAGCCTTCCATGTAGTAGATCTTGGACTTGGCGATGTCTTCGGGGTGCAAGGCGCTGGAAGCAAGCTCGGCGGTGGCACCCAGAAAGGTGCACATGCTGCGCTCTGCATCGGGGGTAACCAGCACCATGCAGCTGCCGGTTTGACCATGCAAGGGCTTGGTGTGGTTGATGTTGGTGGCAACGCCGTTGTGTGCCAGGTCTTCGGCATAGAAAGCGCCGAGTTCATCGTCGGCCACCTTGCAGGAGTAAAACGCCTTGCCGCCCAGCTGCGCCAGCGCCACCACCGTGTTGCCCGCCGACCCGCCGCCCGTGCGACGCGCCTGGATGCCGCCTACATGGTGGAGCAGCGCGGCGCGCCGTGCGCTGTCAATCAGCGTCATGTGCCGTTTGTCAACGCCCATGGCTTCAAGTAGAGCGTCAGAAACTTCGTATTCGGTGTCCACCAGCGCGTTGCCGATGGCGTAAAGGTCGTAATGGGACATGGGTCGGAGGAGTAGGCAAAAGGGTGAGTTTAATGGGCCGACTGGGTGGCGGGGAATCGAGCAGCAAGAACTGAGTTCGCATGTTGATCCTAGGCGTGGGCATGCGGCTCCAGTCAAACTGCTGGAGGCTACAGGCTCACAATTAAGTAGACGTCAGTTGTGACAGATCAACTTCGGTGCTAAGAGCATGCGCCCACAACTTGAGAAGCGCAGGATAATTTTGATTTGAAGCAAAGCAGCGTTCTTGATGACCACCCTATCCCGCGTTCTGACTTGTCTCGTGTTCACTCTGCTCTCCACACTGGTGGTGGCGCAAGATATCCCCACTAAATTCGATCCCCAGCGGGATGCAGTTAAAGACATGATGGCGGCCCAAAATCTGGCCAAAGCGACAGGCAAGCACTTATTGGTCGACGTCGGTGGCGAGTGGTGCTCATGGTGCCGCATGCTGGATCGATTTATTGCTTCACAGCCGCAAATCAAGGCCTTGATTGACAGCCAGTATGTCTGGGTCAAAGTGAACTATTCACCCGAAAACAAGAACACGGCCGTACTCTCCAGGTGGCCCAAGGCTCACGGGTACCCGTACTTGCTGGTTTTGGACGGAGCCGGGAGATTGCTGCGCGCCCAAGGCGTTCAAGGACTCGAAATCGAAACAGAGATAGAAGGTGATGAGAATTACGATCCCGACCGGGTCGTTGCATTTTTAAACCGCTATGCCACGGCAACCAAGGTGCCCGCGGAAAGCCATTTGGCATTTCATTGGTTCAAGAATTGACAAGAATCATGAAAAGCAGCTATGCGTCGACTAACTTTGTGTGAGCAAGTGTGGCGCGCCTAGACACCCACAGCATGCCGCTGGCTATCGCAATCAACACACCCATGTAAGCGACGACCTGCATGCCAGCAGGCTGGGCGTCGTAGCCAATCAGCCCATGCAGAATGGCTCCGGCCACAGTGTCCTGTGAAAGGAAATTGGAAGTATTCCAGATGGGTGTCTCCAGACTGGGAAGCACATCAGCCTGTATTAACAAGCGTGCCGCCTGGGAAGCCATGCTTGCCGCCAGCAGCAACACCAGTACACCTGTTGCCGAAAAAAACCACCGCACTGGAATGCGCAGCAAGCCTGCGTAAAGGAAACAGGCAATCAATGCTCCGGCGCCAAGACCCAGGGCGCCACCGGCCACCGTGTTTTGGATTCCGTTTGCGCTGTCTGTTGCTACCCCGTAAAGGAACAACACGGTTTCCGAACCTTCTCGCATGACCGCAAGGGCAATCACCAGAAGAATGACCGAGCGTTCGCTGCGACCATCAGTTACCGCGCGCGCTGTGCTTTTCATTTGCTGAGCCAACTCACGGCCATGCGAGGCCATCCAGATGTTGTGCCAAGCGAGCATCGCGACTGCGGCGAGCAGAATGCTGACGTTGAGAAATTCTTGCCCCATACCGTCAACCAGATTGGCGATCATTTGCATGCCCGAAGCCACGACTGCCGCACCCGCCAAGCCCGCGAAGATACCACCCAGAACCCAACGCCCACGCATTGGAATCCCGCGAGTTGCAGCCATCATGATGCTGATAATCAGGGCGGCCTCAAGCGATTCTCGAAACACAATAATGGCGGCTGCATACATGGTTGGAACTCCTGCGGCTATTCAACAATGATCGTGCCTTGGGCGCCAGCCTCGGTCTCGTGGTACTCCTCGACAAAGCTGTAACGACCAGCTTTGAGCGGTCCAACATTGATTACCCCAGTCGATTTGCCAGGAATGACTTTCTCGCGGTTCAGCGGCTTGCTTTCAAATTCAGCCGGTGTTGCGTCCTGATTGATCACCAAGATCTTTATCTTCCTGCCCGCGGGTACTTTGAGTTCTTTTGGCTCAAAGATATGGTTCTTCAGCGTTAATGTCATCTCATCTATCGCGGCAAATGCTTGGGCGGCTGCGACGCAAAAGACGATCAGGGTGAGTTGTTTTTTCATGAATGGCCAAGTTAAATGGGAATGATTCGCAATTGTATTGCTGATTTAGCCAGATCACAATCACACGTTTAAGAAACAATTGCAGTGAGTCACCCCGTCATCGCGCGCGCTCCTTCTCTGCTGCAAGGGAGATACGACTAGTGGCGCCTGTTTTTTTGGGATGTATTGTCATTTGGTGTCGCCAACAATGGACCGGCCTCATGTACACCCTGATGGTGCCCAAAGCGCCCACCGAGGCGCAATCGGCGGCGGCAGAACCAATGTTCGACTTTTTGGTCGATCCTCTGGGGTCGAAAATGCACAGAGCGCTGGGCCTGGACCGTGCGGTGCGCAACATACATCTTTCATGATTGACGGCATCATGACCAAAAGAACAGGCTTCTCCCGGTTCCAGACAAGACGACTTAGCCATGAAAATACCCCGACTACTGACAGACCGCCTTTTCGCGACCCATCGACTGCCAGGCAAATGACACCGATCTCATGCTGCAGGCTCAAGTCACTACCTGCCTCTGCAATGCTTGCTGGCTATTTCTTGAACGCATTTGCGGCCAATGACTTTGAAACCCAGTGTCAAATGCGGCTGCCGCCGGCCCAAGTCACGGTAAGCACAGAGCCGTCAAATGTCAGTTACGACCTCTCGCAGTCCGTACGGGTGCTGTCGCAGAGGCACAGGCCTCCTCATGCCAACTCGTTCACACTCGGATTGACCGTCACGAAAGTGCGATTTGAGGCGCAATGGAGCTTGCCCACGTTGACGAGCGCCTCAGGTAAGACGTGCCTTAGGCCGTCTGTAAATTTGTTTTTCACAGTCAGCCCGCAGACAGTTTTTGTTGCCAACGAATTTCCTCAAGGCACTTGCGCGTTCAATGGCATCAAAGAACATGAAAATCGACATGTCCAGGCAAACCAGGAACACATAGAGCAGGTAGCAAGTTACTACCAAAAGGCCATCAGCGCTGCCTATGGGCAACGAGTCTTCTATGGCAGCAATGACGGGTCACCCAATGAAATGCAGGACGCCTTTGAGAGTCGTTGGCTCCCGCGAATCAACGCTGACCTGGCGAAAGTGGAGGCATTGCATGCACAAATTGACTCGCCTGAGGAGCACGCGCGAAGCAACCTCATGTGCCAAGGTGAAGTGCCACTGAGATTGCGGCAGATGGGGATAGCGCGTTAGTGCCGTGGTCGGGAGACGGGGCCTAACACTCAATTTTGCGGTTTAAGGATTGCCGAGGTAATCGCGTTTACCGATCTCGATGCCGTTATGGCGCAGGATGTTGTAGGTGGTGGTGACGTGGAAGTAGAAATTGGGGATGGCGTGCCCCAACAGAAACTGCATGCCCTTGTAATGGGTTTCCTTGTCGCCGCGCTTTATCACGATGTCCTTATCTTCGGAGCCATCAATCTGCTCGGGCGTTACGCTCTGGATAAAAGCAATGGTTTTGGCAATGCGCGCTTTCAAGTCCGCCAGCGTCTTCTCGTTGTCTTCATGGGAGGGGATCTCGAGACCAGCCAGACGTGCCACCACGCCCTTGGCACCATCACAGGCAATTTGCACCTGTTTGGCCATCGGCAGCATGTCAGGGAACAGGCGATAGGTGGTTAGCGTGGCATCGTCGATCTTCTTGGCATTGATGTGCGCCTGCGCCTTATCCAGGATGTTGGACAAATTTCCAAGAATATTGACAAAACGCGGCACACTGGCCTGGTACATGGATAGGGTCATGAAAATTCCTATTGGTAAAAGAAGAAAAGACGGGCAATTGCCTTGTGTCATCGTAGCGCCAGTCAGAGAGATCGGGGTCTGGCGCGTCAATTCAAGCGTGCGGGCTGAAGTGTCAATGTTTGAAGCGATTGCCGTCGCCCTTGACTTCAAGCCAATAGCAGGAAGCGCCAGGCATTGTCAGATCAGCGCGGCGCGAGCACAGCGAAGCAAAGCCCCCTTACCACTATCCGGGTTTGGTCGTACATGCGCAGGCCGCTTATGATGGTCATCATTGAAACGCAGAGGGCACATTCAGGGATGAGACTCACCTTGTCAATTATCGTAATGGCACTCGCACTGGGCGCCGTGAGCCTGTGGGCATTCAAAGCGCCCGGTTGGGCTTCTACAGGGGTGATGGTGGGTGCGGCACTCGGTATCATTGTGGTCGCGGGGATCGTCTGGGCATGGATGCGCAATCGGCAGCGCAGGCGGCTGATGGATATGCAAGACTCGGCACTGTGGTGAGAAGTCCGCCGGACGTTGCCCAAGGCACAGGCCACTACCGAGATCGAGCACGAGCGCTGTTCATCTTCTTTCCTTTTCCGGCATCCGTCTCTCTCTTTGCAGAGGCCTGAATTTCTCTGTCGCATTGATCAAGGCATAGCAGGGTATTGACATGCGACATAAACCGGTTGAGGTAATCAGGCGAGATGTCACGCATCAGCACAAGCGAACGAAGCACCACCGCATGCGAATTGATCGGCCCAGCATTTTTAGGTGCATGGCCCAGCGCTTGAGTCACCTGTTTGGCGGCGCGGAGCTTTGACCACGTGTCTCTGAAGTACTGGACGGATGTCTGTTCGCAGCGTGGTCCAGCAGGCAATTCAAGACGCCCATCAAAATGTTCCGGGGTGCGAAGCGCAACATAACGAACAAGGTCACCCAATGGCGTTTGCCCGTCACCTCCCATCTGGGTGGCGATGAGTCGCCCCACGCCCCTGAAATCACCGGCAAGAAAAAGCCGCTGCAGGTCAACGGCCACCAGCGGATGAATCTGTACGGCTTGGGTGATGGCATCCTTTGCATGGCGTTTTGCCCGTTCAAAGCGTTCGCCAAAAGCCGTCAACGCCCGCGCCAGCTTGACGTTAAGAATGCGTTTCACACTGCCTTGCTGAACATGCATGCGAATCGCCAAGGCCTCAATGTAGTGGAATTCCACGGGCTCAAACCGGCCCGCGCCAGCCTGTCGCAAAGAAGAGATGACGGGGCTGTAATCAACGCACTGCTCCAGCACCAAATCAGCAGCGTTGCTGAAATCCGATTCACTCATGGGCCGTGTCTATCGAATTTCGGGCTCTGGGCACGGGCGCTATTTCGACGCGCCGGTTTTGAGCGCGCGCATTTTCATCCACGTTGGGGCTGACTGGCTGTTCAGAACCAAAGGCTGCTGCGAACACCATGGATGAAGGCATCCCCTCATCGATCAAGGTACGAGCGACTGTCAAAGCCCGTTGAGCCGACAACTCCCAGTTGTCTGCGAACCGACTGTTGCCTTCGCGTATCGACCGGTCATCAGTGAACCCGCTCACCATCAACAGTTCATCACGCGCCACCAAATAGGAACGCAGCGGCGTCACGAGACTGCTCAATAGCTTGCGTCCGTCTGGCTGCAATTGGTCAGAATTCAACGAAAACAAAATTCGACCACTGATGCCGATACGTCCGTTGGTCAGGGTGATGCGTCCCGTGGCCAGCGGAATCGCCAATGCCTTTTCAAGGCTGATGCGTCGCTGCTCTTCAATTTGCCGCTTTTTGACCTCATCTTCCAAGTGCGTCGCCAGTTGGAGTTGGACAACCAGCACGCCAACCAATAGCAACACAAATGCCCCCAACAGGCCCGACATCAGGTCGCCAAAGACAGCCCAAACCGGGGCGGATTGCTCCATGCCTGCGTCACTGTCATCCATCATGCAACCTCTTCGGCAATCAACGCCTGCCTGCCGGCAAGTTGGCGCAATTCTTCAAATATTTCCTTTTGCGACATGACGCTCAGATCGATGATTTCACGTGCCTGAGCCACGTAGTAGGCCAGCTGATCGTCACTTCTGGCCATGGATTTGTCCATGGCACCTTCAATCCTCTGCAAGCTCGAAATCAGCTTCTCGTTGGCCTCACCGAATGAGTGCACAGCGAAGCTGAAGGTCTCGCTCAGCGTCGACACTTCAACCGCACTGCTGGTGACGTTGGCCGCGATGTCAGCGAGTTTGCCGGCTTCCTCGCTAACTATTTCCGAGAACTGGCGACCGGCATCCCCGAGTGCCACCGCTGAGGACGCCACCAGTGAATCGACCACCGAGCTCTGGTTAACGGACGCGTCAGCGATTGCGCCGAGCAATGAATTCAGGCTCGCCATGATGCGACTGCGCTCCTGCAGCAGTTCATTGTCGCGAGCCACATTGCTGGTCATTTCCTGGCGCAATTCCCCGATGACTTCTGCGGCAGCGCGTGGCGCTTCGGCGGCGGTTTGTATAAGCCGGGTGATCGGATCTTCCAGCGCTGTTCCCAGGGTTGTCAAATGTGCCGTCAATGCGGTTTGCAGTTCGCCCAATCGATCCACCGCTGCCTTGCCGCGCAACGCTTCTTCGTCTCTGAGCGCGCGGCGCTCAGCGCGCAACTGGCTGTCCAACTGGCTCATTCGTTCGTCCTGCTGGCGGGTCCACGCCGATTCTGCTTCGAGCCGGGAGCGAATCAACTCCTCGGAGCAGGTCATCAGGCGCGCTATTTCGCCCAGCGTCTGGCTCGCGCTCATTCGAGCTTGTTCGCTGATCTCTTGCGCGGCTCGGTTCAGGGTGCCGCAGATTTTCTCCTGCTGAGCCAGCGTTTGTGCGCCCGTGTCTTGCCACGACTGTTGGAGCCCTGCCGCCACGGCCTGCAACGAGCCCATCCAGGCCTGCATACGCTGACCATCGTGGCTGGCCTGACCGGCCTGCAAGGTGGCGTAGGCATCTTTGACAGCGAGCAGAAGGTTCTGGGAGCGCATGTCAAAGTTGGCGTTGAAGGCATTTAAAGAGAGCCCCAAGCCGCTGACCAGGGCCGCACTGGTCTTCTCCTGGTCGCCCAGTGCAGCGGTCCAAGCATTCGCGACCGTGGTGGCGGTGGCGTTGAAGCGCAAAGAAAGCCCGTCCAGCTGCAGCTGCGTCGTCGCCATCATCCGCTCGTGCATCAGCTTCGCCTCGTCGGCAATGCCGGTCATGGCGGCTTCGACCACCGGTTTGATGCTCTCGCCGGCAACATGCGCGCTTTGGGTCAGGCTGTCTCGCAGGGACTGATCGACTGAACGTGCCAGTTCGGTATAGACGCCCTTGACATCCGTGTGGAAGTTTTCCTGATTGCCGAGCAATCGGTCGTTCAACTGTGCGCTCATGCGCTCCATCTGGACCATCATCATCTGCAATTTATCGACCACCACAGGCAAGGCGTGGGACTGCAGCTGCAATGCCTTGAGGGTTTCCTGGCGCTGATGCGTGAGTGAAAAGCTGCGCAATACCGTGGCAATTTTCGTGTCGAGCAGTTGCGCTGCCAGCATTCTTTCGCGCCTGCAAGTGGCCGACATCAGGCCCAGCATCGCGGACGAGGCTATACCTGCCACGGATGTGCCAAAGGCAAGCCCCAGGCCCTTGATCGGGGCCGCAAATGCGGAGCGAATCGCCGCCAGGTCGGTCGTGCCCTCCAAGGCAAATACGGCGCCATTGAGGGTGACAACCATGCCCAGGAAGGTACCGAGCATCCCCAACATCACCAACAAGCCCACCAGATACGGTGTCAGCGCGGGGCCGGGCAGGCCGACCCGCTCCCCCTCAATGCGCAAGCGCACTTGATTTTGCAATGACGCAGGCACGCGGGCGAGCCAATCCTCAAGGTCAGAAAGATGCTCAGGAATCGCCGCCAGCGCCGATGACAATGCAGCGCTGGCCTGACGGTAGCCTTGTAATTCGAATGCCCCGAAGACATAGACCGCACCGATGATTGCCGTCATCATCAGTGCCAGAACATTGGAGCCGAAGAATCCGGCACCTACCCAAGCGACGGCCAGCGCGCCCAGCAAAAAGGCACCCGTAAAAATAGGTCTATTCATGTGTGTTTTGTGCTTTCGTGGTTGAAGGCTTCAATGAGCCCTACAGTCGGCTGCAATCGGAGGTCCAATTCCGCAAGCAGCACCGTTTGAAGCTCACGGCAAAAGCGCCTCAGCCAAGATCCTGCGTTCGTCCATAAATCAGGACTGTCTTCCTGCTGAGCACACGCAAGTGCCTGCTGATGCGCCTTGAGCAACTGCTCAAATCGCGCTTCCAGGCGCAAAGTCACCGTTGAGAGCAATTTGTTCTCGCGCTCGCTAAGTATTGCGTCCAGTGCCGCATCAAAGTCTGCCAACTGCTTGAGTCGTGGCGAAACCTTGGCGATCTGGTCCCGAACCTTGGCACGCAATGAACGAACACTCAATTC
This sequence comes from Burkholderiales bacterium, assembly GCA_038215405.1. Lineage (GTDB taxonomy): Bacteria > Pseudomonadota > Gammaproteobacteria > Burkholderiales > Burkholderiaceae_C > Rhodoferax. The sequence goes on from JBBQQX010000055.1 coordinate 19,615, forward strand.
CATGTCGCGTTGATGTGCAAGATGGAATCGACGATACGGCTCAAAGGCGCGCGCGTCTTCAAGGGGTGTACCAAGTTTTGGTATCGGCAGTGCCAAACGTGTTTGGCCTGCGGTGGGCGAGCAACTCACTTTGATTGAATCTTCCAGGACGACTCGCATCCGCTCAAACTCTTGAGCAATGCCAACACGTGCGACTGATTGCGCCCCGGGCTTCTTAGCTGGGGCGATTGCCGCGCTTGCGCTGTGCACCGCCCTGAGTGTGATAGCGTCAGCAAAGTCAATCCACTGGCCCAGCTTTTCTGCAAAGTCTCCATCCGGTTCGTCAATTTTCAAGACAGCCAGGTCAGAGAGAGTACGAATGAGGCTTGAGCTAGGAGCGTTTTTTCGCTGCAGTGCGCGCGTCATATCCAGGTGTCATCCCAGTCAAAAAACATAGCTTGTGAAACCGCAGGTAGGCTCTCGGGCATCCCCATGCTCGCCGATTCGATGCAACAGGAACAGGAAGAACACGGGCAAGCGGGAACGCAAACGCCCCCTTCAGGGCCCAATTTGTGGCTGATGTCCGACAACAATCGTATGGGGGGTTGTATTGGCGCTGCCAGAAATTGAAAACCAGCGCCGCGTCAGCATGCATGCATGACGTGGCTAGATTTTAGCTGCAGAAGCAACCCGTGACTGCAGCTGCCGGTTTGAGAACGGTCAATGCCAGAAATTGGGCCTCTGAGAAGCCCGCGGTTGTCACCTGATGTTCGAAGCCGCAGTTCTTAGAGCCCAAGCCCAAGAAGTTCAGCCTCATCAAATCCAGCCAGACGCCGCGCCTCAAAGTTGAACGGCGGACGTGGCTTGGGCACATCGTATGTCCTGGTCAAATCTGCATAGGCACGGATGGGATCAAGACCTCGCTGACGGCAAAGCCAGCGATACCAGTGATTGCCGGCCAAAACGTGGCCTATTTCATCTTTCAGAATGACATCAAGAATTTCACCTGCTTTTTTGTCACCAACGCTTACCAGTTTGTTCTTGACCGCCGGTGAAGCGTCCAGGCCTCGAGCCTCAAGGGTTCTAGGCACAAGCGCGACCCTCGCAAGAACGTCATGCTTCGTTTTCTCCGCCATTTCCCACAACGAGTTGTGCGCGTCGAAGTCACCGTAATCGAAACCAAGGCTGACCAAATGGTTGCGAAGGAGCGTGAAATGATGGGCTTCTTCCTTGGCGATTAACACCCAATCGCGGTAGAACTGCGCTGGCATTCCTGAAAAACGCCAAACAATGTCCAGAGCCAAATCGATAGCATTGAGCTCAATGTGCGCAATCGAGTGAAGCAGGGCCGCGCGCCCCTCAATGGTTTTGAGGGAGGCATGCTTGATGCAAGTCGGCAGAACCAACCTCGGTCGTGCTGGACGACCTGGAATACCAAGTGGCGCCGGGATGTCAGACTGCGTGTCGACGGGGAGTTCAAGGCTCAGAGCCAGTGCGCCTTGGGCCTTCTCGCAAGCATCCTGGGCAAGCAGCGGGCCAATGACGGAAGTACGCAAGGAAAGCATTTCCGAATTGTAGAGACGGCGCGCAAGGCACCCCGCAATCTTTTCACCCAAGGCGCTCGCCTCGACTCACGTCACGTGCTGTGCTCGGTGTTTGCGACGACGACTGCACGTGCTTCACCGGGGTGACCACCCAGTGTGTAGGGGATTGACAGAAAGGTGACAAGCACGACGGGCACCAGCGCCGCCAGCACCACACCGACGAACTGATGGATGAAAAGGCGAAGAGATGAATCCATGGCAGGCATCCTGGGTGAAGTGAATCAATGCCGTGATCTTCGCCGGGCCAACTTAAGAAAAACTTAGGGGCCATCCCCGCGGTGCTGCGGGCCTTGGCAAAAAGGCACAGGCCTGCTCTTTGCCTGTGCCGAAATGAAGTCAAGACTGGGCACAACGTCCAAGGAGCCGATGCCTGCAGGCGCTTTCCGTCGTTGAGGCTCCGGCACGAGGATAGGTAAGGAGAACAGGGGCCCGCTCTGCCAACCGGTGGCGCAACAGTGCAGTGAGTTTGAGCGGCGTCAACGCATGCACTGCCCAATGCCGCAAGAATAGCAAGAACTGTGCGGCTCCCTCATGAGTACTGAACATTTTCCCTGCCCCCTTTCTGATTTTGCAGCGACTGTCGCGCGGCCGCGCCCACAACCGGACGAGCTCCCATGAACGGCCTGTCCGGCGCCGACGCCGCTCAGCGGCTCAAACAAGACGGCCCCAACCGGCTCAAGCCGCCCCAGCAGCGGGCGGCGGTGCTGCAATTCCTGGCTCAATTTGGCAATCCGCTGGTGTTGATTCTGCTGGTGGCGAGTGGCATTTCCGCGCTGACGGGCGACGTCACCGGCGCCCTCATCATCGGCTTGATCGTGCTGATGAGCGTGACGCTGGATTTTGTCCAGGCCTATCGGGCCGGCCGCGCCGCTGAACGGCTGGCCTTGCAGGTGGCGGTGACGGCGACCGTCATGCGCGACGGCAAACCTTGTGAGTTGCCGGTGATGGACCTGGTGCTCGGGGATGTGGTGCTCTTGTCGGCCGGCAACCTGGTGCCGGCGGATGCCCGGCTGCTGGAAGCGGACGACTTCTTCGTCAACCAGGCGCAGCTGACCGGCGAGCCGTTTCCGGTAGAAAAAATGGCGCCGCTGCCGCAAAGCGTGCCGACACCCGCCACCGCGCCGGCGCTGCCCGAACAGACCGAAACTTGGGCGCTGGACGCGGTGGACCGCGTTTTCATGGGCAGTTCGGTCGTGAGCGGCTCGGCCCGCGTGCTGATTGGACGCACCGGCAGCGCCAGCGCTTTGGGTCAAATAGCGGTCAGTCTGGCAGAAAAAGCACCGCCCACCGCGTTTGAGATCGGCACCCGGCGTTTCGGCTTGCTCATCATGCGCCTGACGTTTCTGCTGGTGCTGTTCACCTTGCTGGTCAACGTGGCTTTGCACCGTTCGCTGCTGGAGTCTTTCCTGTTCGCCGTGGCGCTGGCCGTGGGCCTGACACCCGAGTTGCTGCCGATGGTGGTCTCGGTGACGCTCACGCGCGGCGCGCTGCGCATGGCAGCCCTGAAAGTGATCGTCAAGCGCCCCTCCGCGATTCAGGACATGGGCGCGATGGACGTGCTGTGTACCGACAAGACCGGTACCCTGACCGAAGCCCGCATCCGGCTGGAACGTCATGTGGATGCCGATGGCCAGGACGACCCGCACGTGCTGGCGCTGGCCTACCTCAACAGCTACTTCGAGAGTGGCCTGAAAAGCCCGCTCGACGACGCCATCCTGGCGCATCAAGAGATTGATGTGTCCGGCTGGACCAAGATCGACGAAGTGCCGTTTGACTTCGAGCGGCGCCGCGTCTCGGTGCTGCTGGAGCGCGCCGGCGCGCGCCGCCTGGTCGTCAAGGGTGCGCCCGAAGATATTGTGCGTTTGTGCACGCATTACCAGGACAACACGGATGCCACCGTGACACTGGATGAGGCCGCGCTGGTTCGCATCAATGCCTTGTTTGACGGCCTGGGTGAAGAAGGCTTTAGGGTGCTGGGCATCGCCTGGCGCGACGTGCCGATCGATCACCCGCACGCCGTGGTGTCGGACGAGAGTGAACTGGTGTTCGCGGGATTTGCCGCCTTTCTGGACCCGCCCAAGGCCAGCGCCGGTGAAGCGCTCAAAGCCATGGCGGCCAGCGGCGTGGCGGTGAAAATCGTCACCGGTGACAATGAACGGGTCACGCGCCATGTCTGCACCCAGCTCGGTGTGGCCATTAGCGGTGTGCTGACGGGCACTGAAGTGGAGGCCATGCATGACGATGCGCTGCGGGCTCGCGTGGAAAGTGTCAACCTGTTTTGCCGGGTCAACCCGGCGCAGAAAAACCGCATCATCCTGG
>JBBQQX010000056.1:0-23337 GCA_038215405.1 Burkholderiales bacterium
CAGCTCACCCTGCCACCGGCCATGCGCCAGCAGCGACGTCCACATCTCCCGGTAGAACGCGCCATCCTGCCGGCCCGACGAGAGCAGGCTCGGGTTGCGCCCCAGGACCTCGGCCTCGCTGTAGCCGGTAATCAGAGAAAAGGCGCGGTTGACGCGCACGATGCGACTTTGGGCATCGGTGATCACAATCGCCTCATTGCCTTGCTCGAACACACGCGCCTTGAGCTGCAGTTGCACTTCGGCTTGCTTGCGCTCGATGGCGATGGCCGTCAAGGCCGCTGCCATTTCAATCAGCGCCAGCTCATGGGGCTGTGGCACGGCGCTGCTGCGGTGGTAGAGGGCAAAAGTGCCCAGCACTTGGCTGTTGACGGTGCGAATCGGCTCTGACCAGCAGGCCGCCAGCCCGGCCTGCTGCGCCACCTCGGCATACGCCGCCCAATTGGGATGGCGGGCAATGTCAGCCACGATCACGCGCTCGCTGCTCAAGGCGGCCGCGCCGCAAGAGCCCACCTGCGGCCCGATCTGAACTCCCTCAATGGCGGCATTGAAAAATTCCGGCAGATGGGGCGCCGCCCCGACCCGCAGGCGCTGGCCGTCGTGCTCCAGCAGCAAGACCGAAGCCAGCGCGCCGGGCAGCGTCTCTTCAATTTTGAGCACAAAGTCGCTCAGTATGGCGGTCAACGGCATGTCACTGCTCAGGCGCTCGAGCATGAAGCTGCGCAGGGCATCCATGTGCTGATCGCGCAGGCGCGCCGCCTCTCGGTCAAAGTTGCCCAGCGCGTAGTCAAGGTCCGAAGCCATTTCCACCAGCAGACGCTGAACCTGCGCATCAAAGGCATTGCGCTCGCCCGCATAGACATTGAGGGCGCCGATGACCTGGCCGTTGCGGTGCAGCGGCAAAGCCGCCGAGGCGGCCCAGCCCAGGCGTGCGCCCAGCGCATGCCACGGTGCAGTCATCGGGTCATGCTGGTAGTCCTCGCACCAGACCGGCTGATTCGTGCGCAGCGTGATGCCGGTGGGGCCGCGGCCGGACGGCTCCGTGGTATCGGCCGTGACATGAATATCCTTGAGGTAATCCACGCCAACCCCATAGGAAACAGCGGGTCTGACCAGCCGGTCTGGGGGCTGCAGCAGCCCGATCCAGGCTGTCTTCATGCCACCGTGCTCCACCACGGCCCGGCAGATTTGCGCAAACAAGGCCGACGCGTCGTTGCAGCGCACGATCGCCTGGTTGCAGTCACTCAGCGCCGCATAAAGCCGATTCAGGCGCTGCAGCTGGGCCTGGGCCGCATCGCGCGCGCTCTCCATCGCATGGAGCTGGCGCTGGGTCTGCAGCAGCCGACCGAGCACACTGACGTCCAGGCCGGGCACCACAGCAATGGCGCTGCTGAAGTCGCCGTGGCCGATCCGGCTGAGGTGGGCGTGTATCTGGTCCACCGGAGCGCCCAGCGTGCTGCGCAAGGCCCTGAAGCTGCGCCACAGGGCCAGCAGCAGCGCCAGCGCCAGGGCCAGAAACAGAAGGCGCAGCGCGAAGGCCTGGCGTTCAGCATCGCGCACGACCTGCAGGGTGCGGCGCGCCATCAACTCATGCAACTCGGCCAGCGGTCGCATGATGTCGGCCTTGGCCTGGTGGTACGCGCGGTCATGCAGTAGCTCGCCGGCTTGGCGCGTGCGCTCGGGCCGGTCGGCGTCAGTTGTATCGAGCAGCGCCATGGCCGCCAATTCAATGATCGTGAGCTGGTCCGAGCGGGCCTGGGCCTGCGTCAGTTTCTGCAACTCGTCCGCCGCAAAGCCGGCCTGCTGCAGCAATACCTGTAGCGGCACTGGGGCACCGCTGCCAGCTTGGGGCCGCGTGCCATCGACCGTCACCAGATCCCAGTAAACGCTATCGTAATTGGGTGGCCGTGGCTTGTGGCCGTCCCGAATAGCCAGAATGTCACGGTAATGCTGCTGATATTGCGGGTTGCCGGTGAGCACGAAAGTGCGCGCCATGCGCGTCAGGTCATCGGAGGACTGGCGCAACTCACCGGCGAGCTGGTGCGACTGGTAGCGCAACTCATGGGCCCGGTCAATCCGTTTTTCCGAGTAGACATAGACCGCAAAAACCGCCATCAGGGCGCACGCCATCGCCACGGCCCACTGCAGGCTGCGCGAAAACGGCGAGGTCGTGCGGTGAGGCGACATGCGAGTCTGCGGTGCAAAAGTAAAACACGCAGATTATGCACAGACTGCGCCAAGAAGAGCGCCTGAGCGATCCTTGCAAGGCTGTTTATATGCTAGCAAATTTATAGCTATATACGCTTATTTCACGGGGGCTAGAGCCCAATTTTACGAGAAACATCAAGAGACCGGATCAGCTCTGGGCTGACTGACGACATCGGTGGCATAGGCGACCCTGCGCTCAGCCGCACCGGTGCCGGGTATTGCCCCGCCCGCTCAGGGTGCCGGCGAATTGCGCAACTGCCGCCGCAAAATCTTGCCCAGATTGGTCTTGGGCAGGGGCTCGGTGCGGAACTCGACGATCTTGGGCACCTTGTAGTCGGTCAGATGCTGGCGGCAATGGGCGAGCAGCGCCTGCTCGGTCAGCCCCGGATCGCTCCTGACCACCACAATCTTCACCGCCTCGCCCGACTTCTCGTCAGGCACGCCGATGGCGGCGACCTCGGCCACCCCCGGATGCAGCGCCACGACGTCTTCGATCTGGTTCGGGAACACTTTGAAGCCCGAGACGATGATCATGTCCTTCTTGCGGTCAGTGATCTTGAAGTAACCGCGCTCGTCCACAAAGCCCATGTCGCCGGTGCGCAACCAGCCCTCGGCCGTGAACACCTTGGCGGTCTCGTCGGGCCGCATCCAGTAGCTCTTCATCACCTGCGGGCCGCGAATGCCGATTTCACCAACCTCGCCCAGGGGCAACTCATGCCCGTCGTCATCCAGGATCGCGGCCTCGGTCGACGGGAACGGCATGCCGATGGTGCCGGTCCAGTCGACAATGTTGAGCGGGTTGCAGATCGCGCCGGGCGAAGTTTCTGTCAGGCCATAGGCCTCGACGATCGGCACGCCAGTGGCCGCTTTCCAGCGCTCGGCCACCACGCGCTGCACCGCCATGCCGCCCGCGTTGACCACTTTCAGGCTGTGCAGGTCGACCCCGGCGAATTCGGGCGCATCGAGCAGCGCGCGGTACAGCGTGTTGACACCGATGATGATCGTCACCGGGTACTTCTTGAGGTCATGGATAAAGGCCGGCAGGTCCCGGGGGTTGGTGATCAGGATGGTGTGCGCGCCCTTGTTCATGAACACCAGGTTGGAGTTCAAGGCATAGACGTGGTACAGCGGCAGCGGGCAGACAAACACTTCCTTGCCGTCGAGCAGGTCATGCGCGATCCACTCGCCCACCTGCTTGAGGTTGGCCACCATGTTGCCGTGTGTCAGCACGGCGCCTTTGGCCACGCCGGTGGTGCCGCCGGTGTACTGCAGAAAGGCGATGTCGTCCTGGCTCAACGGTACATGGTGCAGCATCAAATCGCGGCCGGTGCGCAAGGCGGCGTTGAAATGGGTTGCACCCTCGATGTGCCACTCGGGCACCATGTGCTTCACATACTTGACCACCACGTTGGTGATGAGCTCCTTGATCACCGGAAACAGGTCGCCGACCTCGGTGGTCAACACGCTGAGCTTGAGCGCAGGGGTCGTAGCCAGCACCTCCTGCAGGGTATGGGCAAAGTTCTCCAGCACCACAATCGCCACCGCGCCGGAGTCCTTGAGCTGGTGCGCCAGCTCGGGCACGGTGTACTGCGGGTTCACGTTCACCACCACCAAGCCGGCGCGCAGCACGCCAAACAGCGCCACCGGATACTGCAACAGGTTGGGCATCATGATCGCGACCCGCTCGCCCTTGGTCAGGCCCAGCGTGCTTTGCAGGTAGGCGGCAAAGTCACGGCTGTGCTGGTCGAGCTCGGCGTAGCTCATGGACGCGCCCATGTTGCTGTAGGCCGGGAGGTCGGCAAAGCGCTCGCAGCTGCGCCGCAGCACCTCGCGCAACGAGTCGAACTCAAGCACGTCCACCTCGGCGGCGATTCCGGGTGGGTAGTTCTTCAACCAGATCTTTTCCATGACGCCGTCTCCGTTCGAATGTGGTGAACCGCCAACAGTGGCGTCCAGACGCTCAAGTCTAGGAAGGAGAGGCGCTGCCTCTTTGATATTTCGCAAAGTCGGCCCGCCGCCCATGGCCTCCCCAGAGCGGCTTGGGTCGGGGGACTGACTGGTTAACGGCAGAGACCGGCTCGCTACGCGTCACTGCGGTCGGTCCCGCAAGGTCTCAGGTTAGAGGCCGGGCCGCCTGCAATAAATCGCGGGCGCGGATGGCTTCCAGGCGCGCGGCCTGCGCAAAATCAGCCCCAGGGGAGGCGTAAAGAATGGCGCGCGAGGAGTTGACGATGATCGGGGCCAGCGTCGCGCCGGCTTCACCGTTGACGCCGGGGCTGGCGCGCCAGGCGGCCCGAACCGTGGCCAGTGCGTCACCGCCCTGCGCGCCAACGCCGGGAATCAGCAGCGCCAGCGTGGGCGCGAGCGCGCGCACGCGCTCCAGTTCCGCCGGATAGGTGGCACCCACGACCAGGCCTAATTGGCCGTTGAGGTTCCAGTGCTCCTGCGCCAGCCGCGCAATGTGTTCATACAACAACGGGCTGCCCTCGACGCTGGCCAGGCGCTGCGACTGCAGGTCATCGCCGCCGGGGTTGGAGGTGCGGCACAGCAAGAAGGCACCTTTGCCGTGGTAGCGCAGGTAGGGCTCAAGCGAGTCAAGGCCCATGAAGGGCGAGAGCGTGACCGCGTCGGCGCCATAGCGCTCGAAGGCCTCTTTGGCGTATTGCGTCGCCGTGCTGCCGATGTCGCCGCGCTTGGCATCCAGAATGACCGGCACCTGCGGCGCGGTGCGGCGCATGTGGGCGATCAGGCGCTCCAGCTGCGCTTCGGCCCGGTGCGCCGCAAAATAGGCAATCTGCGGCTTGAAAGCCGACACCAGATCAAACGTGGCATCCACAATGGCGGCGCAAAAATCGTAGATCTTGCTGGCATCGCCACTGTAGTGAGCCGGAAAGCGGGTCGGTTCCGGGTCCAGCCCGACGCACAGCATCGAAGCATTTTGGCGCTCGGCGGCGCGCAGCATGTCAAGAAAGGTCATGCGGCTATTGTATGAAGCGCCGCCCGGGCAATCCCCGCGCACGATGTGCGCGTGCTCTGCAACAATGCACCAATCGCGCCAACTCATTTTTTGAAGCCTGCCCGCCATGCCGATTGAACCCACCGCACCGCCATCCCTGGTCAACACCCTGGCCAAGCACCGTGTCTGGGGACAACTCGATCTGGCGAGCCGCAAGGCGCTGGCCGCACAGTTCACGCCGGAGGTGGCGCTGGCGGGCGCGACTTTGCTGGCGCAGGGCCAATTGCACCGCCGCCTGGGGCTGATCCTGCGTGGCGAGGTCGACCTGCGCGACCCGGACCTGGGGCTCTCGGTGCGCCTGCGAACGGGCGAGGTGTTTGGCCTGGGTGCCACGCCGACGCAGCAGTTGGCGACCTGGCAGGCCGTGGCGGCGAGCGCGTGCCAGATTGCCTGGCTGGCACCTCAGGCGCTGCTGGCGCTGTGCCAATCCCATCCCGCGCTGGGTTATTTCTTGCCGTCGATCGCGCTGGCGGGCAGCCACGGCGCGGTCGTGAGCCACGCGTCCGAGGCGGGGGCGGCGCTGAACCTGCTGGGGACACGGATCCGCGCACTGATCAAGCGCGAGCCGATCACGCTGGCTCCCGCCACGTCCATTCGCGCCGCCGCGCAGCTGATGAGCGACTTGCGCGTGTCCTCGGTGCTGCTGGTGGAGCAGGGCCTGCTGTTTGGCCTGGTGACCGACCGCGACCTACGCAACCGGCTGGTGGCACAGGGCCTGGACAGCGCGCGCCCGGTGGCGGACATTGCCACGCTGGCCCCCCTGACGGTGGACGCCAACAGCCCGGCTTTCGAGGCCCTGCTGCTGATGGCGCGCCACAACATCCATCACGTGCCGGTGATGGACGGCCAGCGCATCGTCGGCATGATCACCGCCACCGACCTGACCGAGCAGCACAGCACGTCCGCGGTTTACATCGCGGGTGACATTTACAAGCAGAGTTCACTCGAAGGCTTGAGCCGGGTCAGTCGCAAGGTCAAGCTGCTGCAACAGAACCTGGCCGATGCCGACACCAGCGCCTACAACACCGGCCATATCGTGACGGCCATCACCGACGCGCTGACGATCCGCCTGATCCAGCTGGCCGAGGCCCAGTTCGGGCCCGCGCCAATCGACTATGTCTGGGTGGCGGCCGGTTCCCAGGCGCGCAGCGAGCAAACCGCCAAATCCGACCAGGACAACTGCCTGATCCTGGACGACAACTTTGATGAAACTGCGCACGGCGCCTATTTCCGCGAGTTTTCCAAGTTTGTCTGCGACGGTCTGGCGGCCTGCGGCTACGTCCACTGCCCCGGCGAGATGATGGCCATGACCGACACCTGGCGCCAGCCGCGCCGGGTTTGGGCCGAGTACTTTCAGACTTGGGTGGAGCAACCCAAGCCCAAGGCGCTGATGTTGACCTGCGTGTTCTTTGACCTGCGCGCCATCCATGGCAAGACCGAGCTGCTCGACGGCTTGCGTCAGGAGGTGCTGGCGCGCACCAAGGGCAATAGCCTGTTTCTGGCGCACATGGTTGGCAATGCGCTCAAGCATCGGCCGCCGCTGGGCCTGTTTGGCACCATTTCGCTGATCCGCGGTGGCGAGAACGCCCGCACCATCGATCTCAAACACAGCGGCATCGTGCCGATCGTGGACCTGGCACGGGTCTATGCGCTGGCGGGCGGGTTTGCGGCGGTCAACACGCACGACCGGCTTGAAGTGGTGGCGCAGGCCGGTGAGGTCAGCGAACAGGGTGCGCGCGATTTGCGCGATGCGCTGGAGTTCCTGGCCAAGCTGCGCATCGCGCACCAGGCGCGCCAGACCCAGCAAAACAAGGCCCCGGACAATTTTCTGGCCCTGGAAGAGTTGTCCAACTTCGAGCGCAGTCACCTCAAGGAGGCGTTCAGCGTGGTGCAAACCCTGCAAGGCGTGCTGCAACAGCGCTACTAGCGCGGCAAAATCTGAGAAAAATTTATATCAAATAAGGCTGCAGCCTTCGTGGAATAAGAGCGAGCAGCTATCACATTTGAAGCGACTGACTTGCCCTGTCAGTACTTCAAACGCGCGTAATAGGTCTTTTGCGCCGCTTCCCGGGCCTGGCGCAAGGTGTTGATGCCCATGGCTTGCAGCAACGGGATCAGGCGCAGCCAGACTTCGGCCGTCACCAAGGCATCGCCCAGCGCGGTGTGACGGCCCAGCACCGTGATGTTGAAGCGCTCGGCAATGGCCTCCAAGCGGTGCGACTCCTGGTTCGGGTGCACCACGGCGGACAGCAGCAAGGTGTCAAGCACCGAGTGGCGGAACACCAGACCAGTGTGGCGCTCCTGCATTTGCAGAAACTTCATGTCAAAGGCGGCGTTGTGGGCCACCAGCACGGTGTCCTGGGCAAAGGTGTAGAACGCCGGCAGGACGTCGGTAATGGGTGGCTGGCCTTTCACCATGTCTTGCGTGATGCCGTGAATCGGAATGGTGGCCGCCGGGATCAGGCGACCGGGGTTCACCAATTGTTCAAAACTTTCTTGCCGTAAGAGCTTGCCGTTGACAATGCGCGCCGCGCCGATCTGGATGATCTCGTCGCCCTCGGCGGGATTCAGGCCGGTGGTTTCGGTGTCAAACACCGTGAACGACAGTTCGCTGAGCAAGCGGTCTTCCAGCGCACTGCTCTGGTCGGTGCTCTGGAACAGGTCAAAGTCATAGTACTCGGGGCGGCTGTCGTTTTGCAGGATTTGCGTGGCCTCGAGTTGCTCTTGCACGCTGGCCAGCGGCAGCAAAAACCGGAAGAACGCCTCCTGACGGATGCGTTCGCGCTCAAACCACATCTCGCCCCCATGGCGCTCGACCACGTCACGCACGGTCAGCGGTGTGCTATCCAAGCCAAAGCGCATGCTGTCCATCTCCCAGCTCATCACGGTCTCGGTGCTCATCACCTGGCCGCTCCAGATCAGGTCCAGCTGGGCGCGGTTGCCGCAAGCTTGCAGGCGCAGCCGGAAAAACCGCACATCGAACTCATCGACCAGGCGCATCGCCAGGTAGTCCAGCGCCTGCGTCAGGCTGAAACTGTCGACCTTGAGCCAGATGGCGGCGTCCAGGATCTCCAGCGTCACGCTGCGTTTGCTGCGCGCCTCGATGCGGCGCTGGCTCGCCAGCAGCACGTCAGCGCCGAGCATTTCTTCCAGCGGCCAGCGCGCTTTGAGGCCTTGCGTGGCTTGTTGCGTCATGTCGGTGATGCGCGCGCTCATGCTGTGCACTTCTTCGCCCACCACGCTCAAGAAGCGCTCACGCATGGGCGGCTCCAGGTCGGGGTAGGCCAGCATGTCGACCGCCGCCTGAATGTTGGCCAGCGACGAGCGACTGCCCTCGGTCAGGCCATGCAGCAGTTGGTCACGCACATGCTCTTCTTCAAAGGCGCGGGTCACGTTCTCCAACATCAGGACAAAGCCGCTGATCTCGGCCGCGCCACCGGCCGTGTCAACATTGCGCACCGGCGCCATTTGTACCTTGAGCAGCTGCCCGGCTTGCGTGCTGGTGACAAACTGGGCCGACGGGCTGGCGGCGCCGCGCAAGCTGCGCTGCTGGATGCTCTCCAGCGCGTGCGCCACCAACTGCCGGTCAAACACCGCATAGATGGAACGCCCGATTCCGATCAACTCGGCGCCACCGGCCAGCGTCGGCGCCACCGACAGGGCCTTGAACTGCAGCCGGGCGCGGCTGTTGTAGAGAATGATGCGCCCGTCCAGGTTGCACACCACCACGCTTTGGGTCAGCTCGGCCATCAACGCCGCCAAGCGGTTCTTCTCTTGCTGCACACTCAAGTTGGCCTGGGCAATCTGCGCCGCCACATCTGCGCGCAGGGTATCGCGCTGGCTTGCCAGTTGAAAGATCGCCTCGGCCAAGGCCTGGGTCTCTTTCGTGCCCTGGTGGTTCATGGGCGCGGCCTGAGGTGCGGCCAGCAGCACCCGGGTTTGCTCGAGCAAGCGCGCCGGTGCGCTGGCGTAACGGCGAAACAACCAGCGCAGCGTGGCCGCAATGCTGACCAGGCCAAACAGCCAGGTCATGCCAATCAGCGCCAAGCGCGGCGCCAGTTGCTCGGCCACCAAGGCGCGTTGTTCTGGAGCCAGTGTCGACGCAATCAGGCCGATCGTGATCAAAAGCCAGACCACGGTGGCCAGGCCGATCACGCCGATGGCGAGAAGCAGCCGACGGTCGATCTTCATGCCGGCCGGGCCAACAGTTCTGCCACCTTCTGCACCAGTTCACGGGTCGAGAATGGCTTGGTGATGTAAGCGTCTGCGCCCAGCGCCAGGCCTTTGGCCACATCGGTGTCACGGCCCTTGGCGGTCAGCATCAGGATTTTGATGGCCGATGCGGCATCGCTGGCCCGCACTTCCTGGCAGACCTCAAAGCCGGTCTTTTTGGGCATCATGACGTCCAGCAGCACCAGGTCGGGCTGTTCGCGCGCAATGCTTTCCAGTGCTTCCTGGCCGTCGCGTGCAATCAGCACGGTGTAGCCCTCGCGCTTGAGCAGGTACTCCAGAGAAATCACGATGTTCGGTTCATCGTCGGCAACCAGTATTTTGTGGCTCATGGCGTGTCTCCTGTTGGCGTTGCTTCGCGGTCGCAACTTGTCGAATTTCGGGGCAGGTGAAACAAAAAGCGGGCGCCCTGCGGCGGATCAGACTCCAGCCATAAGCGCCCTCCAAAGTGCTCCACGATCTGGCGGCTGATCGGCAGGCCCAGCCCGGTCCCCTGCGGCCGGTTGGCGGCATCGCCGCCCTGGCGGAACCGGTCAAAAATCAGCGCCTGCTGCTCCGGAGCGACCCCCGGGCCGTTGTCGCTTACTTCCACCGTCACCCCGCTATCGTCACTGCTCAGGCTTACACCAACCCGACCACCCACAAGCGGCACGAACTTGGCGGCATTCGACAGCAGGTTGAGCATGACCTGCATCAGCCGGTCCGGGTCGGCCATCAAAGGTGGCGCCTGATCGGGCAATGACACCTCGACCGCCACCTGGCGTTCGCGAAACAGTTCGGCCGTGGTGCTGACCGCCTGGCTCACCAGCGCGCTCATGTCCACCTCGTCGGTGTGCCACTCGGCATGACCGGATTCGATCTTGGCCATGTCGAGCACCTGATTGACCAGACGCGACAGGCGCTCAGTCTCGCTGACGATGATCTCGATGAACTGGCGCCGCTGCGCCAGCGCAATCTTGGGGTCGTCGCGCAGCAATTCAGCCAGAGCCCGGATTGAGGTCAGCGGCGTGCGCAGTTCATGCGTCACCGAGGACATGAAGTCGTCCTTGAGCCGGTCCAGGCTCTTGAGCTGTTCATTGGCCTGGCGCAGTTCTGTCGTAGCGCGCTCCAGGGATTCTGATTTCTCCTCAAGCTCACGCGAGTGCGCCCGCAACTGCGAGGCCTCGTCCAGAATGCGCAGCACATCGTCTGGCGTGAGCGCCTCTTCTTGCACCACCGACGCCACCAGCACCCGCGCCGAGGCGCTTCCAACGGCGCCAGCCAACTGGGTTTCTACAAACTGCACCAGCCGGGCATCGGCCCGGATAGCGTCCATCTGGCGCGCCCCCACCGGGCCAGCGTAGGACCGGAACAGGGCGCGCGCCTTCTGCACGCCCATGAAGCGCTCACACAGACGCAGCAGATCAGGCACCTGGGCCTGGCCCCGCCAGAACACGGGGCTGCTCGCAGCGGTGCGCCGGAACACATCGACAAAGAGCAGCGCCTGACTGGCTTCGGCGCCGGACGGCGCGCGCCAGAGCGACAAGCCCACGTAGGCCACGACGTTGACCAACAGGCTCCAGAACAGCGAGTGCGTCAGATTGTCCAGACCCTGCATGCCCAGCAGTCGCTCAGGCAGCAGCAAGCTCAGTCCGCCCAAGCCCTGGTGCAGGAACTCATCGCCCAACCAGCCCGACTTGGCAATCGACGGCAGCATCAGCGTGTAAGCCCACATCAGGAAGCCGGCCAGCAAACCTGCCACCGCGCCGCGCCGGGTACCACCCTTCCAGTACAGGCCGCCCAGCACCGACGGCGCAAACTGCGCCACGGCTGCAAAACTGATCAGCCCGATGCTGACGAGCGCGTAGGCTTCTCCCGCCAAATGAAAGTAGATATAGCCCAACACCAGCACAGCCAGAATCGCAGCCCGGCGAATGCCCAGCAGCACCCGGGTCAGGTCGCGCCCGGCGTCACGCCGGAAGTGGCGCGTGCGCAGCAGCAGCGGCATCACCAGTTCGTTGCAAACCATGGTGGACACCGCAATCGTCTCCACGATCACCATGCCGGTCGCTGCCGACAACCCGCCGATAAAGGCAAACAACGCCAGCGCGTTTTGCCCGGCGGCCAAGGGCAGCGACAGCACGAAGGTTTCGGCATTCATTTGCCCCGGGCCAAAGTACAGCAGTCCGCCCAGCGCAATCGGTAGCACAAACAGGTTGATGGCCAGCAGGTACAGCGGAAACACCCAGACCGCGCGCCGCAAGTGGCTCTCACGCACATTCTCCACGACCATCACCTGAAACTGGCGCGGCAAGAACATCAGGGACAACATCGACAGCAGCGTCAAGGCGAACCATTGCGTCCAGGCGAAACTGCCGCCCTGTTCCAGCCGCAACAGGGCGGCCAACTCAGGCACCGCCTGGGCGCGGGCGAACAGGTCAGTCAACCCGTCGAACAGCCCGTAGACCACAAACAGACCCACAGCCAGAAACGCCAGCAACTTGACCACGGACTCAAAGGCAATCGCCGCCACCATGCCCTCGTGGCGCTCAGTCGAGTCCAGGTGGCGCGCGCCAAACACCATGGTGAAACCCGCGAGCGCCAGCGCCGTGTAAAAAGTGCTGTCCTGGCTCCAGTGCGGCTGCGGCGCAAAAGCAACCCCAAGCGGCGTCGTCAGCAAGGCGTAGCCTGCGGACACTGCTTTGAGCTGCAACGCAATATAAGGAATGATGCCCACCACGGCAATCAACGTCACCAGGCTGGCCAGCACGGGGCTCTTGCCGTAGCGGCTGCCAATGAAGTCTGCAATCGAGGTGATGCGGTACGCGTGCGCGATACGGATCATCTTGCGCAGCACCATCCAGCCCAGCACCATACCCAGGGTCGGCCCGAGGTAGATCGGCAAGAACCACACACCACCGGAAGCGGCTCGCCCGACGCTGCCAAAATAGGTCCAAGCCGTGCAATACACGGCCATCGACAAGGCATAGGTCCAGGGGTTGGCAATGATGGAGCGCCCCCGCGCGGCGCGCCAATCACCCAAATAAGCCACCGCAAAGAGCAGCAGCAAATAAGCAAACGAAGCGCCAATGACCAACGCAGGCGAAAGCATCGCTAGTCGTCCGGTTGCGCTGATCCGGGTCTCTCCATCAACCAGGCGGTGACCGCTATCACCAGTCCCCAGAGCAGGAACAACGCCGCCGGAAATAGCGGCACACCCAATAGTGTTTCAGCGCGATCCCACAGACCCAGCAAAGGGAAATTAAACAGCAGCCAGCCCCCTATAAATAAGGCGACCAGGCGCTGTGCGTCAAGCTCTTTGAACATGGCGGTCTCCAAATGGCGGGTCGCACGTCGTTGGCGCGAACTCCTTTGCGGCCATTGTGCCCCATGCATCGCTCAAAGTCTGACGCCCAAGCACAGCGGCTAGCACCAGGCAATATCTCAGACCTTGGACTTGCCCCAGCTCGCATGGGCGTGGCGCGACAAGGCAAAGCTAGCAAAAAACTTGCACCAGATCGTGCTGCCGGCAATGGCGCTCCAGGTGCCGTACTCCCAGAACCCGGCAAGCACCGCCACAATCACACATACCAGAATGACGCCGGCCACCAGGTTGATCGCCATCTCGTAGGGCGCAAATTTGGCGGGGTCAGGCGGGGCTTCACCACGTTTGACGGCCACCTCGGATAGATCGCGATTCATCAGAATGCGCCAGGCGCGGCGCAGCCAAACGAAGCTGATCGGAAACAAGGCCAAAAACAATATCCAGGTCATCGCGACGCTGATATCAAACACCATGCCAAACTCCAGTTCAAGAAAAAAAGCCCTGCCAGCATGACCGACAGGGCTTTCATTGTTACCCCTGCCCACATCGGCAGGCCGGACAGCGACTCAGATCATCCGTGCGCCCCTTAGTGGGCACCATTCACCAGCTTGGAGCCGCGCGGGACACGCACTGCTTCCACCATGTGCTGGATGTGCTCTGGTGGCTCAGGCGTGACTTTGTCAACCAGGAATGCGACCGCAAAGTTCACCAGGGCACCGATGGCACCGAAGGCTTCAGGCGTGATGCCAAAGAAGGGGTTCGGTCCACCGATGAGGCCGAGGTACTCGGTGCCCTTGATGAAGAAGATGCCCTTGTGTGCAAACACGTAGAACAAGGTGACGAACAAGCCCGACAGCATACCGGCCATAGCGCCTTCCTTGTTCATCTTCTTGCTGAAAATACCCATCATGATGGCGGGGAACAGCGAGCTGGCGGCAATACCGAAGGCCAGGGCCACCGTACCCGCCGCAAAGCCTGGGGGATTCAAGCCCAGATAGCCCGCCACCACAATGGCACCAGCCATCGCAACCTTGCCTGTCAGCAGCTCGTTCTTCTCTGAGATGTCCGGAACAAAAATGTTCTTGACCAGATCGTGCGATACCGCTGCAGAGATGGCCATCAGCAATCCGGCGGCAGTGGACAGCGCAGCCGCCAGACCGCCCGCAGCCACCAGACCGATCACCCAGTTCGGCAACAAGGCAATTTCAGGATTGGCCAGCACAATAATGTCGGCGTTCACCGTCAATTCATTGCCCTTCCAGCCAGCTGCTGCTGCCTTGCCTTTGGCCACTTCATTCTTGGTCTTGTCCTCGTAGTACTGAATACGGCCATCGCCGTTCTTGTCTTCAAACTTCAACAAGCCGGTCTTTTCCCAACGCTTCATCCAGTCTGGGCGCGCGGCATACTCGATTGCGGAATCTGCAGCATACGGGTCCGTGTTCTGCATGACCACACCCGGGGTGACCGCGCGGATCAGATTCATTTTTGCCATGGCCGCCACAGCTGGTGCCGTCGTGTAAAGAATCGCAATGAACACCAGCGCCCAACCAGCCGACGAACGTGCGTCCTTGACGGTGGGCACCGTGAAGAATCGCATGATGACGTGCGGCAGGCCCGCAGTTCCGATCATCAGGGACATGGTGTACACAAACATGTTGAGCGTGCTGCCCGCCGTTGTGGTGGTGTACTTTCCGAACCCGAGATCAGTGACCACAGAGTCGAGCTTCGCCAGCAAGGAGATGTCTTGGCCCACGATATTGGACCCAAGGCCGACTTGCGGCAGGAAATGGCCCGTCAATTGCAGGGAGATGAAGATGGCCGGAATGGTGTAAGCCAGAATCAATACGACGTACTGCGCGACCTGGGTGTAGGTAATGCCCTTCATGCCGCCGAAGACGGCATACAGGAAGACGATGGCCATGCCGACGTAAATGCCGACATCGGCTGACACACCCAGGAAACGCGAGAACGCCACACCAACGCCGGTCATCTGGCCGATGATGTAGGTCAGCGATGCCGTCAGCAGGCAAACCACCGCCACCAGGCTGGCACCTTTGGAGTAGAAGCGGTCACCAATGAACTGCGGTACCGTGAACTTGCCAAACTTGCGCAAGTAAGGAGCCAGCAACATGGCCAGCAGCACGTAGCCCCCGGTCCAGCCCATCAGGAACAAGCCGCCGCCGTAACCCATGTTGGAGATCAAGCCCGCCATGGAGATGAAGGACGCTGCGCTCATCCAGTCAGCGCCAGTGGCCATGCCGTTAAGCACCGGGTGCACCGAGCCGCCGGCCGAGTAGAACTCGCTGGTGGAGCCGGCACGCGCCCAGATCGCAATGCCGATGTAGAGCGCAAAGCTCAAGCCCACCATCATGTAAATTGTTGTTTGAAGATCCATGTTTTAGTCCTCAGTCTTCATGAACATCAAACTTGATGTCCAGGTTGTTCATGCGCCAGGCATAGTAAAAAATCTGGACCACAAAGATATAAATTGAACCCTGTTGAGCGAACCAGAACCCAAGCGGGTAGCCACCGAAGTGGAACTGGTTGAAAAAGTCAACGAACAAAATGCCCGCACCGAACGACACCAGGAACCAGAGGATCAGCACGTTCCTCAGCAACTTGAGTGTCTCTTTCCAGTAGGCTTGACTACTTAGGTCTTCCTTCATGATGTCTCCTCGAGAAATGACGAAACAACAACGGCGAACCGCTGCACCAGCACATTTGGCAGAATGCATCTGCGTCATGTGAGGCGGACTATCGAATGATATTCTTACAGTTTTTTGACAAACACATTTGGCCAAACACAAACCAAGGGTAAGTCCTCACAAAATAACTTTGCAAGCCACTTCTCCAATGACAAATAGAGATTGAACAGCCAAACACCACGCCATCGTCAGTGCTTGGAGTCCAGCAGGTAAGAAGTTGGTAAGCCTCGCTTCTTAACCTTCGCGCTCCACAACCGACCGGAGAGGCATTTATGCAAGACGATTTGATACAGCGGGTGATCAGCAACCCTCAATACCAGGAGCTAAAGGCCAAACGGTCCAGTTTTGGCTGGACGCTGACCTGGGCCATGATGATCGTGTACTACGGCTTCATCGCGCTGATTGCTTTCGACAAAAGCTTTCTGGCTCAAAAGATCGGCTCTGGCGTGACGACTATTGGCATTCCGATTGGCTTCGGCGTGATCGTCTTTACCGTCGTGATTACTGCCATTTATGTCCGTCGCGCCAACAGCGAATATGACGACCTGACCGCAGCCATCACCAAGGCTGTCCTGAAATGAATATTAAAAATATAAACAACAGCGCTATCGCGCTGATCGCGTTACTCGTTGCGTCTACCGGTGCCGTTGCTGCTGGCGCCGACCTGGGTCAAGCTGTCAAACAGGCAACCAACTGGACCGCCATCAGCATGTTCGCGGGCTTCGTTGTATTGACGCTGTTCATCACCAAATGGGCCGCTGCCAAAACCAAGTCTGCCGCTGACTTCTACACCGCAGGTGGTGGCATCACCGGCTTCCAGAATGGCCTGGCGATTGCGGGCGACTACATGTCAGCGGCCTCTTTCCTGGGTATTTCCGCCGCAGTGATGGCCAGTGGCTTTGACGGCCTGATCTACTCCATCGGCTTTCTGGTGGGCTGGCCGGTCATCACCTTCCTGATGGCTGAGCGCCTGCGCAACCTGGGCAAATTCACTTTTGCCGACGTGGCGGCTTTCCGTTTCGAGCAAAAGCCGATCCGCATTTTTGCGGCCTCTGGCACGCTGGTGGTGGTGGCGTTCTACCTGATCGCCCAGATGGTGGGGGCCGGTCAGTTGATCAAACTGCTGTTCGGTTTGGATTACTACATTGCGGTGATCATTGTTGGCGCGCTGATGATGGTGTATGTGTTGTTTGGTGGCATGACGGCCACCACCTGGGTGCAGATCATCAAGGCCTGCATGCTGCTGGGTGGCGCAACCTTCATGGCGTTGTCGGTGATGTGGCACTTTGGTTTCAGCCCCGAGGCGATGTTCGCCAGTGCGGTGCAGATCAAGACAGACCTGGCGCTGAAAGACGGCAAGATTGCTGAAGTCGCGGCCAAGGCTGGCTCGTCCATCATGGGCCCGGGTAACTTTGTGAAGGACCCGATCTCTGCCATCAGCTTCGGCATGGCACTGATGTTCGGTACGGCTGGTTTGCCCCACATCTTGATGCGCTTCTTCACGGTGCCAAGTGCCAAAGCTGCGCGCTCTTCTGTGATGTGGGCCACTGGCTGGATCGGCTACTTCTACTTGCTGACCTTCATCATCGGCTTTGGCGCGATCACCTTTGTGCTGACCAATCCTCAGTTCCTGGATGCCAAGGGTGCACTGATGGGCGGCGGCAACATGGCCGCTATTCACCTGGCCAATGCTGTGGGTGGCAACGTGTTCCTGGGCTTCATATCGGCCGTGGCCTTCGCGACGATTCTTGCGGTGGTGGCTGGTTTAACACTCTCAGGCGCATCGGCTGTGTCTCACGATATTTACGCCACCGTGATCAAAAAAGGCAAGGCTGACAGCGCGGATGAACTGCGCATCTCCAAGCTAACCACCATCGGCCTTGGCATTTTGGCCGTGGCGCTGGGCATCGTGTTCGAGAAGCAAAACATCGCCTTCATGGTGTCCCTGGCATTCGCGATTGCCGCTTCGGCCAATTTCCCGGTGCTGTTCATGTCGGTGCTATGGAAAGACTGCACCACCCGGGGCGCCGTGATTGGCGGTTTCCTAGGCTTGATCTCTTCGGTGGCCTTGACGGTGGTATCGCCTTCAGTGTGGGAAGCCACCCTGGGCAACCCCAAGGGCTCGGCGCTGTTCCCCTACACGTCGCCAGCACTGTTCTCGATGACGATTGGTTTCCTGGGCATCTGGTTGTTCTCTGTTCTTGACAACAGCGCGCGTGCCAAGCAAGACCGCGCGGGCTTCCTGGCGCAGCAAGTGCGCTCGGAGACTGGCATTGGTGCCTCGGGTTCTTCTGGCCATTGAGGTGGGCCAGTTCGCATCGGTGAACCTTTGTTTACCAGTGCGATAAGCTAGCGGGGCTGTGGGCATTTTGTCTGCAGCCCTTTTTATTTTTCAGCAGGGTACTGTGCCAGTCGATTTTTCATTTGCGTCATCGCCTTTCAACTGGCTAAACGCAGCAGAGCAAACTCTGCTGCGCAAGATGGCGCAGTTCGTTCAATTCTGTGCGGGCGAAGCCCTGCTTTTACCCAACACAGCGCCAGATCATTGGTGGGTCGTTGGCAGCGGCCATGTTCAACTGGAAGAATGTGGTCATGTACATGTTTTGGGGTCTGGCGAGTCGCTCCATTGGCGCGCCCTGCTGACCGGACACAACTACGCCACAGCCACGGCGCTAGATAACGTGCAGGCTTGGCAATTGCCAAAGAGCCTGCTGATGACCTTGCTGGCCGACAACGCTCGTTTCAGTGCGCAAGTGTTTGCACAAGTCGCCCAGAACCTGGCTGCTGACGAGGAAATTGACCACCACCGCGAGCTGCTGTCATTGATGCGGGTCCGGGTAAAGGATGCCTACCTGCAAAAGCCTTTTTATGTGGATGGGCAGCTTGATCTGGTGTCGGTTTGCCGCATCCTGTCCGAAAATGGCCTCACCAATGCGCTGGTGCGCGATGTCACTGACGGCAGGGATCGTATCGGCCTGTTCACCACCACCGACCTGCGTGATGCATTGCTCAGGCCGCAACCACCAGGTTCTCTGTCGGTGCGCGAGGTGGCCAGTTTTGAACTGGTGACTCTGCACCCCGAGGCCGAGTTGTCTGACGCTCTGCTGCTGATGCTGCGTCATCGGGCTCACCGGGTTATCGTGAAAGACGGTGATGTCATTTTGGGTGTACTAAGCCAGTTGGACCTCATGAGCTTCATGTCCAACCATTCCCACTTGATTGCCCTGCAGGTGGCGCAAGCCGGCACGGTTGAAGACCTGCGAGCGGCATCGCGACAAGTCGACGATTCGGTCAAACTGCTGCAACGCGGCGGCATGCGCATTGAAATCATCGCCAAGTTGGTCAGCGAACTACATGGCCAGATCTTTGCCCGACTCTGGGCGCTGCTTGCACCCCAAGCTCTGGTGCAAAACAGTTGTCTGCTCGTCATGGGGAGCGAGGGTCGCAGCGAGCAAATCCTGAAGACAGACCAAGACAATGCACTGCTGCTGCGCGACGGCTTCATCTGCCCCACCCTGTCGGAGATCACACGCCAATTCAGCGAGGCGCTGTTGACCTTTGGTTACCCGTCCTGTCCGGGCAACATCATGGTGAGCAACCCCATGTGGTGCCGACCACTGGCCGAATTCAAAGGAGCGATTGGGCACTGGCTTTTCAGTGCCGCCCCTGAAGGCCCCATGAACCTAGCGATTTTCATGGATGCCCGAGCAATTTCGGGTGACGCCAAGCTACTCGGTGACGCGCGCGCCCACGCCTTCAATCTGATCGCAGGCAACGAAACTTTCTTGGCCCATATGGCCAGCGCGGTCAAGCAGTTCGGCGAACCAACCGGCGGGTGGTGGGCTCGCCTGTGGACATTGCATGGTCACCAGACCCAGCTTTTTGATCTCAAAAAACTGGGTACCTTTCCGATCGTTCATGGCGCACGCGTGCTCGCCCTGGAGCACGGCCTTGATGCCTTGGGCACCGTTGAGCGCTTGCGTGAACTGGCTAACCAGAACGTCCTGCCCAAGGAGCTCTCCCGTGATCTGGAAGAGACGCTGCATTTTCTGATGATGCTCAAATTGCGCCATAACTTGCTCCAAATCAGCCTCGAACAACTGGTCGACAATCTGATCGAGCTTTCCCGCCTGAGCACACTCGAACGCGATGTTCTGCAAGAATCACTGACCATCATCAAGCAGTTCAGACAGCACCTGCAGTTACATTACCGATTGGAAATATAGAGGCAGAGCGGCTGAACACTTTGATCCGGTTCGAACTTAGATTGGAGGCATCTTCCACATGCACAATCATCAATTGTGAAAACCCTTTCAGTCCAATTCATTGTCCCCAGCACGCCACAAGAGCTCAACGCCTTGCGCGGCCTATTCCAGGAGTACGCCAACGCCCTGAAGATTGACTTGTGTTTTCAGGGTTTCGACGCCGAACTGGCTGGACTTCCGGGCGAATATGCCGCACCGCGTGGCGCAGTGCTCATGGCCACGGTGAACGATGAGCTAGCCGGATGCTGCGCATTGCGGCCGCTCGACTCGGTGGACTACCCCAACGCTTGCGAGATGAAGCGCCTCTACGTGCGCGCTGGCGTCAGGCGCACGGGTGTAGGGCGTCAGCTGGCCGAAGCGATCTTGGACCGCGCCCGCATGGCCGGCTACGCGTGCGTGCTACTTGACACACTCAATGAAATGGAAAGCGCCCGCGCCTTGTACCAAGACCTTGGATTCGAAGAAATCGGACCCTATTACCACAACCCGATTGAGGGGGCGCATTACCTGAAGGTCGATCTGTAAAGCCCGCCACCGTTACGGTGGAGCGGGCCTGACGACTCAATCAGCTGCTCAGCCTTTGGCCTGCGCGAGCAGCGTGGCTGCGTCGCTGACTTCAAACTTGCCGGGGGCTTCAATGTTGAGCGTGACAACTTTGCCATCTTTGACCAGCATGGAGTAGCGGTTGCTGCGCAGTCCCATGCCTTTACCGGTCAGGTCTAAGGTCAGGCCGGTCGCCTTGGCAAAAACCGCATCGCCATCGGCCAGCATCCGCACTTTACCGTCGGTTTTTTGGTCGCGCGCCCAGGCACCCATCACAAACGCATCGTTCACGCTGACGCACCAGACCTCGTCCACGCCGGAAGCCTTGAGTTCATCGTAGCGTTGAATGTAGCCAGGAACATGCTTGGCAGAGCAAGTCGGTGTGAAGGCGCCGGGCAAGGCAAACAAGGCGATGGTCTTGCCTGCGCTGGCCTTCGCGACGTCCACAGAATTAGGGCCGAGACTGCAGCCGCCGCCCTCGACTTCCGAAAACTCCATCAAAGTGGTTGCTGGAAGTTGATCGCCTACTTTAATCATTGAATGGTCCTTAAATAATTGACTGAAATTGGTGAAGCAGCTTCTGAAGTCTGCTCCAAAGAGGTATACAAATAGAAACGGCTCACATTGTGAGCCGTTTCCAGGAAGCCTGCAGTCTCAGGACTGAAAAGGCTTAAACCACAGCCGCTTTCTGCACCAAGCGGGTCGCCACCCAGTTCTTGGTCTTTGAAATTGGACGACTTTCCGTGATCTCAATGATGTCACCCGTCTTGTACTCATTGGTTTCATCATGAGCGTGGTACTTGCTGGATTTCCCAACAATCTTGCCGTAGAGTTCGTGTTTGACACGACGCTCAATCAGCACAGTCACAGTCTTTGCACGCTTGTCGCTGACCACCTTGCCAACCAAGGTGCGCTTGAGGGATTTTTTAGCTTCCGTCATTTATCGCTCCTTATTTGGCGGATTTATCGGCGCTCTGCTTTTCGACAAGAATGGTCTTGGCGCGAGCAATATCGCGGCGCGTAGAGCGCAGCGTAGCGGTGTTATTGAGTTGTTGCGTGGCTTTTTGCATACGCAGGCCAAAGTGCGCTTTTTGAAGCTCTTTGACCTCGGTCTGCAGACCGGCAACGTCTTTTTGGCGTAGTTCAGTAGTTTTCATAGCATGTTCTCCTGATTACTGGCCAATCATGCGAGCCACAAAAGTCGTACGCAAAGGCAGTTTGGCGGCTGCCAAACGAAACGCTTCACGAGCCAACTCTTCTGTAACACCGACGATTTCAAAAACGATCTTACCCGGCTGAATTTCAGCCACGTAGTACTCTGGATTGCCTTTGCCGTTACCCATACGCACTTCAGCAGGCTTTTGGGAAATAGGCTTGTCAGGAAAGACACGAATCCAGATACGACCACCCCGTTTGACGTGACGGGAAATGGCACGACGCGCGGCTTCAATTTGACGAGCCGTCAAACGGCCACGGTCAATGCATTTCAGACCGAAATCACCAAATGCGACCGAGCTGCCTCGGGTCGCAATGCCAGTGTTACGGCCTTTTTGCTCTTTGCGGTATTTGCGACGAGCGGGTTGCAACATAATTATTCTCCTTTACCGTCAGTGGCCACAGCACTGGGGCTGACTGCGGAAACTGGCGCGGCTACCTTGCGGACGCGCTTAACGGCGGGTTGGGTTGCATCGGCACCAGAAGCCTCTGCCGGTTTGTCGCTGCCATCAGCAGGCGCCGTGTTGCCACCGAGTGGTGCGCGACGCACACCACGGGGTGCAGGACGGTCGGAGCTCGGACGGGTACCTCGGTCATCACGACGGGGACCGCGTGGACGGCGCTCGTCATCGGTACGCGCCTCAACGGCGGCTGGCAGGTCATTGCGTCCCAAGGTATCACCCTTGTAGACCCAGACCTTGACGCCAATGATGCCGTAGGTGGTTTGCGCTTCAGAGGTGCCGTAATCGATATCCGCACGCAAGGTATGAAGCGGTACGCGACCTTCACGGTACCACTCACAACGCGCGATTTCGATTCCGTTCAAGCGTCCCGACGACATGATCTTGATGCCCAAGGCACCCAGACGCATCGCATTTTGCATGGCACGCTTCATGGCCCGACGGAACATGATGCGCTTTTCAAGCTGTTGCGTAATGCTGTCGGCAATCAGTTTGGCATCAATTTCGGGCTTGCGCACCTCTTCGATGTTCACTGCAACCGGCACGCCGAGTTGACGCGACAACTCGCGTTTCAAATTCTCGATGTCCTCGCCTTTTTTGCCGATCACAACACCCGGACGAGCCGAGAAAATTGTGATGCGGGCGTTTTTGGCGGGGCGCTCGATCAATACACGCGACACAGACGCGTTTTTCAGCTTGGCTTTCAGGTACTCGCGCACCTTGATGTCTTCAGCGAGCATGCCCGCGAAATCACGGTCATTGGCGTACCAGCGTGATGCCCAGTTGCGGCTGATCGACAAGCGAAAGCCGGTTGGGTGGATTTTTTGTCCCATATCTTCCTGGCCTCTTTCAGTTACCAACCGTCACGTACACATGGCACGTGGGTTTTCTGATTTGGTTGCCACGACCTTTTGCGCGGGCCGTGAAGCGCCTGAGCGAAGCACCTTGCTCAACGAAAATGGTTTTCACCTTCAGTTCGTCAATATCGGCACCATCATTGTGCTCAGCGTTGGCAATGGCGGACTCAAGAACCTTCTTGATGATCACGGCAGCTTTTTTCTGCGTGAACTGCAAGATGTTCAAGGCTTGATCCACCTTCTTGCCGCGGATCAAGTCCGCGACCACCCGCGTCGCAGTTGGAGGGTCTGGCCAAGCAACCCGCTCCCAAGCCGGAAGGGGTCGCCACCCGTCCCAACATCCTGTTCGCCATCGCGGACGATTGGGGGCCGCATGCGGGTGCCTACGGCCAGCGATGGGTGAAGACGCCGGCGTTTGACCGCGTCGCCAGCCAGGGCCTGCTCTTCAACAATGCCTACACGCCGAACGCGAAGTGCGCCCCATCGCGAGCCTGCATCCTGACGGGGCGAAACTCCTGGCAACTCAAGGCGGCGGC
>JBBQQX010000057.1:0-23300 GCA_038215405.1 Burkholderiales bacterium
GTTCATCACGTCAGGCGGCGCGGCTTTGAGAATCTCCAGTGCGCGGTCATCACGGCCACGAAAGTCGGGCACCAGCACTTCGATCTGGGTTTGCGGCGACTTTTCACGAATGGCCTGGATGCAGGCGACAAAATGCCCGGCACCGCCGTCGCGCAGATCGTCGCGGTCGACGCTGGTGATCACCACATATTTGAGCTTGAGCTGGGCGATGGTGCTTGCCAGGCTGGCGGGCTCGTTCACATCGAGCGGGTCGGGGCGGCCATGGCCAACGTCGCAAAACGGGCAACGCCGCGTGCATTTGTCGCCCATGATCATGAAGGTGGCCGTGCCCTTGCCAAAGCACTCGCCAATGTTGGGGCAACTGGCTTCTTCGCAGACTGTCACGAGCTTGTTGGCGCGCAGTACGTCCTTGATTTCATAGAAACGCGTGGTGGGAGAGCCGGCCTTGACGCGGATCCAGGCCGGTTTGCGCAGAATCTCGCCGGGCACCACCTTGATTGGAATGCGCGAGAGCTTGGCGGCAGATTTCTGCTTGACCGTCGCGTCGTAGGCTTCGGGGGGCTGAACCTCGCGCACGCTCGCAGCGGTGGCTGGGGTGGCAAGGTCGTCGGGGCTGTGACTCATGGTGACAAATGGTAGGTAAAGGGTGCAAGTAGGCGTGCTGACCGGGTCAGGGCGCCAGATAGCGGCTGAGCTTATGGCCCAGCAACACGGCGGCTTCGTCCCAGCCAACGCAGACGCCGATTGTAGAAAGGTCCACCGTTTGCAACCCAGAGTAGCCGCAGGGGTTGATACGCGCGTAGGGTTCCAGGTCCATTGCCACGTTCAGCGCCACGCCGTGGTAGGTGCAGTTGCGGCTGACTTTGATCCCGAGCGCGGCGATCTTGCCCAAGCCGGTGAAGTCAGGCGCCGCCCGAGCGCCAGGAAGCTCAATGCCGCCGGGCTCCTTGATTTCTGTCCTCTTCATCGGCCGCTGCGCCAGCAGCGCGTGCCGTGCAGGATCGTCCAGGCGCACATAAATACCCGGCGCCCCTGCCACCCGATGCCCGGTGACACCCAGGTGCAGCAGCGTACGGATCACCGCTTCTTCGATCCGGTAAACATATTCCTTGATGAAATAGCCGGCGCGCTTGAGGTCCAGCAACGGGTATGCCACCACTTGGCCGGGGCCGTGGTAGGTGACCTGGCCACCGCGGTTGGTCTGCACCACCGGAATTTCACCGGGGCTAAAAATGTGTTCTTCTTTGCCCGCCAGCCCTTGCGTATAAACCGCAGGATGCTCACAAATCCAGAGTTCATCGGGCGTCTCTGCCGTGCGCGTCGCGGTGAAGGCCTGCATCGCCGCGTAGGTGGGCAGGTAGTCGACCCGACCCAGGTGGCGCAGTTCCAGCCCCACACCCATCTACAGCACCACCTTGACCATCGGATGCGTCGAGAGCGTGCGGTAGAGCTCGTCGAGCTGCTCTCTGGAGGTGGCGGTGACGGTGAGGGTGACACCCAAGTACTTGCCGCCCTTGCTCTCGCGCAGTTCGATGGTGGTCGCATCAAACGTCGGGTCGAAGTGCAGGGCGATCAGGGTCAGGGCGTGCACTAGGCCGTCCACCTTCGCGCCCATGACTTTGATGGGAAACAGCGATGGGTAGGTGATGAGCGACTCGGCGCCGGGTTCTGGGGGGACTTTGGACATGGCTGAATTATCGCTGGCCGCTCAGATCAGGCGGGTTGGCGGGCATGGCGCCATTTGGGCGTCACTTGATGCACACCGAGCGCACCATCTTGATGTCGGTCAGCCCCATCATGACTTTTTCCATGCCGTCCATCTTCAGCGTGCGCATGCCGCCTTCGACGGCAGCGGCGAAAATCTCGGCCACCCGGGCGCGCTCCTGGATCAGCTTCTTGATGTCGTCGCTGGCAATCAGCAGTTCATGCAGGCCGATGCGGCCTTTGTAGCCAGTGTTGCGGCATTTGTCGCAACCCACATGGCGGTAAAACCTGAGCTGGCCATCTTGGTCGTAGGCCTCGTGCCAACTCGCGATCAGTTTCTTGGTTTCGCCCTCGTAGTCGGCGGTCCAGGCGGCCGAATGCCGCAGTTCCTCGGCGTATTCGGCGGCAAACAGGCGCATTTCCTCCATGTCCGGCACATAGGATTCCTTGCACGCGCACAGCTTCTTGGCCAGGCGCTGCGCCAGAATGCCCAGGAGCGCATCGGCAAAATTGAACGGGTCCATGCCCATGTCCAGCAAGCGCGTGATGGACTCGGGCGCCGAGTTGGTGTGCAGGGTGGAGAACACCAGGTGGCCGGTGAGCGAAGCTTCCACGCCCATCGCCACGGTTTCCTTGTCGCGCGACTCGCCGACCATGATGATGTCGGGGTCGGCGCGCAGGAAGGCGCGCATGATCAGCGCAAAGTCAATACCGGCCTTGCGGTTGATCTGCACTTGGCGCAGGCCCTTTTGAGTGATTTCGACCGGGTCCTCGGCGGTCCAGATCTTGGTGTCGGGCGTGTTCAGGTGCTTGAGGATGGAATGCAGCGTGGTGGTCTTGCCGGAACCGGTCGGGCCACAAACATAGAACAAGCCATAGGGCTTCTCGATCGTCTTGATCACCCGGTCCATGTTGTGCGGCGTCAAGCCCAGTTTGTCCAGCGGAATCGGCTCGCCAGCGGCCAGAATCCGCATGACAACGTCTTCGACGCCGCCCGCTGAGGGAATCGTCGCCACGCGCAGCTCGATGTCGAGCGGGCCGTATTTCTTGAATTTAATCTTGCCGTCCTGCGGGCGGCGTCGCTCTGAAATATCAAGGTCGCACATGATCTTCAAACGCGTCACCATGGCCTGGCGAAAATGGGCCGGCACCTCGATATAGGGCTGCAGCGTGCCGTCAATGCGAAAGCGGATGCCGGTCTTGAGCTTGCCCGGCATCGGTTCGATGTGAATGTCCGACACCCCTTGCTTGTAGGCGTCAATGATGACCTTGTTGACGAACTTGACCAGTTCATTGTCGGCCGCGGCCGACTCCAGCGAGTCGTCATTGCTGCCGTCGTCAATCGCACTGCCGTCCATGTCGGCCAGCAACTCGTCAATGGAACCACCGGTCACTTCGATGCCGAAAATTTGACCCAGTGTTTCGGCAAACTCCGCTTGCGTCGTCACCCGGTAAGAAAATTTGGCGATGCGCGGGAACACCTGGGGCACCACGCGTGAGTTGCGCGCTGCTTCCGGGTCGATGCACATGATGACCAGGCCCTCGGGCGATTCCTCCAGCGGGATCCAGCCCTGCTGTTCAATGAACTCGCGCTTGAGTGGGCCATGCAGCATCTCCGAGCGGATGCGCCCGGCGCTGAAGGGCTCATAGGGCACCTCAAAGAATTTGGCCAGCGAGGGGCCGATCTGGTTGGATCGAACGCTGTAATGGGCCATCAGGACCTGCTCCACCGACTTGCCCTCGATGCGCGCCTGTTGCAGGCAATGCTCAAGCTCCTGCGCTGACATCACACCATCGGTGACCAGCCCGTCATATTTGGTTGCCAGGCGCCGCGCGCTCGCTTCGGCCTTCTGAAGCCGTTGCCGGATGGCGGTGCCCAGGGTCTTGCACAGTTGCGAGACGCCGTCGACTTCGAGTTCCCCAAAGAGCTGATCGTTCTTGTTGTTGATGACCTGCAACACGCCATACAGCGTCTTGCCTTCAAGAATGGGCGCGACCAGCATCTGCTTGGTGCGGTAGCCCGAGCGTTTGTCGACTTCTTTGAGGAAGGTCAGGGCCGGGTGTATTTGCTTGAGCCGCTCGTCGTCGTACACGTCCGGCAGATTGAGCAATTGGCGGCTGAAAGCGACGTAGCCGGCGATGCTTTGCGGCGAGATCGGCAGCTTGAGATCGCGGCTGCTGTTGAGCCCGGTCTTGACCTTGGAGACAATCGCCGTCTGGTCCTCGTTGACGGCATAGAGGGTCAGGCGGTCGGCATTGAACAGTTTGCAGATGTCCTGGCTCGCCTCCAGCATGATCTGATCGAGGTTTTCGGTTTCATGAATGCGGGTGGTGACCTGCTGCAACTGCTTGTAGAACAAGGCCTCGAACAGCATGCCGCGCTTTTCGCTCGGGAGCTTTTGCGATTCAAAAAAAACCTGCTCGGAATTGGCCTCCCCACTGGCCGGTTTGACCAGCGCGTTCATAAATCAAACTCCTGGCCGGCGCGCAGCCAGCGAATGTCGTGTGTCACGTTGGGACCATTGACCTGGGTTTCATCAAAAAGCTGAATTTCGGTCATGATCAACTCGGTCTCGAAGGGCTTGGTGTGGGTGATGTAAATCGGGTAACGGTGGCCGCGTTCGATGCAGTCAAGCTCATTGGCCAGCACGTGCGGTGACAAGTGCAGACTGCGCCGGGCGAGCTCCTTTTCGCGGTTGCTGAAGGCGGTTTCGATCACCAGCATGACAACATTGAGTTGGTTGAGCCGCTCCCAGAAGGCCGGATTCCTTTCCGTGTCACCGGTGAACACCCAGCAGCCGTTGCCCTCGGTGACGGCATAGCCGACTGCAGGAACAGTATGCACTGCAGGCAGCACCTCGATCAACTTGCGACCAAATTGGAGCGTCTGGCCCACCTGGATTTCATGAAAACTGATGAAAGGGGACTCGGGTGTGGGGATGCGGCTGAAATCGGGCCAGATCACGTCGTTGAAAATGTGCGCTTTCAAGGCGGCAATCGTGCCGGCGAGCGCATGGATCTGCACCGGCGTCACGCGCCGGGCGGCCGTGGCGTCCACCATCAAGGGCAGAGCCAGCACGTGGTCCAGGTGCGAGTGCGTGAGCAAGACGTGCTCGATGTCGCACATTTGATCGAGCGTGAGGTCGCCCAAGCCGGTGCCTGCATCAATCAAGACGTCCGCGTCGATCAGGAATGAGGTCGTGCGGCAATCTTTTGCGATCGCGCCGGAACAGCCCAGTACACGTACTTTCATGCCGGATTCCTTACGTGGTCTGAAAATTCGTTGCCTCGCTACATGCGCCCCGGCAGCGCTACCCGCGGATCGGGTGTCGACCTGTCATGTGCGCACAGCTCAGGCCTGAACAAACTGCATTTGGGTTCCGGCCAGCTCAATCAAATCGCCATTTCTCAAGGCCATCGGTTGCGCCCCGATGGACGCCCCGTTGAGGGTCGGGTTGCCCGCTCCCTCCACGTGATGCACGACAAAACCACGCTGACGTCGGGTAATTGCCGCAACGGCGACGCCCGGCTTGCCAATGGTCGTGACGACTTTCGTCAAAGGCACTTCTCGGCCAGCTGCAGCCCCCGACAACACCTTGATCGCAGCGCGCAAGGCGTCGGTGCTGCTTTGGGCTTCAAGACTGGCTGGCGCTGGCGGCGTCAAGGGGGTTGGCGCCACCGCGGGGGCCAAACCAGCCACAGCCGCCTTGACCATCATGGTTTTTTCAAAGGACTCACCGTGTGCATCGCTGACAAACTTGATCTTGTATTTGCCGACCTCAACCGAGTCGTCATCCTGCAGCAGCTGCTTCTTGATCGCCTTGCCGTTCACATAGGTGCCATTGGTGCTGTTCAGATCTTCTAAAAAGACCTGGCCATCGCTCATTTGAACCACGGCGTGCTCGCCGCTGACAGCCAGGTTGTCGATCACGATGTCGTTATAGGGGCGCCGACCCAAGGTCGTTCGGTCCTTGGTCAATTGAACTTCCTTGATGACGACGCCATCGATCGATACGATCATTTTCGGCATGACCGACTCCTGTTTCTGAAATTAATTATGGGGTTTTTCATGCGACGCCTCTGTCATTTGCCAAGCAATCTGGCCATCAATCCACGCTTTTCCGGGGTGGCTGACGCTTCAATCAACAATACGGTGATGTTATCGCGTCCACCATTCTCGTTGGCCAAGGTTACCAGTTCTGCCGCCATGAGCGCCAGCGATGTGCCGTTTTGCAGAACTTCTGCAATCGCCGAGTCCTGCATCATGTCAGAAAGTCCGTCGGAACACATCAAATAAATATCACCAGGCTCGACCTGATGTTCGTTGAGGTCCAGCAAAACCACATCGTCGACCCCCAGTGCCCGGGTCACGAGGTTTTTGTTGGGGGCGGTCGCGGCCTGCTCGGGCGTGAGCAAGCCGGCGTCAATCTGCTCCTGCAACAGCGAATGATCCTTGGTGATCTGCTGCAGCGTCGTGCCGCGCCAGCGGTAGCAGCGGGAATCCCCGACATGGCCGAGCAGCAAGCGCTTGTCCTGGAATACCCCGACCACCAGGGTGGTGCCCATGCCCGCATACTGGCTGTTCGTGCAAGACGCGCCAAAAATGGCGCGATTGGCGTTGTCCACACAAAGTTCAATGGCGCGCCGGACCTCGCCCGCGTTGGCCTGCTGGCTCGCCTCAGCCAGCCAACCTGCCAGTTCGGACTTGATATAGGCGGTCGCCATGCCGCTGGCGATCTCGCCTGCGTTGTAACCGCCCATGCCATCGGCCAAGATGCCCAAGCTGGTGGCCACATCAAAGGCCACCGAGTCTTCATTGTTGTCACGGGTCCGGCCCGGGTCAGTTTGGGCGCAAAAGTTGTAATTCATCGAGCTACCAGGCTAGTTGTCAGGGCCGCCCGTGCTGGCACTGCGCGGGTTCAAGGTCGGGGTCGAGCTGGCCATCACGACCGTTTTTTCAAACTGCGGCGCCGATGCAAGAGCAGTTGACGCAATTTTCGTCGTCTTTTCCTCGAAGCTCGGCCCTGGCCGCAGGGGTGCCGCCATGGCCGCGCCGAGCGGCGCCACCTCGTCGGTCAGTGCCGATAATACCGCCCGCAGCGCATGAGCAAACTGAGCCCCGTCCTGGTAGCGGGCCTCGGGGCGTTTGCTCAGCGACACCGCCACCAAACGCACCAACGCCGCTGGCAACTCCTTGCGGATGCTGCCAATGTCGGGCGCCTGATCTTTCGCGATCTTGTACATCAGTTCGGCCATGGAGTCGCCGCGGAACGGCAGCACGCCCGAAAGCATCTGAAACAGCATGACTCCGAGCGAATAAAGGTCTGAGCGGCCGTCGACTCTTTTGCCCGCCAACTGCTCGGGCGACATGAAACTCGGAGTGCCCAGCACCAATCCGGTCTTGGTTTTGCTCGAATCCGTGATGCGCGCGATGCCGAAGTCGGTCACTTTGACGGTGTCGCTCTCAAGCTCATACATGATGTTGGCTGGCTTGATGTCGCGGTGCACCACATGCTGCTGGTGGGCATAGGCCAGCGCCTCGGCCACCCGCGCCACAATCGACAGCACGGTGGGGACCGGCAACAAATGCCCGTTTTTGCAGTAGTCCACCAGGTCCTTGCCTTTGAGAAACTCCATGGCGATGTAAGCCAGATCGTGCGCTTCACCTGCATCGAAAATGGTCACGATATTGTGATGTTGGAGACGCCCGGCGGTTTCGGCTTCGCGGAAAAAGCGCTCGCGTGCATCCGCCAGTTCATCGCCCTCAAATTCTTCGCTCAGGGCCATGGTCTTGATGGCCACGACGCGGCCGATCTTGGGGTCTTTGCCCAGATACACCACGCCCATCGCGCCCTTGCCCAGTACCTTCTCGACCTGGTAACGCCCCAGCATGGGTTTCTCGATCGCGCCAGCCTCGACCAGCATCGTGCCTCCGGGGGGAGCGCTGTTGCCGCCGAACGCCACGGTTTCTGACAGGTTTTTGGCCCGGTTCAGCTTGCTCTTCAGGTCTTTGTAGTCCTTGTCGTAGGCCGCCATGTAGTCATACACCGCCTCGGCCTTGTTGACTTGGCGCTTGCGCTCGAAGTCCAAGGCCAGGTTGTACAAATTGCCCATCACCGCCTCGCTCATCGCTAAGCGGCGGAACCGGTCGAACGCCATGTCGAGCTGTCCCTGTCCCTGCAGCGCCAAGCCCATCATGCGGCTGGTTTCAGCAGACTCTTCATCGGACTTGATCTTGCCCGCCCCGGTCATCAAAAAGCGCTTGGTCGTGAGCGCCAGATGGCCAATCAACAGCAGGGCTGCGGGAAACATCAGCTTGAGCCACAGCGCGGCGCCTGACAGTAGGCCAAATTCGGTCCCCAACAAGAGCGCAAACAACAGCAGCGTGCACAGTGCGGCCATGCCGGCCGAGAGGCGTGGCAGCGCGACAATCAGATAGGCGCTCACCAGGATCAGTAACGCCAGGGTAGCCGCCCCGCCCCAGCCGGGCTGCACGATAGAGTGTTCGCTCAGGATGCTGGAGGTGATGTGGGCGATGGTTTCGGCGGGTGACAAAGCCGGGTTGCCGGGCACGGGAAACGAGGTCCCCACGCCGGACGCCGTTGCGCCGATGATCACAATCTTGTCCGCATATTTGGATGCCGGAATTTTACCGTTCAGTACGTCGTAAAAAGAGTCCACGGCAAAGGCCGGTTTGCCGTCACGCCCTTTGTAGAACTGGGGCAACGTGCGCGCTGCCTCATCGGTCTTGACGCGCAGCTTTCCAATTTGCACGGATTCACCCACATTGAGCTTGATGTCGCCGGCACTCAGATTGAGGCTCTTGGCCGCGGCCAGCAGGGCCATCGAGGGAACGGCCTTGCCGTCGTAGTTGACGAGCAGGGGCTCGAATCGCAGCGCGCCGTCCACATCGGGCAGTTGGTCCAGGTGACCAACACCGGCGGCCGCCGCGCCGAGGCTTTCTAGCGGTTCCTGCGCCCTGTGTGCTGCGATCGAGAACCCGCCGTTGTCATCGAGTGCACTCTTGAGCGCAAACGCGGGCAAGGGCTGGTCGGCGTTACCCTGGGGTTCGCCCAGGGTGAAATAGGAAGGAAGGAGCACATTGCCGGCATTTCTGAGGCTGGCCGCCAATTGGCCATCGGTATCGAGCGCGGCTTCGGCCTCGGCCATCACCTGGGCCAGTTGCTCGCTGCGCGCAGAAGGGGTGCTGGCCAGTTCGGCGTTGGCCAGCAGAACGCCTTTCATCTTGCGAATAAAAGCCAGCCCGCGGTCAACTTCGGGCTCAAAAAAGAACACGGTGTGAACCACCACCCGCGCTTTGGCGGCCGCCAGCTTGTCTATCAGCTGGGCATGAATATCGCGTGGCCAGGGCCAGCGACCGATGTTGGCAATGCTTTGATCATCAATGGCGATGACGGCGATCCGGTCAGAGGGTTGGCGCGAGGTGCTGGTGCTGGCAAAGTCATAAAAGCGCCGCTCCAGCATGCCGATGAAGTCGCTGCTCAGTTGCCCCAGCAGCACCGTCAGCACAATCAGAAGACCCACGAACCAGTCGCTGCGCCAGAAAGGACCCGATTTGGAGAAAGACATTTTGGCCACTCGGCACCCTTTTGACCGTGGTGAAGCTGAAACTGGTCAGCGTCGCACAAACCCGACAAATCTCACTTCCCGAGATCCAGCGCCCGGCTACGGTAGCAGATGTCACACCCTTCGACAATAGGCACTTTGCCGACTCAGGCCGACCGGACCTCACGATTGCGCAGTGCCTGTCCGACCCCCAGAACCAGCAGCGCGCCCACCAAACCAGAGCCGTAGTGCCACAGCATGGTCTGAGGCAAATAATTTTGCACCGCGGGATCAGTGAGCGCCATCGTGCCGGCAATCCAGCCCAGCAACATGCCCCCGACCGTGATGATGATCGGAAAGCGGTCCATCAGTTTGAGTACCAGCTGACTGCCCCAGATGATGATCGGCACGCTGACCAGCAAACCAAAAATGACCAGCGGCAACTGGTGCTGGCTGCCCGCGCCGGTGGCTGCGCCGGCGATGGCGATGACGTTGTCGATGCTCATCACCAGATCGGCAATGATGACGGTCTTGACCGCGGCCCACAGCTTGTCGCTGGCCTGAATGCTGTTGTGGCCATCTTCATCCTGCGGCAGCAACAGCTTGACGCCGATCCACAGTAACAAGGCGGCGCCGACCAGCTTCAGGAACGGCACCTGTAAGAGCGTCAAGGCGAAGGCGATCAGAACGACGCGCAGCACAATCGCCCCGGCTGTCCCCCACAAGATCCCCTTCAGGCGCAAATGCACCGGCAACTGGCGGCAGGCCAGGGCGATCACCACAGCGTTGTCACCGCCGAGCAAGATGTCGATCATGATGATCTGGCCGACAGCAAACCAAAAGTGAGCGGTGAGAAATTCTTCCACGATACGGGTCTTTATGAATGCCTGGGGCGTATGAACAACAAAGCCGGATTATCCCTGCGGAAATCCGGCTCTTCTGATGAAGTGCAGCATCTAGGCCGCACCGCTCACGACGACGCGAACTTAAAGCATGGCTTTGAGCAGCTT
Source organism: Burkholderiales bacterium (assembly GCA_038215405.1). Classification (GTDB taxonomy): domain Bacteria; phylum Pseudomonadota; class Gammaproteobacteria; order Burkholderiales; family Burkholderiaceae_C; genus Rhodoferax. Next base: position 10,281 of record JBBQQX010000057.1, read on the forward strand.
GGCCAACTCGGACGGATTGCGCGTGATTTTGAAGCCACATTCTTCCATCACGGCCAGCTTTGCTTCGGCGGTGTCGGCGCCGCCGGAGATCAAGGCGCCCGCGTGGCCCATGCGTTTGCCCGCCGGAGCGGTCACACCGGCGATGAAACCCACAATCGGCTTCTTCATGTTGGCTTTACACCAACGCGCCGCGTCGGCTTCGTCCGGGCCGCCAATTTCACCAATCATGATGACTGCATCGGTGTCGGGGTCGTCGTTGAACAGACGCATGATGTCAATGTGCTTGAGGCCATTGATCGGATCGCCACCAATGCCAACGGCGGTGGACTGACCGAGGCCAATTTCAGTCAACTGCGCCACGGCTTCATAAGTCAGCGTGCCGGAGCGGCTGACCACGCCAATGCGGCCCTTGCGGTGAATGTGCGCGGGCATGATGCCGATCTTGATCTCGTCGGGCGTGATCAAGCCCGGGCAGTTGGGGCCAAGCAGCAGGGTTTCCTTGCCGCCGGCCGCCACTTTGGCGCGCATTCGGTTGCGCACCTCGAGCATGTCGCGGATTGGGATGCCTTCAGTGATGCAGATTGCCAGGTCCAGGTCGGCCTCGACGGCTTCCCAGATCGCAGCGGCAGCACCCGCGGGTGGCACGTAGATGACCGACACGGTGGCGCCGGTTTGGCTTGCCGCTTCCTTGACCGAGGCAAAGATTGGAATGTCAAAAATCTTCTCGCCGGCCTTTTTTGGGTTCACCCCGGCGACGAAACAATTCTTGCCGTTGGCGTATTCCTGGCACTTTTCGGTGTGAAACTGACCGGTCTTGCCGGTGATGCCTTGGGTGATGACCTTGGTGTCTTTATTGATGAGGATGGACATGATTATTTCCTGCTCAGTTGGCTTGACTTGCCGCAACCGCTTTTTGCGCTGCCTCGGCCATGGTATCGGCGCTGATGATGGGCAGGCCGGATTCAGCCAGCAGCTTCTTGCCCAGTTCCTCATTGGTGCCCTTCATGCGCACCACCAGTGGCACGTTCAGGTTCACGGCCTTGCAGGCCGCAATCACGCCGGCGGCAATGGTGTCGCACTTCATGATGCCGCCAAAGATGTTGACCAGGATCACCTTGACGTTCGGGTTCTTCAGCATGATCTTGAAGGCTTCGGTCACCTTCTCGGGAGTGGCGCCGCCGCCCACGTCGAGGAAGTTGGCGGGTGAGGCGCCAAACAGCTTGATGGTGTCCATGGTGGCCATCGCCAAGCCGGCGCCATTGACCAGGCAGCCGATGTTGCCGTCCAGGCTGATGTAAGCGAGGTCAAACTTGCTGGCCTCGACTTCGGCCGGGTCTTCTTCGTCGAGGTCGCGGTAGGCCACGATCTCGGGATGACGGAACAACGCGTTGTCGTCAAAATTGAACTTGGCGTCGATCGCCTTGATGTTGCCGTTGCCTTCGACAATCATGGGGTTGATTTCAACCAGCGAGGCATCGGTGTCCATGTAGACCTTGTAGACCTTTTGCAGCACGTCCACGGCTTGCGCGACCGATCCGGCAGGCACGCCGATGGCGTTGGCCAGCTTGGTGGCTTGGGCGACCGTCAGGCCGGTGGCAGGGTCCACGATCTCGGTGATGATCTTCTCGGGCGTCTCGTGCGCCACGTCTTCAATCGACATGCCGCCCTCGCTCGAGACGATCATGGCCACGCGCTGGCTGGCGCGGTCGGTCACGGCGGACACGTAGTATTCTTTTTTGATGTCGGCGCCGTCTTCAATCAAGAGGCGGCGAACCTTTTGGCCTTCGGGGCCGGTCTGGTGCGTGATGAGCTGCATGCCCAAAATTTCGCCGGCGAGCTGTTTGACTTCGTCGATCGAGCGGGCTAGCTTGACGCCGCCACCTTTGCCGCGGCCACCCGCGTGGATCTGGGCCTTGACCACCCACACCGGGCCGCCGAGTTTTTGGGCGGCTTCCACCGCCTCTTGAACGGTGAAGGCCGGAATGCCGCGCGGCACCGGTACACCAGCTTGACGCAAGATTTCCTTGCCTTGGTACTCGTGAATTTTCATGAAGGCTCTCTCAGGAACGGGGAGTTTTTTCATCCGGCGGCCAAGTTTCAGGACTCGGGGGACGGCACTGGACAACACAGCCTCGAACTGTATCATGCTGCAATGCACCAAACTTTGTGTTAACTGACAGTAGCAGCCACCACTTCCTGACAGAGATCAATCATGCACAAAATTTTTATTGACGGCGAAGCCGGTACCACCGGGCTGCAAATCCGCGAGCGCCTGCAAAGTCTGGATGGCATTGAACTGATCAGCATCGCGCCAGAGCAGCGCAAGGATGCAGCCGCCAAGCGCGCCCTGATGGCCCAGGTTGATCTGGTGGTGCTGTGTCTGCACGATGAAGCGGCGCTTGAATCCGTGGCCATGATCGACGAGACCGCGCGCAGCACCGGCCAAGTTGGTCCGAAGATCATTGATGCGTCCACGGCGCACCGCACGGCGCCGGGCTGGGTGTTTGGCTTTCCAGAACTGATCGCCGGGCAGCGCGAGGCCGTGGCCCGGGCACGCCGGGTGGCCAACCCGGGCTGCTACGCCACCGGTGCCATCGCCTTGTTGCGACCGCTTATTGATGCGGGCCTGATCCCAACGGATTTTCCCGTCATCCTGCCCGCCATCAGCGGTTACTCGGGCGGCGGTCGCCCGATGATCGAGGCCTACGAAAAGGGAGAAGCTCCGGCCTTCGAGCTGTATGGTCTGGGCTTGAAGCACAAGCACATTCCCGAGATCATGAAATACACCGGGCTGCTGCGGCGTCCCTTGTTCATCCCGTCAGTCGGCAACTTCAGGCAGGGCATGCTGGTGCAGGTGCCGCTGCATCTGGACCTGTTGCCGGGCCATGTAACCGCACAAGACTTGCACGACGCACTGGCGCAACATTACGCAGACAGCGATTTGATCAACGTGCTGCCGGCCACGCCAGACAACAAGCTCGACCCGCTGGCACTGGTTGACACCAACCGGATGGAGCTGCGCGTGTTTGCCAACCAGGGCGTGCGCGATGATTTCCGCCACGCCGTGCTGGTGGCGCGCCTGGACAACCTGGGCAAAGGCGCCAGCGGCGCTGCGGTACAGAACCTGCGGTTGATGCTGGGCCTGTAGCGGGACAACTAGGATGCAAAATTGATAGCTGCTAAGTCTTATTTGACGAGGGCCAGAGCCTGATTTAGTTTAAAAAATAAATCAGACTCCGGTTCAGTCATCGGCCCGCCCGCCGACCACCTTGCGGATCGTGTCAGCACCGAAACCGCGTGCTGCCAGAAAACGCATCTGCTTGGCCGCCACCTGCGCATCGGCCGGCACCACACCAAACTTCTTCTGCCAGAGCGCCAGCGCCCGCTCGTGTTCGCAGGCCTGCAGACCGTCCAGCGCGGCTTTGATCGCCTCGGGCTCCAGGCCTTTGCCTTGCAGCTCCTGTTTGATGCGGGCTGCACCCAGCTTGGCCGCGCGCCGGTGCAGCACCGACTCGATCACGCGCTGCTCGTTGATAAAGCCCTTGGCCTGCAACTCGTCCAAGGCCTGGGCCAGGCTGCCGGGTTCTTCCTCAAAGCGTTGCAGTTTTTGCGTCAATTCGGCGCGCGAATGCTCGCGCCCGCTGAGCAGACGCAAGGCGCGGCCTTTGAGGGACGGTGGGGCAAACAGCATGAGGGCTCTGCGTGGCAGCGATGAGGCGTTCGGCGGGCCGGGCGTATTGACTATGTTTTAAATAGCTGCTTATGCATAGCCCACGAGGGCTAGGTCGTCTTTTTAGCAGAAGCTTTGGCCTTGGCGTCGGGCTCCGGGGCGCCCGCAAGTAAGGGAATGCCGAGCGAGGCGCGCACCTTGTTTTCGATCTCCTGCGACAGCGCCGGGTTCTCGCGCAGGAAGTCGCGCGCGTTGTCACGGCCTTGACCGATCTTTTCGCCGTTGTAGGCGTACCAGGCGCCCGACTTGTCGAGAATGTTGGCATTCACGCCCATGTCGATGACCTCGCCCTGGCGGCTGATGCCTTCGCCGAACAGGATGTCGAACTCAGCGGTCTTGAACGGCGGCGCCACCTTGTTCTTGACGACCTTGACCTTGGTTTCGTTGCCAATCGCCACATCGCCTTTTTTGATGGTGCCGGTGCGCCGGATGTCCAGGCGCACCGAGGCGTAGAACTTCAGTGCGTTGCCGCCGGTGGTGGTCTCGGGGCTGCCAAACATGACACCGATCTTCATGCGGATCTGGTTGATGAAGATCACCATGCAGTTGGTTTTCTTGATGTGGGCGGTGAGCTTGCGCAGCGCCTGGCTCATCAAGCGGGCTTGCAAGCCGGGCAAGGAGTCGCCCATTTCGCCTTCCAGTTCGGCCTTGGGCGTGAGCGCCGCGACCGAATCGACCACGATCAGGTCGACCGCGCCCGAGCGCACCAGGCTGTCCACAATTTCGAGCGCCTGCTCACCGGTGTCGGGCTGGCTGATCAGCAGATCCTGCAAGTTGACGCCGAGGTTTTGCGCGTACTGGATGTCGAGCGCGTGCTCGGCATCGATAAAGGCGCACTGGCCGCCGGTTTTCTGCATTTCGGCAATCACCTGCAACGTGAGCGTGGTCTTGCCGGAGGACTCCGGGCCGTAGATTTCAACCACCCGCCCGCGCGGCAAACCGCCCACGCCCAGGGCAATGTCCAGCCCGAGCGAGCCGGTGGACACTACCTGGATGTCTTCAATCACCTCGCCCTCGCCCAGGCGCATGATGGTGCCCTTGCCAAACTGCTTCTCGATCTGGGCCAGCGCCACTTGCAGGGCTTTGGCTTTTTCGCTGTTGATCGGGGTGGGGGCGGGCGTGGGGGCCTTGAGCGCGACGACGGGTGCATCCATGAAAATTCTCCTTGAAAATAAGAACCGGTTGAATCCGGGCAAATCTGCCGCACCCTCTGGCTTTAATGACAGGCTGGATGCTTGAACAGTAGTCTATAGCTGTTGTTCAAATCTGCAAACACATTTTTTAGTCAATTTGGCTTACCATTAAAGCCATGTCTGAACGCACCGACTTGACGCCATCCCCAACCCGCGCGGCGCAAGCGCCTGACACAGCGGCCACCGCACCAGCCCCGCCGCTGGAGGACTGGCGCCAGGCGCACCTGGGCCATTGGCTGAACCAGGCGCTGCAGAAATTTGAGGCCCGCGTGCTGGTGCTGATGGCGGGCAACGAGGATATGCCGCTGGCGTTGTCGAACCTGGCGGCACGCGGGCGCTTGAGCGCCTCGCACGTCCACATCACACGGCATCTGGCGCCCGATGGCGCGCGCCTGACCGAGTTGGCGCAGCGCGCGGGCGTGACCAAGCAGGCCATGGGCAAGCTGGTGGATCAATGCGAAGCCTGGGGTCTGGTCGAGCGGGCGCCCGACGCTCACGATGCCCGGGCCAGGCGCATTGTGTTCACCGCCATCGGCCTGAGTTGGCTGCGGGCTTATCGGCAAGCCGTGACGCAGACCCAGGCTGAGCTGCGCACGGCGGTCGGGGCGGAAGTAGCCACTGTGTTGGCGCTGGGCCTGGAGGCTTACGCCGCCTGAATACCGCTGCGCTCGACGAGCGACAGGGCGCCGGCGAGACGCCCTAGAATCCGCTGACAATAACCTGACAATTCGACGGCCAAGCCAAGGCCTCACCCAACAAGGAGTCATTCATGCGAATTCTGATTGCCGAAGATGATCAGGTACTGGCCGACGGTCTACTGCGCACGCTGCGCAGCTCGGGCGCCGCTGTTGACCACGTCGCCAGCGGCACTGAAGCCGACGCCGCGCTGATGACGAATACCGAATTCGACTTGTTGATTCTGGACCTGGGCCTGCCCAAGATGCACGGGCTTGAGGTGTTGAAGCGGCTGCGCGCGCGCGGGTCGGCACTGCCGGTGCTGATCCTGACGGCCGCCGACGGCGTTGAAGAGCGCGTCAAAGGGCTGGACCTGGGCGCCGATGACTACATGGCCAAGCCGTTCAGCCTGCATGAACTTGAAGCGCGCGTGCGCGCTCTAAGCCGGCGCGGCATGGGCTCGGCCAGCAGCACCATCAAGCACGGTCCCTTGATCTATGACCAGTCCGGCCGCGTTGCCACCATCGATGGCGTCATGGTTGAACTGTCCGCGCGTGAGCTTGGGCTGCTTGAGGTGATGCTGCAGCGCGTCGGGCGCCTGGTCAGCAAAGACCAATTGGTGGAGCGGCTGTGCGAATGGGGCGAAGAGGTCAGCAACAACGCCATCGAAGTCTATATCCACCGGCTGCGCAAGAAGATTGAAAAAGGCCCGATCCGCATTGCTACCGTGCGCGGCCTGGGCTATTGCCTGGAAAAAATCGCCAAGTGAGGCCATGAGGTCACCCCGGCGCCAAGCAGCATGACGACGCCCCAGCGTGAACAGCGCTCCCTGTTCGGGGAAATTCTGGACTGGATGCTCACGCCCCTGCTGCTGTTGTGGCCGGTGAGCCTGGTCCTGACCTGGCTGGTCGCTCAAAACATCGCGGGCAAACCGTTTGACAGGGCGCTGGAGTACAACGTGCGCGCGCTGGCGCAACTGGTCACCGTCAGCAACACGCGGGCGCAATTCAACCTGCCACTGCCAGCGCGCGAACTGCTGCGCGCCGATGACTCTGACACCGTCTACTACCAGGTGCTGGGCACTCAGGGTGAATTCCTGAGCGGCGAGCATGAGCTGCCGCTGCCACCCAAAGACGAGGTCACGACGCCGGGCGAGGTTCGCGTTCGGGACGCTGTGGTGCGCGGCGACGAGGTCAAGGTCGCCTACACCTGGGTCAAACTGCCGCTGGCCGGCGCCGGGCCAGCGCTGGTGCAGGTAGCTGAAACCCTGGAAAAGCGATCCTTATTGGCGACCGAAATCGTCAAGGGCGTGATGCTGCCGCAGTTCGCCATCCTGCCCCTGGCGGTGCTGCTGGTGTGGGTGGCGCTGGTGCAGGCCATCAAGCCGCTGCACCATTTGGAGGAACGCATTCGCGCGCGCAACCCCGACGACTTGAGTCCGATCGAGGCGCAGGCCGTGCCGCTGGAGGTGGCGCCGCTGGTGCATTCGGTCAATGACCTGCTGTTACGCCTGAAAGACTCGATTGCCACCCAAAAGCGTTTTCTGGCCGATGCGGCCCATCAACTCAAGACACCGCTGGCGGGTCTGCGCATGCAGGCGGAACTGGCGCAACGCGAAGACGCGAGCGCCGCGGAACTGAAACAGTCGCTGCGCCAGATTGGCCGCGCCAGTATTCGGGCAACCCACAGTGTGAATCAATTGCTGGCGCTGGCACGGGCGGAGAGTAGCGGCCAGGCGATGCCGCGTCAGGTCTGTGATCTGGCCGAGTTGACCATGGCGGTGGTGCGCGACTGCGTGCCGCGGGCGATTGAAAAACAGATTGACCTGGGTTATGAAGGGGCACAACCTGGTGCGCCGGCGGGCCAGCTGGCGGCCAACGCGACGCTGATCAAGGAGCTCATTCGCAACCTGGTGGACAACGCCCTCAACTACACGCCGTCCAGCCCAAGCGAGCCCGGCGTCATCACGGCGCGCGTGCTGACCGACCCCTTTGGCAAGACGCTCATGCTGCAGGTGGAGGACTCCGGGCCCGGTGTGCCGCAGGCTGAGCGCGAGCTGGTTTTTCAACCTTTTTACCGCGCCCTGGGGACCGAGGTTGACGGCACCGGCCTGGGCTTGCCGATCGTGATGGAAATCGCGCACCAGCACAACGCCACCGTGAGCCTGGAAGACACCCACCCGGGGCGCATGCCCCCCGGCGCTCGCTTCAGCGTGCGTTTTTTGACCAGCAGCTTTGAGACCAAGCCGGCCTAAGGCACGGGCGAGCGCTCAGGGGCAGGGGGTCAAGGGCTTGTCTGCCAACAGCGGTTGCAAGGCCTGCGCCTTGGCGCGCAGCGCCTCGTCCGCTGCCGGTAGCCGCAGCAGCAGCCCGCGTACCTCGGCGCGCTCCGGCAGCACCCGCGCCGTGCGAACGCCGCGCTGGGTCAGCGCCGCCAGCCTGGCATTGGCGGCCGCCTGCGTCTCAAAAGCACCCAGCGACAGACCCGGACGCAAGGCCGGGTCGCTCAAAGGTTCAACTTTCAGTTTCAAGGCGGCGAGCTCGTTGCTCTTTTTCTCCAGCGCCTCGACATTGGCGAACTTGCCCATGTAGACAATCCAGCGCCCGGGCTGCACCACCGGGTCCAGCGACCAGGCGTCGGCTGGCAAAGCAGCCGCCACCAGCGCCTCGCGCAGCCGCGCGGCTTGGGCCTGGTCAAACACGCCGGCCTGCCAGCAGGCACGGGCGACCGGTGCCACAGGCGTCACTGCGGGTGGCTCCGCGAGCTGCGGCTGTGCCTTCGCGCTCAGCAATTGCACAGACTCAGGCTTGATCTGCTGGGCCAGGCGCTGGGGTTCGATTTGCTGAGCTGGCGCAAAACCATAAGCCTGCAACAGGCCATGTGACCAGGCGAAGTAGAGGCCATTGAGCAGCAGCAGGGTCAGGACGAGGAAGCGCAACATGGTCGGTCGAGTGAAGGAAGCTGGGGTCGCCGGGAGGAACTAAAGATTTTCGTAGGGGGGCGGAGCAAGGGGCCGCAGACTCACCTCGGAACTGGTGATCTTCTTCAGGCCGTGCGCAGTATGCACCAGCAAAGCGCCTGCGCTGTCCACGCCCTGCGCCTGACCCTCGGTACCGTCGCTCAAGCTCACAGCCAGGCCGCCCAAGGCATCTCGGCTGTTGAAGCGGCCCTGGAACGGCGCAAATCCGTGCGCCTCAAAGAACTTCAGGGCGCGCACCAGCGGCGCAGCCAGGCGCAACAAGGCCTTGGCAGCGTCGATGCCGGGCAGCACCTCGCCCAGCCACGCCGGTGGCGTACGCAGGCCGGTCGCTGCGGGCTCCTTGAGGTTGATGCCGACGCCGAGCACGGCATAGCGTGTGGCGACGGTGTCCACCAGATTGGCGGTTTCAATCAGAATGCCCGCGAGCTTGCGGTCGCGCAGCCACACGTCATTGGGCCACTTCAAGCGCAGATCGGGATGCAGATTTTCGACCACGCTGACTCCTACCGCCAGCGACAGTCCCGACCAATCGAGCGGCGTCAAGGGCAAACCCAGTGAAAAAGTGAGAGCGCCATCACTGGGCCGGTTGGCGTCGGCGCCACTGAACCACTGCCGCCCCAGACGACCGCGCCCGGCGCTCTGCTCAGCGGCTACCAGCAGCACCGGCCCTAAGCGCCCGGCGCGGGCTCGGCGCATCAGCTCGCTGTTGGTGGAGTCAATCTGCGCCAGCCATTCGACATCAACGCCGGGCAGTTCGGGCAGAACCGCTTCCCGGATGGCCTCCAGCGCGTGGGCGTCCATGACGCTACTTGCGGCGCGCGCGCTTGGGTGCCAGCAGCGTGCCGCGGCATTTGACCGAGCCACACCAGCAGGGGTACTCGGCCTTGAGCTTGGAGCTGTAGCGCTCGTCAATCATCAGGCCGTAGTCGTAGTTGAGCTCTTCGCCCGCCGCGATGTTGCGCAGGGCCTTGATGAAGATGCGGCCATTCTGCTCATCGGCCTCGCAGTTCGGGTTGCACGCGTGGTTGATCCAGCGCGAGGAGTTGCCCCGAACCAGCGCATCAATCACGCGGTTTTCATCGACGTGGAAATAAAACGTGTGGTTCGGGTTGCTCGGGTCGTGCGGATGGCGCGCCTGCGCCTCGGGCCAGCTGATGACCTCGCCCACGTACTCGATCAGGGTTTCGCCCTCGGCAATGTCCTGCACGGCGAACACGCCCTTGCCATGCACGGCGGAGTTTCGGGTTTGAATGCGGCGCTGGCCTGCAGGGGCGGATTTTTTGCTCACTTTGGGGTTGGTCTGAAAAATTTGGTATCGTGAACTCGTATGGGTGCGCGTGTGCGTGCCTACGTGCAGGAGCGGGCGCCCGGGCGCCCGCGAGAAAATGGATTGTAGTCAGATGAAAACATTGATCATTGCCGAAAAGCCGTCGGTGGCCCAAGACCTCGTGCGCGCCCTCACGCCGATGGCGGGCAAGTTTGAAAAACACGAGGAGCATTTTGAAAGCGACAGCTACGTCGTGACCAGCGCCGTGGGCCACTTGCTGGAAATCCAGGCGCCGGAAGAATTCGACGTCAAGCGCGGCAAGTGGAGCTTTGCCCACCTGCCCGTGATTCCACCGCACTTTGATCTCAAGCCGGTGGACAAGACCAAGACGCGTCTGAACGCCGTGGTCAAGCTGGCCAAGCGCAAGGACGTGGGCCAACTCATCAACGCCTGCGATGCCGGGCGCGAGGGTGAGCTGATCTTTCGGCTGATCGAGCAGTACGCGGGCGGCGCCAAACCGCTGGGCAAACCGGTGCGCCGTTTGTGGCTGCAGTCGATGACGCCACAAGCGATCCGTGACGGCTTCAACACGCTGCGCTCGAACGAACAAATGTTGCCCCTGGCCGATGCGGCGCGTTGCCGCTCCGAGGCCGATTGGCTCGTCGGCATCAACGGCACCCGCGCCATGACGGCGTTCAACTCGCGCGACGGCGGCTTCTTTCTGACCACCGTGGGCCGGGTGCAAACCCCGACGCTGAGCGTGGTGGTGGAGCGTGAAGAAAAAATCCGCGCCTTTGTGTCACGCGACTATTGGGAGGTGCACGCCACCTTTGCCGCGCAGGCGGGCGACTACCCGGCCAAGTGGTTTGACCCGCAGTGGAAGAAATCCGCCGCCAACGCAGCTGCTGGCAACCTCGATGAGCCCGACGCCGAACTCAGAGCCGACCGCCTGTGGCAGCAGCGCGAGGCCCAGGCGATTGCCGACGCCGTGCGTGGCCAGAGCGCCACCGTCACCGAAGAGAGCAAGCCGACCACGCAGGCCTCGCCCTTGCTGTTTGACTTGACCTCTTTGCAGCGCGAAGCCAACGGCAAGTTCGGATTTTCGGCCAAGACCACGTTGTCGATTGCACAAAGCCTGTACGAGCGCCACAAGGCCCTGACCTACCCGCGTACCGACTCGCGCGCGCTGCCCGAGGACTATTTGCCGGTGGTGAAACAAACCTTCGAGATGCTGTCCAGCAGCGCCATGCGCCATCTGGCGCCGCACGCCCTGACGGCGCTGAACAACAACTACATTCGCCCCAGCAAACGCATCTTTGACAACAGCAAGGTGAGCGACCACTTTGCCATCATTCCGACCCTGCAGGCGCCCAGCGGCTTGTCTGAGGCCGAGCAAAAGATTTATGACCTGGTGGTGCGCCGCTTCATGGCGGTGTTCTTTCCCAATGCCGAGTACCAGGTCACGACAAGAGTTTCTCTTGCTGGCGGCCACAGCTTCAAGACCGAAGGCAAGGTGCTGGTCAAGCCGGGCTGGCTCGCCATTTATGGCAAGGAAGCCGCCGATGAGGTCGAAGGCGGTAAGGACGGCGACAAGGGCCAGAGCCTGGTGCCGGTCAAACCCGGCGAACTCGTCATCACCGAGACGGTGCAAGCCCGGGGCCTCAAAACCCGCCCGCCTGCGCGCTACACCGAGGCCACGCTTTTGGGTGCGATGGAAGGCGCGGGCAAAACCATTGAAGACGACGAGCTAAGAGCCGCGATGCAGGAAAAAGGCCTGGGCACACCTGCCACCCGCGCCAGCATCATCGAGGGTCTGATCACCCAGAAATACATGCTGCGCGAAGGCCGCGAGCTGATTCCCACGGCATCAAGCTTCCAACTCATGACGCTCCTGCGCGGCCTGGGCGTCAACGAGTTGTCTAAAGCCGAACTGACCGGCGAGTGGGAGCACAAGCTGGCGCTGATGGAGCACGGCCAGCTTAGCCGCGCCGACTTCATGGCCGAAATCGCCGCCATGACCGAGCGCATGGTGAAAAAAGCCAAGGAATACGACCGCGACACCATTCCCGGCAACTACGCCACGTTGACCGCGCCGTGCCCGAACTGCGGCGGCATCATCAAGGAAAACTACCGCCGTTACACCTGCACCGGCAAGTCGGGTGCAGAGGACGGTTGCGGCTTCTCCTTTGGCAAGACCCCGGCCGGGCGCACCTTTGAAGTGGCCGAAGTGGAGCAGTTCCTGCGCGACAAGAAGATCGGCCCGTTAGAGGGTTTCCGCTCCAAGGCGGGCTGGCCCTTCACGGCCGAGATGGTGATCAAGTTTGACGAAGAGAGCAAGAACTACAAGCTCGAATTTGACTTTGGCGACGACAAGAAGGGCGAGGAAAGCGGCGAGCTGATCGATTTCAGCGGCCAGGAGTCACTGGGCGCCTGCCCCAAATGCGCCGCGCCCGTATTCGAGCACGGCAAGAACTACGTCTGCGAAAAGTCCGTGCCCACCGACGCTCAGGCCACGCCCAGCTGCGACTTCAAGACTGGCCAGATCATCCTGCAGCAACCGGTCGAGCGCGAACAAATGCGCAAGCTGCTCGCCACCGGCAAGACCGATCTGCTCGACAAGTTTGTTTCGATGCGCACCCGGCGCGGCTTCAAGGCCATGCTGGCCTGGGACGCCGAGGCCGGCAAGGTAAATTTTGAGTTCGCGCCGAGCAAATTTCCACCGCGCAAGACCGCGGCCACGCCCTTGACTAAAGCGGAATTCGCTTCCAAAACAGGAGCTGCTCGCGGAGCAACGACGGGGGCTAAGGCCCTAAAAGCCGTTAAGAAAGTGGCGAGCCCCAAAGCCCCCGCCAAGGCCGCTGCCAAAGCACCACGCAAGGCAGCGGTCAAAAAAACCGCCAGCCCGGCCGCCGGGCTGCAGCCCAGCGCGGCCTTGGCTGCCGTGATTGGCGCGGAACCGGTGTCACGCCCGCAGGTCATCAAGAAGCTGTGGGACTACATCAAGGCCAACAATCTGCAGGACGGCGCCAACAAACGCAACATCAACGCCGACGACAAACTGCTGGCCGTGTTCGGCAAGCCGCAGGTCACGATGTTCGAGCTGGCGGGCATTGTCGGGAAACACCTGGCATGAGGCATGAAATAAGGATCTAAGGGCAGCGCCATGAGTCATGCG
>JBBQQX010000058.1:0-23127 GCA_038215405.1 Burkholderiales bacterium
AACCCATTGCGATTACGCTAGGCGATTGCGCCGGCATTGGCCCCGAGATCATTGCCAAGGCATTCCGCGACGCGCCCGAGCTCACCCGCGGCTGCTTCGTGGTGGGTGATGTCGCCACCCTGCGGCGCGCGGCCAAAGTCATCGATGCGGGCGCCATTGCGCTGCCCGTGGCGCTGATCGAGTCCGCGACCGAGGCTTTGAATATGCCGCCGCGTTGCCTGCCGGTGCTGCAAATCGGCACCCTGGCCGAACCGGTTCCCTTTGGCCGCCTGAGCGCCGAGGCTGGGAAATTGGCCGCCGAATGTGTCGTCTGGGCCGCGCAAGCCGCCTTGCGCGGGGAAATTGCCGCGCTGGTCACGGCGCCCTTGCACAAGGAAGCGCTAGCGCTCGCGGCCACGCCGGGCGCCCACTATCCGGGCCATACCGAACTACTGCAGGCGTTGGCGGCCGCGCATGCCAATCAAACGCTCGCCGACATGCCGGTGCGCATGATGCTGGCCAATGACGAGCTGCGCGTGGTGCTGGTGAGCATCCACGTGTGCTTGCGCGAGGCGATTGAGGCCGTGACCTTTGACAATGTGTTGCAAACCCTGCGCATTGCCCATGCGGCCTTGAGCGCCAGCCTGGGCCGGGCCCCGCGCATCGCGGTCGCTGGCCTGAACCCGCACGCCGGTGAAGGCGGACTGTTTGGTCGTGAAGAAATTGACATCATCGCGCCCGCCATTTTGGCAGCGCGCGCCCTGGGCCTGCAGGTGAGCGGTCCGTTTGCGCCCGACACGGTGTTCATGCGCGCGCGCGCCAAATCGACACAGCCGGGTGAGTTTGATGCGGTGGTGGCGATGTACCACGACCAGGGCTTGATCCCGGTGAAGTACCTGGGCGTTGAGCAGGGTGTCAATGTGACGCTCGGACTGCCATTGGTGCGCACCAGCCCCGATCACGGCACGGCGTTTGACATTGCGGGGACTGGGCAGGCCGATGCGTCGAGCCTGCTGGCAGCCATTGTCATGGCGCGGCGCTTGTGCCAACTGAATAATTTATAGAGAATTGGCCACTAGCCCACGTGCAATAAGCGCAATCAGCTATTAATAACGTAGCAAATACTACCTCTTCAAACTGTCTCGAATTTCACGCAACAAAAGCACGTCTTCAGCTGGCGCTGGGGCGGGAGCGGGCGGTGGCGGTGCATTTCTCTTGAGCCGGTTGATCTGCTTGACCATCAAGAAAATGATGAAAGCCAGAATGGCAAAGTTGACCGCCACCGTGATGAAGTTGCCGTAGGCCAACACCGGAACGCCGGCTTTCCTCAAAGCGTCCAGGGTCATCGCGGTGCCTTCAGGTGCTTGTCTCAGCACCACAAATAAATTGGAAAAATCCAGCTTTCCGATAATTGCACCCACTATCGGCATCACCAGGTCGCCCACCACGGATTCGACGATCTTGCCGAACGCGCCACCGATGATCACGCCAACGGCGAGATCCATCACATTGCCCTTGATGGCAAATTCCTTGAATTCTTGCATCATTCCCATTTATTTCTCCTAAAGAAAAAACGATAGCAAATGCTGTCTCAAAACAGCGCTTTGCGCAAGCGGCTAACGCAAGCGCCACGCCTTCAGCCGGCTCAGATCGGTCAGCTACAATCTCGCCCAACCCCCATCCCCTCCCATCGTGTTGTTTTTCCTTGAGGATTCCCATGAGTGAAACCGTTGCCCTTAGCGGCAAAGTCGACGACAGCAAGCGTACCTGGCTGATTGCCACCAGTTGCGTCGGTGCCGCCGGCGGCATTGCTGCAGTCGTCCCTTTTGTCAGCAGTTTTCAGCCGTCTGAAAAGGCCAAAGCCGCTGGCGCAGCGGTTGAAGCCGATATTTCGGCCCTCAAACCCGGTCAAAAGATGACGGTGGAATGGCGCGGCAAGCCAGTTTGGATCATGCGTCGCACACCAGAGCAACTGGCCGAACTGCCCAAACTGGACCCGCTATTGGCCGATCCAAAGTCCGAACGAAAGGCGTATCCGACACCGGCCTATGCGCTCAATGAAGTTCGCTCGATCAAGCCGGAATACCTGGTGGTTGTGGGTATTTGCACGCACCTTGGATGTTCCCCGTCTGATAAGTTGACGCCGGGTCCCCAGCCTTCCCTGCCAGACAATTGGCAAGGCGGCTTCTTCTGCCCTTGCCATGGTTCTACTTTTGATCTGGCCGGACGCGTTTTCAAGAACAAACCCGCCCCAGACAACCTCGAAGTGCCGCCCCACGTCTATCTCTCTGACACTCGGTTGCTCATTGGCGACGACAAGAAGGCCTAAGGACACACATCATGGCTGAATTCCACGAAATTTCCCCCAACGCCGCCGCCGGCGAAAAGCTGCTCAACTGGATCGACAACCGGTTCCCACTGTCCAAGCTCTTCAAAGAGCACATGAGCGAGTACTACGCACCCAAGAATTTCAACATCTGGTATGTTTTTGGCGTGCTCTCTCTGCTGGTGCTGGTGATTCAAATTGTCACCGGCATTTTTCTGGTGATGCACTACAAGCCCGATGCAGCGCTGGCCTTTGGCTCGGTCGAGTACATCATGCGCGATGTGCCCTGGGGTTGGTTGATTCGCTACATGCACTCCACCGGTGCCTCTGCGTTCTTTCTGGTGGTCTATCTGCACATGTACCGCGGCTTGCTTTATGGCAGCTACCGTAAACCGCGTGAACTGACCTGGCTGTTTGGCTGCGGCATCTTCCTGGCGCTGATGGCCGAAGCCTTCATGGGCTACCTGTTGCCATGGGGACAGATGAGCTACTGGGGCGCCCAGGTGATTGTCAATTTGTTTTCTGCCATCCCCTTCATTGGCCCCGATCTGGCACTGCTGATTCGCGGTGACTTCGTGGTGGGCGACGCCACGCTGAACCGCTTCTTCAGCTTCCACGTGATCGCCGTGCCGCTGGTCCTGCTCGGCTTGGTGGTTGCGCACATCATTGCCTTGCATGAAGTCGGCTCCAACAACCCGGACGGCATCGAGATCAAGGCAACCAAAGGGCCCGACGGCATCCCGCTGGACGGCATTCCGTTCCATCCCTACTACTCGGTCCATGACATCTTCGCCGTCAGCGTGTTCTTGATGGTGTTCACCGCCATCATTTTCTTTGCTCCCGAGATGGGCGGTTACTTCCTGGAATACAACAACTTCATCCCGGCCAACCCGTTCCAGACACCGCTGCACATTGCACCGGTCTGGTATTTCACGCCCTTCTATTCCTTGCTGCGCGCCGTCACCACCGAGATGATGTACGCGCTGATTGCCTGCGTGGTCGTCGGCGCCGTGCTGAGCGTGGTCAAAATCAAAATGGCCAGCCTGTTCAAGGGCCTGATCGTGGGTGCGGCGGTGGTCATCGTCGCCATGATGCTGTCCATCGATGCCAAGTTCTGGGGTGTCGTGGCCATGGGCGGCGGTGTGGTGATTCTGTTTTTCCTGCCATGGCTTGATAACAGCGCCGTCAAGTCGATCCGCTACCGTCCGAGCTGGCACAAGTACCTGTACGGAATTTTTGTCATCAACTTCCTGGTGCTGGGCTACCTCGGCACGCAGCCACCATCGGCCATCGGTAGCCGCGTGGCCCAGGCTGGCACGCTGTTTTACTTCGGATTTTTCATCCTGATGCCTTGGTGGAGTCGGATCGGAACACCCAAGCCGGTGCCGGATCGTGTCACCTTTACAGCGCATTGAAGGGAACAACAAGTTATGAAAACCATGGGTTTCACTCAAAGAATCATTCTCGGCCTGCTGTTGGCGTTGGGGTTGGCAGGCGCGGCTCAAGCCAATGTCGGCGGTCCAGCCTGGGACAAAGCACCCAACAAGACCAACGACATGGGTGCCCTGCAAAACGGCGCCAAGGTTTTTGTCAACTACTGCCTGAATTGCCATTCAGCGGCATTCATGCGCTACAACCGCCTGACCGACATCGGCTTGACCGAGCAGCAAATCAAGGACAACCTGCTGGTCACCAATGCCAAGGTTGGCGACACCATGGTTTCGGCCATTGACCCGCAACAGGCTAAGGCCTGGTTTGGCGTCAATCCGCCAGACCTCACCGTCATCGCCCGCTCTCGCGCCGGTGCCGGCGGCAGTGGCGCGGACTATCTGTACACCTACATGCGTTCGTTTTACAAAGACGAGACAAAACCCACCGGCTGGAACAATCTGGTGTTCCCTAATGTAGCCATGCCGCACGTCTTGTGGCAGCTGCAGGGTGAGCGTCGCCCCATCTATGAAGAGCTCAAGGAGCACGGCGAGGTGGTGCATGTCTTCAAGGGCTGGGAGCAACTCAAGCCCGGCAGCATGACGGCCCAACAGTACGACGAAACCATCGGCGACCTGGTCAGTTACTTGCAGTGGATGAGCGAGCCGGCGCAAAACACGCGCGTTCGGGTCGGCATCTGGGTCTTGTTGTTCCTCGGCGTATTCTCCATACTGACATGGCGACTCAACGCAGCCTACTGGAAAGACATCAAATAGCGCGGTGTCAGCGCTTGGGCTTCGCTTGAAAGAGCGTGGCTTGAGCTTCTCGGAGTGGGACTGCACCAGGCACCCCACTCCTTTTAGTTTCAGCATGTCTTGACTGCAAGTCGGTGTGCAATAAAACTAGGTTTTTGATTTTTAGGAGCTTCCATCATGATGGTGTTGTATTCAGGAACTACCTGCCCATTTTCCCACCGTTGCCGTTTTGTCCTGTTTGAAAAAGGCATGGACTTCGAAATTCGTGACGTTGATCTGTACAACAAGCCCGAAGACATCAGCGTCATGAATCCCTACGGCCAAGTGCCAATTCTGGTGGAGCGTGATCTGATTTTGTACGAATCAAACATCATCAATGAGTACATTGACGAGCGATTTCCGCACCCCCAATTGATGCCCGGCGACCCGGTGGACCGGGCGCGCGTGCGCTTGTTCCTGCTCAATTTTGAAAAAGAACTGTTTGTGCATGTGTCGACGCTGGAGTCGCGCGCCGCCAAGAGCAACGAGAAGGTGCTTGAAAAGGCGCGCTCACACATTCGTGATCGCTTGACGCAACTGGCACCGGTCTTCCTGAAGAACAAATACATGCTCGGTGACGGTTTCTCGATGCTCGACGTCGCGATTGCGCCGCTCTTGTGGCGTCTGGACTATTACGGCATTGACCTCAGCAAGAATGCAGCACCTTTGCTCAAATACGCTGAGCGCATTTTTTCACGTCCAGCCTATATCGAGGCGCTGACTCCGTCCGAGAAAGTCATGCGCAAGTAAGCGCTGCTGCAAAGTACCATGATTGACGCGACACCCGCTCCTTCTACGCGACCCTACCTCATTCGGGCTTTGTACGAGTGGTGTACCGACAATGGGTTCACCCCCTATCTTGCCGTGACGGTGGACGACAGTGTGAGGGTTCCGCGTGAGTATGTGAAAGACGGGCAGATTGTCCTTAACCTCGGCCTCGACGCCACCAGCGCACTGCAACTGGGCAATGACTTCATTGAGTTCAAAGCCCGCTTTGGCGGCACAGCGCGCGAGATCGTGGTGCCGGTCCATCAAGTCAGCGCCATTTACGCGCGTGAGAATGGACAAGGCATGGCCTTCCCGGTGAGCACCTCGCAGCCGGCGAAGGCATTGCCCCCAATTTCAAAAACTCTGGTGTCAGTACCAGTTGGCGATGACGGCGCAGAGCGGCAAACGGCGCCAGTTCAATTGGCAGACGTCGAGTCTGAGCACAAGAAAGACCAGACGGGCGAAAAGCCAAAGCCACCCCGCACCCCAGCCTCTGGCGGCCGACCAACGCTGACACGCGTGAAATAAAGAGGGTTTGTCCCTAAATTTCTTGATCCGTCCAGTAAAATGGAAAAGTGCCGATTTAGCTCAGTTGGTAGAGCAACCGCCTTGTAAGCGGTAGGTCATCAGTTCGAATCCGATAATCGGCACCAAGTCATCATTTCAGACCCTATCTGAACCCCTTAAAACCCGCCTTCTTCATTGGATAGCGGGTTTTTTATTGCCTCATTGGGTGTCAATCGGTGACATCAAAGCTCAACTTTTTGTCGGGTGGCAGATGGTGTGCTGGCGCCGGGACAGGGTGCCCAGTTACTCGCTGCGATTGGCGCCTTGGGTCAGGTGATTGAGATTGCTGAGCTGGAGACCCGTATCGCTCAACTGGACAAAAAAGAATGCATAGCCTTGCAAAGCGGATGTAGTGATCTGGTTGTCTAGTGGAAAAGCCTGCCTGAAATTCAGAAAGTTTCCCACTCTCCATCGTCGCTGCTCGCGGAGGCAACCTTGCTGGATACACTCGCAAGAGCCAGTTTGGGTGCTGCGACCGGGCGCTTGATCCCAGTCGCACTGGCGTTGTCGATCTTGGATGCTGGAAGTGCGAACTGGCGCGTCTTCTCACCCTGATAGGGGTCGGTGTGGTGTAGCCGCCCTGTCGTTGCAGAAGGCACGGCCGTCATGGCATGGCTATCGCCGGCACCGAGTTTGAAGATGGCTACCGTCTGAACCAATTCCTGCGCCTGAGACTTCAGGCTGGATGCAGCAGCTGCCATTTCTTCAACCAAAGCCGCGTTTTGCTGCGTGGCCTGATCCATCTGCGTGACGGCTTCGCCGACCTGACTCACGCCCTGGCTTTGCTCGTTGCTGGCGGCGCTGATCTCGGCCATGAGGTCGGTGACGCGGCGGATCGAGGCAACCACCTCGGTCATAGTGATGCCGGCCTGGTCGACCAATGCCGTGCCTTGTTCGACCCGCTCCACGCTGGTGTTGATCAAGGACTTGATTTCCTTGGCCGCATCGGCACTGCGTCCGGCCAGCGAGCGCACCTCAGAGGCCACCACGGCAAAACCACGGCCTTGTTCGCCCGCTCTTGCCGCTTCGACGGCGGCGTTGAGTGCCAGAATGTTGGTCTGAAACGCAATGCCGTCGATCACGCTGATGATGTCTGAAATCTTGCGGCTGGCGTCGTTGATGCCTTTCATGGTGTCCACCACCTGGGCTACGACGTTGCCGCCCTTAACGGCCACGGTGGAGGCATTCATGGCCAATTGGTTGGCCTGGCGGGCGCTGTCAGCGTTTTGCTTGACGGTAGAGCTGAGCTCTTCCATGGAGGCTGCTGTTTGTTCCAGCGCGCTGGCTTGTTGCTCGGTTCGGGCAGACAAATCGTGATTGCCCTGGGCGATCTCGGCTGAGGCTGTGGCCACGCTTTCGGAGCCCTGGCGCACGTCTGTGACCACACTTGCCAGGCTGGTCTGCATGTCGCGCAGCGCGTTGAGTAATTGCGCCGTCTCGTTCTTGCCCTCGCTTTCAATCTGCAGACTCAGGTCGCCGGCCGCCACGGCGCGTGCCACGCTGACAGCCCGGTTGAGCGGCTGCGTGATCGCACGAATAATCCAGATCGACATCAGCACGCCCACGATCAGCGCAATCGCAATCGTGATCTCGATCGCGTGTTTGGTGTTCGCAGCCGTGGTCATGGTGTCAGCCGTGTTGTCGACCTGCACCTTGTCCTGCGTCCAGTACAACTCGTCGAGGGCATCAAAATACTCCGCTTGGATCGGTCCGATATCCAGCTGAATCCCCGCCTTGGCCTCGAAGGTTTGGCCATTGGACGCCAGTTCCACCACCTCGTTCAACGTCGACTCATATTTGCCGCGCGCGGCAATGACGGCGGCAAGGGCGGCTTTGCCGTCCGCCGTGACGATATTTTTTTGCAGACCCTCAAGCCGCTTTCCTGTGCTTGCCTTCATCTTGGCAATGCGCTCGGCCTCTTTTTTGATTTCAGCCTTGTCTAGCAGTATGACCATATTGCGTGCCGCAATGGCCGTGATATTGACGTCATTCTTGATGTCCGTGACCACGACAATCTTGGGAAAGGTGTGTTCCGTCAGCTCGAAGAAGCTGTCCTTCAAGACGTTTACCTTGATCCACGCAAGGCTGCCCATGAGCACAATCAGCAAAACCAGCACGCCAAAGCCAAGCATCAGCCGGTTGGAAATTTTCATATCTTTGAAATTCATTGAAGACACACCTAAATGAGATCGGATTTCATGAAACAGGTCCTCAGACCGGCTGCGCCGCCATGCTGCGCGACACAAACAAGGGAAACCCTGATATTTCACACCGTCATGACGACTTAGAGCTTGATCCAGGTCAGGGCTTGGTCTGGAAGGAGGCTCTAGAGTCAACTCAAAAGTTTTCCCAGTCGGTCTGCCCACTGGCCCCAGAACAGCCGGTGGTTACGCTGTTCTACACAGAGGTATCCGGAACCGCCCACCCCAAATTCATCTTGTACCAATTTCTGATGATTGACTGACGTTCATATAACGAAGCGTCTGGAGTGCCAAGTTTGAATGCATCGACCATTGAGGCAGTCGAAATGACGTCCCATCGTTCAACGAGCAAACTGCCATCGCCACCGTCCTCTCCGACATGGACGCCGAACTCGCCGCTCTGGAAGCCCGTCGCGGCAAGACCCGTGCGCTCAAGCAGGACATGATGCAGGCTCTGCTGACCAGCCGCATCCGGCTGGTGTGAGGCGTTTAGTGGCCAAATTTGCCTCTAGCCCTCGCCTTTATTTACTCTTATGCTATCAATAAAGAACTGCCAAAGCGACTCGTCACGCTGATCGGGGCTGGTCCTTAGCGAATGTCACCACATGGTCCACCCGAGCCCTAATGCCGATCCACTCGCCGACCTTGTGGTCGTGATGGCTGGGCACCAGGGCCATCACGATGTCGCCGCTGGCCAGGCGCAGGGTGTACAAGAAGTCGGCGCCGCGAAACGACTTGCGCAAGATTTCTGCCTGCACCGGCGCATCGTCGTCATGCACGATGTCATCGGCGCGCAGCAGCACATCACACGCACCATCCACAAAGGCGCTTGGCAGCGGACAGCCCGCCATATCGGTCAGATCGCCCAGTGCGGTGTGCACGACGACTTGCTGGTTCACTTCACGCAGCGTGGCCGGCGTGAACACACCGTGGCCGATGAATTCGGCCACAAAGCGGGACGCTGGACGGTGGTACAGCGTGTAGGCATCGTCCCATTGGTGCAGTTGCCCGTCATGCATGACGCCGACGATGTCGCCAATGGCGAACGCCTCCAGTTGGTCGTGCGTCACAAACAGCGCCGTGGTGTTGGCCGTCTTCAAGATGCTGCGCACCTCATGCGCCAGGCGCTCGCGTAAATCCACATCCAGATTGGAAAAAGGTTCATCGAGCAGCAGCAGGCGCGGCTTCGGTGCCAGCGCCCGCGCGAGTGCCACCCGCTGCTGCTGGCCACCCGAGAGTTCATGCGCAAAGCGCGCCTCAAAGCCCGCCAGGCCGACCAGTTGCAGCACTTCATCCACGCGCTCTGCACGCACCTTGGGCGGCAGATGCCGAATGCCAAAGTCAACATTGCGACCGATATTCAAATGCGGGAACAAGGCATAGTCCTGAAAGACCATGCCAACTTCGCGCTGCTGCGGCGCCACATTGACACTGGCGCTGCTCACCACGCGGCTGGCCAGCTTGATGCTGCCCGCTGCCACCGGTTCGAGCCCGGCCACCGCCCGCAACAAGGTGGTTTTGCCACAACCTGATGGCCCGATCAGCACACCGATGTCGCCGGCATGCAGGCCAAAGGAAACGTCCCGCACCGCCGGCTGGCTGGCACCGGCATAAGCCACGCTGAGTTGTGAAACTTCCAAAAACATAGCTTGCATTCTAAATGCATACAATTCTCATTTGTACAACGCCAATTGACCCCCTTCATGCTGATTCGACGCCTGCGCCAACTGCTGCTGCTGACCTTGACGCTGGCGTTCATGCTGCCGGTGCTGACGCTCTTGGCCTCCTGGTTGCCATGGGGGAACTCGGGCCTGGCGGCCGCACAAATTCTGCGCGAGATGAGCAGCACGGTGCTGCCGAACTACGTTTGGACCACGGTCCGTCTGTGTGCCATGGTGGGCGTCGGCGTGGTTCTGGTGGGTCTGTCGACCGCCGTGGCTGTCACGCTGTTTGATTTCCCGGGTCGCCGGGTTTTTGAATGGGCCCTGTTGCTGCCCCTGGCCATGCCGGCCTACGTCGTAGCCTATGCCTACACCGATTTTCTGCAGTACAGCGGCCCCCTGCAAACGTTTCTGCGCAGCAGCCTGGGTTTGCAAGGGCGGGTGCTGCCCGAGATTCGCAGTCTGGGCGGCGCGGCCTGGGTGTTTGTTTTTTCGCTTTACCCGTATGTGTACCTGCTGGCGCGTAGCGCCTTCGGCGAAAGCGCCACGCACCTGATGGAAGCCGCTCGCCTGTTGGGCGCACCGATGCGCCGACGCATCCTGGAGGTGGCCTTGCCCCTGGCCCGCCCGGCTGTCGCCGCTGGCGCCGCCCTCGCTTTGATGGAAACACTGGCGGACTTTGGCGTGTCGAGCTACTTCGGCATCCAGACCTTTACCGCCGGCATCTACAAGGCCTGGCTGTCCATGGACAACCGCATTGCCGCAGCGCAATTGGCCACCATGCTGCTGGCGCTGGTGGCCCTGCTTTTGTGGCTGGAACACCGGTCGCGAAGACGCTTGCGCTTTGTCACCACCCGGGGCGCTCGCGCCAGCGCCATGGACGCGCGAGCGTTGCCGTTGCGGGGGCGCCAGAAGTGGCTGGCCTGGGGCTTGTGCAGTGTGCCGGTGCTGCTCGGCTTTGTGTTGCCAGTGCTGTTCATGCTGCGCCCGCTGGTGGCCGACTGGCAAGTCCTGTCTTGGCCACTGTTCGTCGGCTGGGCCCTGAACAGCCTGCGGCTCGGCGCCATCAGCGCCGTGCTGGCCGTCGGCTTGGCGCTGCTCCTGGCCTTCAACCTGCGCCGCCGGCCCGATGTACCCGCGCGTCTGGCGGTGCAACTGGCAGGCTTGGGCTACGCGGTGCCCGGCGCAGTGCTGGTGGTGGGGCTGCTGCTGCCGGTGGGCTGGCTGCAAGCGCTGGCGCCCCAAAGCAGCGTGGGCTACGTTTTGACAGCCACTTCGTTTGGATTGATCTGGGCATATCTGGTGCGTTTTTGCGCCGTGGCACTGCAGTCGCTGCAAAGCGGCTACGCCAGAATCCCCAGCAGTTTCGACGACTCGGCCCGCATCCTGGGTAAGGGTGACTTGGATTTGCTGCGCCTGGTGCATTGGCCGCTGCTCAAGCGCTCCACGGCGGCGGCGGCCTTGCTGGTGTTTGTGGATGTGATGAAAGAGCTGCCCGCCACCTTGGTGCTGCGCCCATTCAACAGCGACACGCTGGCCGTGGTGGCGTACCAACTGGCCCGCGACGAGCGCCTGGGCGAAGCGGCGCTGCCATCACTGGCGCTGGTGCTGGTGGGGCTGATCCCGGTGATGCTGCTGAGTCGGACGCTGCGCGCGCCTTCGGTTTGAGTCAGCGCGACCGACTCAACGCAAGAAATTACCCGATCCAAACAGCCCGACCAGACCGACCATGATCAGGTAGATGGCCACGATCGTCGACAACAGTCGCGGCATGATGAGAATCAGAATGCCAGCGATGAGCGACACGATGGGAATCAGGTGAAGGGTGATGTTCATAGCGAGCCTTTTTTGGTGATGAATAAGTAGGGAAACTGTATCGCGCAAATCAATTCAGCGATGCCGGTTTGCAGCTTACAAGAACGGCTTGCTTTCCTTTGTGTGTTGACGCACAGAGGTTAATTTTTTCCAACTTCAGGAGTTCCCGTTCCGTGCGGTGCGCGCTCCCTGCGCAAATGTATAGCGGCAGCTGCTTTTCTTCGCGCGATACATGGCCTTGTCCGCACCCTGAATCAAGACTTCCGCGGTGGCGCCGTCTTTCGGGAAGATTGAAATTCCCAGACTGGCGCTGACGCTTTGACTGACGGTCCGATCACCGACCTGGAACTGACACGGGGCCTGAATGGATGCAATGATTTTTTCCGCGACTACCGGGATATCTTGCTCGTCTGTGACCGCCGTGAGCAGGTACAAAAATTCATCGCCCCCATGCCGACTCACTGTGTCATCGTCGCGCACCGTCTCCGTGAGTCGTGCCGCAATTGTCTTCAAGACGCTGTCACCGGCGTCGTGGCCATAGGAGTCGTTGATCTTCTTGAAATCATCCAAGTCGATGAACATCACGGCCAAGTTCCAGCCGTGCCGTTTCGCCTGTGCCAGACCATGCTCCAGCCGGTCATTGAACAACACCCGGTTTGGCAGACCAGTCAAGGAATCATGAACGGCAGCGTGGCGAGAGGCTTCTTCTCGTTCCGTGACGGCCTCCAACTTACTCTCAAGCACATGTCGCTCACGGACCTCGGCCTTCAGCGCCGCATTCACGATCAACAGCTTGTCGGCCGCCTGCTGCACTTTATCTTCGCCGGCTTCGCTCTTCTCGAGCGCCTTTTCGATGCCGGGCGGTCGGTTCC
The DNA here is from genome assembly GCA_038215405.1 of Burkholderiales bacterium. Taxonomy (GTDB): domain Bacteria; phylum Pseudomonadota; class Gammaproteobacteria; order Burkholderiales; family Burkholderiaceae_C; genus Rhodoferax. The sequence goes on from JBBQQX010000058.1 coordinate 12,412, forward strand.
GCGCTTCAAGCCCCTGCTTCAAAACCGAGTTGACCGAAGACAGATCCTGCGCGGCCTCATCCACCAAGACCTTGACTAGCTTGGTTTGGCCCAGCACTTTGGTCAACGCCTTGACCGGCTCGCTGTGATTCGCCACATTCGCTTTTGGATTGGTTTTCATGGAAGGGTACTGCCGAAGAGTGTTGGTGGATCCTATTATCCGGTGAAACCGTTTGAGGCCACAGAAAAACCCGCCATGGTAAATAACGTGCGGCGCTTGAGTGCTGATGAGACATCAAAAAAATGGCCGCTTGGTGCCTCCGACGGGAATCGAACCCATATTTGAGACTTAGGAGGTCCCCGTTCTATCCATTGAACTACGGCGGCTAGGCGCGCCATTGTACGGGGCAGCGGCCCGCAAGCTTCAGTCATAGCGGAGCGTGAAGATCAGGTCCACGGCGCTTTGCTCGCCGGCCTGCGCGCGCAGGGTGAAGCGGCGCGACAGGTCATAAAAGATATAGAGCGTGCCCAACGTGCCCGCCAGGCTGCGCTCATAGGTGACGTAGAAATCCTGTGACAGGCGCTTGCCCAGCGTCACCGTGGCCCCCCCGGTGCTGCCATTGGTGCTGGCACCGCCGCTGATCGACAGTTCGTCCAGCCCCAAGGCCTGTGCCAGACCGCTGGAGATGCCTTTCTCATTGCCGCCGAGCAGCGCCAGTGCGGCCTGCTGCAGCATCGCCGTCTCGGCGCCACCACTGGCGCCCGAGCGCCCGAGCACCAGCCATGCCAGCTTTTCGGACTCGGGCAGGTCGGGTTCGGCATACAGCCGCACCACCGGGGACAGCGCGGTCCCGCTGATCTGCACGCCCACGCGCTGTTGCAGGTTAGGCCGGATCGCCAGAATGTCGAGCGCCGGGTTGTCATACCGGCCAAAGAAGCGCAGCACACCTTGTTCAATGGCAAGCTGCTGGCCATAGGCACGGTAAGTGCCGCGCACCGTGCGCAACGCGCCGCTCAAGCTTGGGGTCAGGTCACGCCCAGCGCTGCGCAGTTCCAGGCTACCTTCCAGCCGGGTGGCCAGCCCACGCCCACGCACTTGAAAGTCGGGGCCGAGGTCAAGCGTGATCGCTACGTCGGGCACCAAGCGCTGGTCTGGCGTGGCCTTTGAAGCGCTGGTCGCCGCGGCTGTGGGCGTGTCTGCCTGAATTTTGGCGGGCCCGCGCACCAGCACATCGCCGCCAAGCTGCGGCGCCGTTTCCTCTGGCAGCACAAACAGGGCCGAATCCGCCTTGAGGTTGCCGCGAATCGCCAACTTGGCATCAAGCAGGCGCGCGGACAGCTTGCCCGATACCACCAAGCGCCGATCGGTGCGCGCGCTCACGCGCAAGGCCGACAGCGTGGCGTCCAGTTCCATGCGCAGACGCCCAAGCGCCTTGGCGTCCGGTCCGGTCGCTGGCAACCACAGCACCGAACCGGTGGCCGAGAGCAGGCCGCCGCTGGCACCGCCCGTCCCCTGCAGGGTGAATTCATCAATATTTAGCCGTTGCCCCTGCAAGCTGGCTCGCAGCCGACCATGGCTGAAATCAATGCCATCGACCACCGAGCGCACGGCCAGGTCTTGCGCCGACAGGTTGCCGCGCCAAAGCGGCGCGGCGCGCGTGCCCGACAGCACCGCGTCGGCCTCCAACGTGCCACGCAGTCGCCAACCCGGCGGCGCCAGCAGCGACCAGGCCCCGACAGGGGGCAGTTGGGCCTTCAAGCTGCCGGCCAGCGCGGCATCTGCGGGCCAGGTCCAGCCGCCGTCCCGGCGTTGCAGGCGCGTGCTGAACTCAGCCTGAGCTTGACCGGCGCGCTCGCTGTCCCAGTTCAGGCTGGCAACAAACCGATCCCCCTCACTCGTGACCACCAGCCGCGCGGCGCGAACCCCCGCACGCACGGTACTGCTGGCGGAGCCATCGGTCTGCAACAGCAAGTCACCACTGGTGCGCTCCAGCGTGGCGCGCAGGCGCAGCGTCTCAGCGCTGCTGGCGTCCCACTGGCCACCAAACAGCAGATCGCCGCGCAGGCCGAGATTGGCCATTTGGCTTTGACCGAGCAGGTCCAGCCAGGCCAGCGGCAGGTCGGTGATCCGCCCCTGGGTGCGCCATTCGGTGCGCGCGGTCGTACCGGTCGTTTGCTGCGACCAGCGCAGCGCTTGCCAAGTCACCACGGCCGTGCCGGGCACCGGGCCGGTCAAACGCGCCGCGCCGGCCGTGGTGTCCAGCGTGTGGGTGCTGCCACTTTGCTTCCAGGTGAAGCCGACACCGTCGCTCAACTGCACAGTCCAAAGGCCCGGCCTCAAGCTGTCCTGCGCACTCACCTGCGCCGTGTCCAGTCGAGCCTGCCAAAGGCCCTCGCCCACCCTTCCGCCATGCGCCTGCGCCTGTAGTTGCATGCGTTGCGTGCCGGTCTCCACCTGGCCCCGCGTTGACAGGCTCAGGGCGCGCAACGTGCCAGAGACGTCGGCCTGCCAGTCGCGCAAATGCAGGGCTGGCTCCTTGGGTTGGCCTGCGCCCTGCAGGTCAAGCTTGGGCGCGCGCAGGCTGGCCTGAATCTGCAAGCCCTGCCCTTGCTGTTGCCAGCCACCTTGCCAGCGACCAGTGAGATCAACCGCGCCCTGCACGGCGGTCTGGCTTAAGAACAAGGGGGTCCCGGGCAGGCGGGCCAGCCAGCGCGCCGCGAGTGCAGCATCCGTGATGTGCGCGCTCAACTCGCCTTGGCCGCGATTGCTGGCCATGTGCCCGGCCAACGCAGCCTGGGTGCCCGGCGCGCTCAAGGTGAACTGGCCCTCGGCCGCCTGACTGACCGTCTGAAATCTCAACTTGCCTTGCAGCTGCGCGTCATCGGTCTGCACCGCCAAGGTGTCCAGCGTCAACGTCGGCGCAGCCCACACGCCCTGCGCATGAACGGTTTGCAGACGCAGACCGGCCAGCGTGCGCTTGACTGTGGCGTCAAGCTTGGACGCGGCGCTCTTGGGAACAGCGGTCTTGGCGGCCGCGCTCTTGCCGCCAGCGGGTTGCAGGCGCGCATCGAAGGCGATGCCCGATGGCGTCTGCTGGGCGCTCAACTGGCCGTCCAGCGTGGTGGCTGCCAGGCGCGAGTCCAATGCCGCGGTATTGATGCCATGCAGGGTCGCACTGCCCTGCCACTGGGTTGAGCTGGGGGTGCTTGTGGCAGCGGTGAACGCGCCTTGGCCTTCGATGCGGCCGCCGGCGCCGCTGGCCTGCAGCGACTTGACGGCCCATTGCCCGTCCACAAACTCGACCTTCGCATTGAGCTGCTGCAGCGGCAGGCGCTGCTGGTCCCACGGACCACTGAACGTGTTGGTGACTTGCAGGCCCGCTTGCCAGCCTGCGCCCTTGGGTGCGACGCTGGCGCTGCCGCCGAGTCGCGTCAGCGGTGCTTGCGGCCACAACGAGGCCAGGTCCAGCGCCTGCCAGCGCGCCTCCAGGCTGGCGACGGGTTGCAACTGCCAAGGCTGGATGCTGGCCTTGATGTTGGCCTGCATCGTCTGCACGCTGGCGCCGGGCACGGACGTCAAGGACGGCAGCAGCTCGGCCTGCAATGCCAGCGCCGCATCAAGCCCGGCCAGCGCCCCCGTGAGGGTGGCATGGGCCTGCACCATGACCGGCTGCTCGCGCGATGGCACGCGGGTGGCCACGCTGCCGTCCACCTGCACCGACAAGGCCATCGGCGCCTCGGCCTGCACCTTGGCGCTGATCTGGTAATTTCCAGATGAAATATGCACCTGGCCCGCGTCCAGCCTATGTGAGTAGCTATCAAAAATATAATGCCCCGTGAGCCCGGTGGCCGCAAGCGCCAAGCCGCCCGAGCCGGAGAATTCCACCGTCTGTACGCTGAACGGCACGTCCACCTTCAAGGGCAGGCGCAGGCTGGTCGGCGATGTGCGGGCAGTCGCCGGAGGTGGGCGGCGGTCGTCAATGCGCAAGCGCCGCGCGGCCACTTGGCCAAGCCTGAGTTCACCGCCCAAGAGCGGACGCAGCGACCAGGCAATCGTCACGTCAACCAGCTCGACGCTGAGTTCGCCCTGCTGCCAGCGCAGCCAGCCGATGCTGCCCCCGCCACGCAGTGAACCGCTGACATCCTTGGCCTGCAGCGTTTGCCCGGCGGGCAGGTAGCGCGCCAGCTGACCCAGCGAACTCGCAAGAGAAGTGCCAGTACCGCTCCACACCCACAACGCACCTGCCAGCATCAAAGCCCCCAAGAGCGTGGCGGCGAGCAGATAAAGGCTGATGCGCAGGGCCTTCATCAGAAGCTGAAGCCCACGTTCAGGTGCAGGCGAAAGCGCTTGACCGCCACGCCGTAGGCCAGGTCAATCTGCAGCGGCCCGACTGGGCTCTTCCAGCGCGCCCCAACGCCGACGCCGACCTTGGCGCGCAGCTCGGCCGGCTTGTCGGCTACGCCGCCTGCGTCGATGAAGACGGTGCTTTCCCATTCACTCAAGCGGCCGTCCCGCGCCATCGGGCGCTGCCACTCCACACTGCCCACCGCCAGGTAGCGGCCCGGGGAAATTTGTCCGTCGGGCAGCGTGACACCAATGTCACGGTAGCCGTAACCCCGCACCGTGTTGTCACCGCCGGTCAGGAACAGTTGGGTGCTGGGCAGGTTGATGCCGTCCTTGGCGAGCACCGCACCGGCCTCAGCGCGCAGCGCCAGGCGGCCAGCGCGCACGGTGCCTGCCGCCCCATCATCGCGGAGCCCCAGTGGCCAATAGCCCAGCGCACGCGTCAGCACGCGGCCATACAAGTCACGCTGAGCGCCGAGCGTGCTGCCGCCGCCCACCTCCGCGCCCCATCCCCAGCCGCTGTTGGGAAAGGGCAGACTGTCAAAGTTGCGCAGGGTAAAGGCGTAGTTGGCGCTCAGCGAGGATGCCGTCGCCGGTGCCGTGGCCTCGCTGCTGGCGGTGTCAGCCCGGTCGTATTGCAGGTAGTAGTTGCGGTCTATTCGCTCCCCGATCTGGCTGCGGCCAGCGCGCAGGTTTTGGCTGTTGATGTCAAAGCTGCCCAGATTTTGTCTCTTCAGCTGGGCGGCCGTGACCCAGCGCCAGTTGTCCGCGTCGGGTCGCGAGGTCAGCTCGGTGCCGATCGAGCGTGTCTCGCGATCGAGCATCAGCTTGCTGACAGCGCGCCAGCCGATACCAGGCACTTGGTGGTGCGTGTGTTCGACCGACAGGCGGGCGCCGCCGTCGGTGCTGACGCCAATGCCCAGCACCAGCTTCTGCAGACGCGCCTCGCGCAGCTGCACCAGCACCGGTGTGCTAGAGGGGTCGCCCGAAGTATCGAGGGAGAGAAAGGCCGAGTCGAAATAGCCGCTGTCCGCCAGACGCTGTTGGGCGGCCACCAGTTGCGCCTGGTCGTAGCTGGCGTTAGCGGGCAGGCGCGCGAGCCGCGTCACCAGTTCGGCGTCATAGCGCTCCAGGCCGCTGATCACCAGCGCACCGAGCTGGTAGGCCGGGCCGGACTCCAGCGTAACCTTCAGACGGGCGCTGCGGGCGACCGGATCAATGTCTGCCAAGGTGACGCCGAGCTGTCCGGTGGCGTAGCTTTGAGTGGTGAGTTGGCGCAGCGCCTGCTGCTTGGCGGCGGCCCAGCGGGCCTGGGTGAAGCGCATGCCAGGTCGCAATGACCAGTTGTCTTCAATCTTCTGGCGTTGCCTTTCAGCCGCCGGCTCGGTAGCAATCGGTCCGCCAAAGGTGACCTCGACTTCACCCACCACCGTCGGCTCGCCGGGCACAACGCTCAAGGTCAACAGGCGCGTGGCGCGGTCGCTCGCGGCTGCTTTTTGCTCGAACTGGATATCCGGCGAGAAGTAGCCCAGCGTGGCGACCAGTTCCCGGGCGTTTTTTTCGGCATCGAGCAGCAAGCGCGTCAGCTCGCTGTCGCTCAGGTCCGCCAATTCCCGGTAACGCAAGAGTTCAAGGTGGCGCCCGAGCAGCGCGCGAATTTCATCGGGTGCTTCAATGGTGAGTTCGAACGCCGGCTGCGCCGGTGCAGGGTGCACATCGGCCGTCGGCGCGGCAGCGGGTGGGCTGAACGCCGGCTCTTGCGCCCTTAACAGCGCCGGAGCGCCCGCCAGCATCACGGCTGCCAGCATGGCGGCGAGCGCCCGTTTCATTTGGTCAGCAGTCGCATCGTGTCTTCCAGCCCCTTGAGCGTGAGCGGGAACATGCGCTGGTTCATGAGTTGCTGCACCACGCTGATGCTCTGGCGATACTGCCACACGCCTTGCGGCTCGGGGTTGATCCAAGCGAATTTGGGGAAGGCGCTGGTCAGCCGCCCCAACCATTCAACGCCGGCCTCCTGGTTGTTGTATTCCACGCTGCCGCCGGGCTGCAAAATCTCGTAGGGGCTCATGGTGGCGTCGCCAACGAAGATCAGCTTGTAGTCTTTGTTGTACTTGCGGATGATGTCCCAGGTCTCAAACTTTTCACTGAAGCGGCGCCGGTTGTTCTTCCACATGAAGTCATAAACGCAGTTGTGAAAATAGTAAAACTCCAGGTGCTTGAATTCGGTCTTGCTGGCACTGAACAGTTCTTCCACCCGGGCAATGTGCTCGTCCATCGTGCCACCGACGTCCATCAGCAGCAGCACTTTGACATTGTTGTGGCGCTCGGGCACCATTTTGATGTCCAGGTAGCCTGCGTTGGCCGCCGTGGACTTGATGGTGTTGTCCAGGTCCAGCTCTTCCTCGTGGCCTTCGCGGGCAAATTTGCGCAGCCGGCGCAAGGCGACCTTGATGTTGCGCGTGCCCAGTTCCTGCGTGTCGTCATAGTCCTTGTAAGCGCGCTGCTCCCAGACCTTGACTGCACTCTTGTTTTTGCCAGCGCCACCAATGCGAACACCCTGCGGGTTGTAGCCCCCATGGCCAAACGGGCTGGTGCCGCCGGTGCCGATCCACTTGCTGCCGCCTTCATGGCGTTCCTTCTGCTCTTCAAAGCGCTTCTTCAAAGTCTCCATCAACTCGTCCCAGCCCATTTTCTCGATGGCGGCTTTTTCTTCAGGGCTCAGGTTGAGTTCCAACGTCTGGCGCAGCCAGTCGAGCGGCACTTCTTTGGTGAAGTCGGCAATGCTCTCGACGCCCTTGAAGTAGGCGGCAAAGGCGCGGTCAAACTTGTCGTAGTGCTTTTCGTCCTTGACCAGCGTGGCGCGGCTCAGGTAATAGAAATCTTCAATTTTGTAGCCGCTGGACTCGGCGGCGCTCTGCGGCTCGGACGCGTTGGGGCCAACCACGCCTTCCTTGAGTGCTTCGAGCAGGGTGAGAAATTCCTTGACGGAGACCGGCAGTTTGGCCGCGCGCAGGGTGTAGAAGAAGTCGATCAGCATGGGTGTTTTAGGGAGTGCGTGTTCGACAGATATCAAACGCGCGGTTTGTCCAGCAAATACAACAACTGCGCCCGGGCCTCGGGCCACTCGCCGCTGCGCATGCTGTACATCACGGTGTCGCGGATGGTGCCGTCGCGGCGCAGCGCGTGGCCACGCAGTACGCCGTCTTTTTTGGCACCCAGGCGCTCAATGGCGGCTTGCGAAGCAAAGTTGAAATTATCGGTGCGCCAGCCCACCACCTGGCAGTTCAAAGCCTCAAACGCGTGTGTCAGCAGGAGCAACTTGGCAGTGGTGTTGACATGGCTGCGCTGGCTGCTTTTGGCGTACCAGGTCCAGCCAATTTCGAGGCGGCGCACAGCGGGCACGATGTCGTGGTAGCTGGTGCAGCCCAACACGCGGCGGGAGTCCGCGTCCAGGACGGCAAACGCAAAGCGACTGCCGTCCTCGCGCATCGCCAGTGCATTCTCGATATAAGACCGCGTTTGCCCCGGCTCGGGCACCGAGGTGACGCGAATTTTCCATAGTTCACCATCCGCGGCGGCGGCGCGCAAGCCATCCGCGTGAAGCAATGCCAGCGGCGCCAATTCAATACCGCGTGCCGCGAGCGTGACAGGTTCAACGAAGGCCATGGTCAATTTCCTGGTTTTGAATCTGGGCTTCAGCGGTTATGCCGCTGCATGAACACCAATTTTTCGAACAAGCTCACGTCTTGCTCGTTCTTGAGCAATGCGCCGACCAGCGGCGGCACTGCCACCTTGTCTGCCGGGGTCTGCAGCACGTCAAGCGGAATGTCTTCGGCCAGCAGCAGCTTGAGCCAGTCCAGCAACTCGCTGGTGGAGGGCTTCTTTTTGAGGCCCGGCAGGCTGCGCACGTCATAAAACGTTTTCATGGCCGCGCTCAGCAGTTCCTTCTTCAGACCGGGAAAATGCACGTCAACAATGCTGCGCATGGTGTCTGCATCTGGAAACTTGATGTAGTGAAAGAAGCAGCGGCGCAAGAAGGCGTCCGGCAATTCTTTTTCGTTGTTCGAGGTGATGAACACCAGCGGCCGGTTTTTGGCTTTGATCAGCTCACGGGTTTCGTAGCAATAGAACTCCATGCGGTCGATTTCGCGCAGCAAGTCGTTCGGAAACTCAATGTCGGCCTTGTCGATTTCGTCAATCAAGAGGGCGACCGGCTCGTCCGCCGTAAAGGCCTGCCAGAGCACGCCCTTGAGGATGTAGTTATGAATGTTTTTGACGCGTTCACCGCCGTCGATGCCGGAGAGCTGCGAATCGCGCAGGCGGCTGACCGCGTCATATTCATACAGGCCTTGTTGCGCCTTGGTGGTCGATTTGATGTGCCACTGCAGCAACGGCATGTTCAGGGCGCCTGCTACCTCCTCGGCCAGCATGGTCTTGCCGGTGCCCGGTTCGCCCTTGACCAGCAGTGGCCGCTTGAGCGTAATGGCGGCATTGACCGACAGCATCAGATCCGGGGTGGCGACGTAATTTTGGGTTCCGCGAAATTTCATGGTGGTGACTTGATTGGAGTTGGGTGCAGTGTGGCGACAGAAAGTTGACCGATATAATAATTCTCTGATCTATCTCAAACTTTGGTTGATTGTCCCTGCAAAATGAAAAAATACCTGTCGTCCCTGTCCGCCGTGTGGCTCGCCTGTGCCACGGCTTCTGCGGCCTTCGCACAGGACCTCACAGGTGACGCGCTTGCTGGCGAGAAAAAAATTGCAATGTGCATCGGCTGCCACGGCATCAAAGGTTACCAGTCCAGCTTTCCCGAGGTCTACAAGGTGCCCATGATCTCCGGCCAGGGCGCCAAGTACATTGTGTCAGCGCTGAGCGCCTATAAAAAGGGCGATCGCAAGCACCCCACCATGCGCGGCATTGCAGCTGGCCTGAGCGACAAGGACATCGCCGATGTCGCCGCTTATTATGAAGCGAATAACAAGGCCGCCGCTGCACCGACTCCGGGCCCCGCTGCTGCGGGCTCGGCCCAAGTCACGGCGTTGCTGCAAAAGGGCAACTGCGTGTCTTGCCATGGCGACAACTTCAGCAAGCCGATTGACCCCAGCTACCCCAAAATCGCCGGCCAGCACCCCGACTACCTGTTTGTCGCGCTCAAATCCTACAAAACCGAAGGGATGGCGACCTGGGGCCGCGGCAACCCGATCATGGGCAGCGTGGCGAAGCAGTTCTCGAATGCAGAACTGAAAGAACTGGCCAACTACGTCAGCTCACTGCCGGGTGTGCTCAAAACTTTGCCGCAAGCCAAGTTCAAGTAACACGACGCAGCGCCTCACAAAAAGTCGCTTGAGTCCAAGCGGCTTTTTTTTCGTCCCCCTGTCAGTCGCGCGTGGCGCGCTGCTGCACGCAGGCAATATAGGACGCGCCATCGGGCGGACACCCGGCGCGCTGACTCTCCCAGATCATCTGGCCCAGGCATTCCATCACCTGGTGGTGCGCCAGGTGCAAGGAATCGAGCCGGTGCGTGAGCAGTTCCACCGCCTGGCGAATGCCGCGCGGCTGGTCAATGCTGCACTGCTCACTGATGGACAGGTGCATCGACACATGCAAAAAGGCATTGGTCTGGCCTTCCTGCGTCGCCTGCATCCCCGCCAGGGCAGCGTCTACATCCGCGAACTCGGCGTGGTATTCGGGGTGCTCATCCATCCACAGACTCGCGAGTGTTTCGATCGCCTCCATCGGCTGACCGGCCTGGGCTTTGGCATAGATTGAACAAAGAAATTGGCGGACATCCGCTTGCGAGGGTGAAAACATAGTGGGCTGTATTGTCGCGCCCTGTCGCACGCTTTGCAGCTGCCTGTAGCGGTATCGGGTAAAAATGCGGTTTTTTGCCAGGGATCATCGCCATGCGCCAAGCTTTCATCTGCGATGCCATTCGCACTCCGTTCGGTCGCTACGCGGGCGCCCTGAGCAGCGTGCGCACCGACGACCTGGCCGCGATCCCGCTGCGGGCGCTGCTGGCGCGCAACGCGGCGGTTGACTGGCAGGCAGTCACCGACGTGCTCCTGGGCTGTGCCAACCAGGCCGGCGAAGACAACCGCAACGTGGCCCACATGGCCTCCCTGCTGGCGGGCCTGCCGCTCGAAGTGCCTGGTGCCACCATCAATCGCCTGTGCGGGTCGGGCCTGGATGCTTTGGGCAGCGCAGCCCGCGCCATCAAGGCGGGAGAAGCGACGTTGATGATCGCTGGTGGCGTGGAGAGCATGAGCCGCGCGCCCTTCGTCATGCCCAAGATGGAAGCCGCCTTCAGTCGTTCCAACACGGTCTATGACAGCACGATCGGATGGCGCTTCATCAACAAGCTGATGAAAGAGAGATACGGTGTGGACAGC